>CALSRE010000001.1:0-495000 GCA_943788675.1 uncultured bacterium
AAGTATTAGAGACAATTATATCAAGCTTGTTAAAGAAGCCATTCAAAAGGGATCTTATGTTGGTATAGCAACGCATGACGAAAACTTGATAGACAGCCTCTATGTTCATGGTTGAAAGAAAATAATGTTCCTAAAAATAGGTTTGAATTTCAGGTATTACACGGTGTACCAATGCGTAAAAAACTTAAACAACTTATGGATGATGGAAATACTGTTCGAGTCTATCTTCCCTATGGAGATAATTGGTATGACTATTCTATTAGAAGGCTAAAAGAAAATCCAAAAATGGCGGGGTACATTATCAAAAACTTATTTTCCTCAATTTTTAGACTTAGATAGATTTTTATATCTATAAATATATAATAAAATTATTCCTGCGCAATTTGGTATTATCACTTCCGGAGCTAGACCATGAAATTCCATCAAAATGCATATCTGATAAAGGCCAAAAAATTTTCACTGGAAAGAATTCTTTCGTATGAAATGGGAAATCTAAAACAATATGGAAAGGCCATGCTAACATAGGCCAAACTAACTCTTTTTTAAATTTTGCTGCTAATTCACAATCACTAATAAAAGCTGTTAAAAAAACTGTGGGATAAATTATCCATAAAAAAGAGCCAATCTGGAAATGGCTCAAGCTGTTTTAAGCTTTCTAAGGTTGGCAATCCTCCATATTTCAAAGAACCGCTAAAAAACCTTACAACAAACAGAACTCCAAACGATACCAGATCCGGCATTGCACCAAAAAAAATGGCTAACTTCCAATGTCCTCTGTATCCAAAAAGTCCACTACCCCCCACAGCGCATGACTTAAAGTATCCATTTATTTTGCTAATGCGCCCATAGGATCCCATGGTTTTTAATGGAATTGCTTCTCCAGATTCAAAAATTTCGTTTAGCTCATCTGATATATAGTCTTTATGGACAACAATCTCATAATTATACTCATCAAACCACTTATCAGTCATAATATGGTATCCTTTATTCCCGCCTTTGTCACCCCAGCTATTTTCTACTCTCCATTTTACTGCATTTTGATTCTTCATCTAAGTCAACACCAGTGAAATAGCATGGCATGCGTCATTTGGCTTTGGACCATACTCTAGTCTTTCGGCTTTATTCATTTTAAAACCTGTATCATAAAACATTTCGTAGTCAAATAATTCTGTGTCCATCACCCCTAAATCCCTATGAAAATGCTTTCCTACATCGCAACCGAACCACACAGGATTGTCATCCTTTGATTGATTTAATACAGGCTTCTTTCATAGTGCTGCTTTCAACATTAAGATATCTAATTGCATTGCCCTCCTACCACATTACCTATAGTGCTCTACAGTATAAATCTTGATTATACTCTTTTATCGCTCATCGGACAATTTATCAAGCAAACATAGTCATCAAGATTTAATCCAACATGTTTCTTGATAAAAAGATTGCGGTGTTAAATTTTCAAATCTTCTAAATCTTTTTATCCTTATCTCGTGACCTGCCAATCAAAAGTTTCTGGAGGAGTTCCTAGATGCATAGTTAGCATTTTAAAGATTTCCTCAATCATGTGATTTTTCAATTTGCTTAAATCATCATTTGAAGATCCTTCCGTAGATTTTTTACGTAAATCATGTGCGTTCTCTCTTAACTTTCTTGACAGCATCTTGTTCATTTCAGAAGACTGGCTTGAGGAAAATGATTTCCGACATTTCAGCTTGCGGTATCACGCCATACTTCTTAATTAAGTTTGCCCACATATCCCACTGTCCGCCAGCTTCAGTTGGTGTTTGAAGTAAATGCATAATAATTCTGCTGTCTGATTTTTCTGTCAAGCGTTGATAGAATTGACTCCAAAAAATAGTTTGCTTTTTCTAGCTTATCCCAGAATCATAAAATAGCTTTGAGAAAATTGAAAATCTTTCAAGTTGTGTTTTCTTCCTAAATAAATTCTAAAAAGATTCAATCCAGCAAAACCCCAACACCTTCCACTTGATTTTTGATTAGTAGCAGGGCATTTCTCCGGTCACAACATGAGAAAAAGAGTGATCTATCTTTCTATACTCTATCCCAATCCATTGAAAGTTCGCTAGAACTAGTTTTAATCATTGCATTTCTTACAACTTTTGTATGTTTATCTTCTGAAACGTTGGCTCTGAGTTTGATTTAATTTGATCTGTTGATATTTTTTTTGACATTTTTTTGATTTCCTTTTTTTTATGACCCTCTTTTTCCCCAAATCATTTTGTTTTTGAGGGGTCTCATAGTAATTATAATCTTTGAAAAGTGATAAATTTTATAATGATGCTTAGCTTGAGATAGTCTCACCGTAGACTGACTTGTGAAGTTTGATAATATTCTGCCCGTCAACAATAAGGTTAAGATTTTTTTCAGAATCAGCATTAAACCTGAATTCAACTTCAACATCAGGTGGCAACACAAGAGGTCTCGATGTAAGAGAATGCGGTGCATATCGGTTGTTACTATAATTGAGAAAACATCTGGTTGAACAATTGGTCCACCCTGAAGATAAAGAATATGCAGTTGACCCTGTTGGAGTGCTTATTATAATTCCATCGGACTTGTAGTCGCTTACATGTTGGTTGTCTATAAATAATGACAAGGACGTTACTCTAAACGACGTTTCGTTTTGAACTACAAAATCATTGACAGCATAAAAAGAATTATTATTGTCTGAAATTTTAGCAGATAAAACCAATCTATCTTGAATTTTAAATTCATTATTCTTAACTGCTTCTAATTTATCAATCAACACCTCTGGAGTAATTTGAGCTAAAAATCCCAGTCCTCCTAAATGAACACCAATTACAGGAACTGATGGATTAGAAAAAATTCTTACACCGGATATAAGAGTACCATCTCCTCCTAAACAAAGAAGGAAATCTACTTCTGGTGGATTTTGGGTAGAAAAATATGAAACATCACCATCGATGCTAATACTTTTTAGGCGATCGGCTAAATGAACATTTATATTATTTTCACTAGCCCATTGCAAAGCGTTTTGGACTAACGCAGGAACTTTTTCTTTTTCTGCATTAGCCCATATAGCAAAACTCTTGACTTGCATTTTAATTATTTATTTTTTTTCTTATGTCTATCTGCTCTTAAACGTTTTTTACGTTTATGAGTATTCATTTTTCTTTTTTTTCTTTTTTTACCGCAAGGCATTTATTGCTCCTTAATATTCGATTAATTTTTCATTTACTGTTTTCTTCATAAACTTTGATGGCTTAAAAACTGGTACATATCTCTCAGGCAAGAAAATTGGATCTCCAGTCTTAGGATTTCTTGCCTTTTTAGGCAGTCTATGCTTAACACTGAATGTACCAAATCCTCGCAATTCTATTTTATCATTACTACTTAATGCTTTAATTATTTCACTAAAAGACTCATTAAGTACAGCTTCCACCTCTACCTTCGTAAGCCCAGTAGCGCTTGCTACATTGTCTACTATATCTTGCTTAATCATTCAAAATAAATTGTTAGTTTTTGACCAGGATAAATTGTAGAAGATTTCATACTATTCCAACTTTTAATTTTTGCTACAGTAGTGCTATTTTTCTTAGCAATCTTGCCCAAACTATCACCGGTCTTGACAATATAAACATTTTTCTTTGGACTATCCTTAACTGGTTGTCCTTTTACAAATAAAGATAATTTTTGACCAGGGTAAATAACAGATTTTGATCCCATATTATTCCATTTTCTAATTTCACTAGCTCTAGTATTAAACTCTTCAGCTATATGTCCGAGTGTATCACCAGTTTTAACAGAATATATAATTTTTTCAGGATAATTCGAATAAAGTCCACCTTTAACTGGAATCTTTAACCTTTGACCGATTGAAAGCTTATTAATATTAGAAATATTATTTATTGTCTGTAAATCAGCAACTAATACTCGATATTTAGAAGCAATAGAAATTAAATTCTCACCTTTTTGAACTCTATGCTCTACTTTTTGAAAAGCAAACTTTCTATCCTCTGGAATTTCACTAAATTTTTTATAAAAAATATCTTTTTTACCATCTGGAATATTTAATGAATATGGGCCATTATTTGGTGTTGCAGGTTGTCTCAGTTCAGGATTTAACCTCTTTATTGTACTAAGTTTAGTTCCTGCAGCTTTAGCTATAACTGTCAAATCTGCGCTCTTTTCAATTTGGACTACATCATACTTAAGAGGATTTGATCTGGGAATTTTAAAACCATATTTTTCAGGATTTTTTACAATTATTGCTGCAGATAAATAATAAGGTATATAATTCTTTGTTTCTTGTGGTAATGAATATAGTTGCCAATAATCAGATGTTTCATGAAGCTTTAATGCGCGATTCAGTCTACCCCACCCTCCATTGTATGCAGCTAAAACTAAATACCAATCATCAAATTCTTTATAAAGATCTTTAAAGTATTTTGCTGCAGCATGCGTAGATTTTATTGGATCTTGTCTTTCGTCTATATACCAATTTCTATTTAAACCATATTCCTTACCAGTAGAATACATAAATTGCCATAATCCAACAGCCTGAGCTCTAGATACAGCTTTAGGGTCTAAACCTGCCTCTATCATCGAAACAACAATTAATTCCTCAGGTAAATCATATTCGTCTAATATGGGTAAAATAATATCTTTATACTGAACATACCTTTTTAACCAAACATTAAATCCTTTTCTTCCCTTGCCTTGGAAATATCTAATATAGC
This sequence comes from uncultured bacterium, assembly GCA_943788675.1. Lineage (GTDB taxonomy): Bacteria > Fidelibacterota > Marinisomatia > Marinisomatales > Marinisomataceae > Marinisoma. Next base: position 4,719 of record CALSRE010000001.1, read on the forward strand.
TTTCTACCTGTGAATTTGAGACAAGAGGGATATGGCCTTCTCTATCATCAATAATTGTAAACTTTGTTAATCCCATCTCAACAGACTCATTTTCTGAAGTATATTCTTCGATATCTCGTTTTATTAGATCTGCTGTAAGAAATTGAGTTGAACTATTTATGGTATTTAGTCTAGTTGTATAGATCTTAACAAAATCAGTTTGAAATTTTTCAAATTCAATTTTATCCAACTCTTCTCTGACGCCTAGTTGTTCAACATCTGACATAAGGTCAAAAACTTTTTTAATATTATATACTACTTCTACTGTATCCAAATTGACATCTGCAATTATAGCATCTGATAAAAACTGTTTAGCTTCGTCAAGTATGGATGTTATACGGTTTGATGTTCCAAGGAAAGAAATATCATCAGTATTCATAAATGGTTTTTTTGGCTTTTCTGAAAGATTTTGTCCAAAGGCAGCTGAGAATAATGCTAAGGCAACTATTATATATTTTTTTGTCATAAAGTCGTGAAATTATTTGTAATAACTCTGATAATCAAGTTAGGGTTTTTATTTTACTTATATAGCTAGAGCTACTGTAGCCTTCATGAAATTGTAAAACTTTTACATTTCCTCCGTTTTTAATTACGGTATTTGAGCCTACAATATCCTCAATTTTATAATCACCACCTTTCACAAGAATATCTGGCAGTATTTCTTGTATCAAATTTTTGGGAGTTTGTTCCTCAAATACTAAAACCATATCGACTGATGTGAGCGCCATTAACAATTTAGCTCTATCTTCAAAAATATTAATAGGTCTGTTTTCACCCTTAAGATTCTTGACTGATTTATCTGAGTTTAATCCAACAATTAAATAATCTCCTAACTCCTTTGCTTTCGATAAGTATCGGATATGACCTACATGTAATAAATCAAAACACCCATTAGTGAAAACTATTTTTTTTGCTTCATTTTTTAACAAATTAATATGTTCTAAATTATGTGTAATTGAATATTTCATATTAAGCTCTCATCATTTTATCAATACTGTTTTTAATTAAATTTGTTAAATCATCTCTGTCACTATAAGTAAAATTTTCTGGATTGATAGGTTTGCCAAATTCAATAATAATTTCACTTCTAGAGAAATCAAATAATCTTTTTTTTGCCCATTTAAAACTTCCCGATATAGCTACTGGTACAATTGGTATTTTTGTATTTATACTTAACACGCTAGCTCCTTTTTTGAACTCTTTCAACTTTCCATCTTCTGTGCGAGTTCCTTCTGGAAAGACTCCAATAGACCTTGGGATTTTTTTAATTTCTCTGGTAAAATTATTCATTGATTCTATTGCATTCTTATTATTTTGTCGATCAACAAATATAAATCCGGCTTTATCTAAGATGGATTTAAAAATAGGGATTTTGCTTAATTCTTTTTTTGCAATAAATACCGTATATCTGTTAGTTGCAATTAATAATAAAGGTATATCAATGAGTGAGGCATGGTTAGCTGAGAATATATAGTTCCCATGACTGGACAAATTATTTTTACCTTTGACAGTAAGTTTAACATTGAGTATTAAAGATAAAGTCTTTCCCCAAATTAGTCCAAAAAACTTAAAAAAATTCTTTCTTCTAGAAATTGAAATTACAATGAACGAACTAAACCCAAAAAGAAATGTCCAAAAAATTAGATTTAAATAAATCCATATTAAGCGCAATTATTTTATCTCCGATTTACCCATATAAGGCTGAAGACAATCAGGTATACTTATAGTGCCATCTTCATTTTGATGAGTCTCTATAAAAGCAGCAAAAATTCTTGGAGTTGCTAATCCCGAACCATTTAATGTATGCAGAAAATCAAGCTTTCCTTCATTATTTTTAAATCTGATATTTCCTCTTCTCGATTGAAAGTCTTCAAAATTACTACACGATGATACTTCAAGCCATTTTTTCTCACCTGGAGCCCAAACCTCTAAATCAAAACACTTAGCTGCTGCAAAACTTAAATCTCCTGTACATAATTCAATTATTCGGTAATCAAGTTCTAACAAACCAAGTATATTCGTTGCTTGCTTAACTAATAATTTTAATTCCTTATAAGAATTTTCAGGTTCAACAAATTTTACTAATTCAACTTTATTAAATTGATGCACTCTTAAAAGCCCTCTAGTATCTTTTCCATATGAACCTGCTTCTCTTCTAAAGCAACTTGAATACCCAAGATAATATTTTGGTAAATCCTTCACTTTTAGGATATCATCCTTGTGAATATTTGTTAAAGGTACTTCAGCAGTTGGAATTAAAAACAAATCATCTTTTTCAATATGGTACATATCTTCTGAAAATTTAGGTAACTGACCTGTTGTAACAGCAGATTCTGGTTTTACTAAGTATGGAGTAAAGAATTCAGTATAGTTAAAGTTTTTTAGATGATAATCTATCATAAAGTTAATTAGAGCTCTTTCTAAAAGAGCGCCATCTCCCTTATAAAGAGGAAAACCACTGCCAGACATTTTAGCTGCAACCTCAAAATCAAGAATATCCAATTGTTTACCAAGTTCAATGTGGTCTTTTATTTCGAAGTTAAAATCTTTTTTGACTCCTTTTTCAGAAACTACAATATTGTCTTTTTCAGATAATCCATCGGGAGAAGTTTCATGGGGAGTATTAGGTATTTCTAATAAGGCATTTTTTAAATTAGATGATAGACTTCTTTGCTCTTTTTCTAAATCTTTTATTTTATCAGACAACACCTTCAGGTCCTTAAAGACTAACTCTGTAGATTCTCCTTTTGATTTTAAAATACCAACTTCTTTAGATTTGCTATTTTGCTCCGCTTGAAGATTATTTAGCTCAGTTGTTAAGGATTTTAAATCATTATCTAAGCTTAATATATGATTAATAGATAAATTTTTATCTTTTCTAACAAGGGACTGCGTTACCTCATTACTATTATTTCTAATTTTTTTTATATCTAACATTCAATTAATTTACTCAATTAATCGTATAAATTAACATTTATAGTATCAACTAATTTGACTCCATTCATAATATTTATGAGATACTCTCCAGTATTTTTAAGTTGCACTGAGCTAAAGTAATATCCGGAAATTGGATTATATAATAATTTAACCTCTTTTACAATCTCTTGATCTTTGATTATTTTAGCAATTAAAGTTTGAATTTCATTATCAATTACATTTGAATATCCATAGAATAAAAAGGGTTTTTCTACTGTATTATACTTACTACCAAGAAAAAAAGAATACTTTACTTCACTATCTGATAAAATCCATTCAACTGTATCATTAAAATTTTCTAAATTATTTTTTGATATATTATAAAAATCATTTGTCAAAATAAGTGAAGATTTAAAAGAATCTTTAGAAAATCTAGTAAATGGTCGAATAGCTTCCAACTCACTTTGATTTTTTAATTTCAACCCAAATATTGGCAAAAATTTCTCTAGAGAAATGAAGTCTCTATCTTGATGAGCATTAATAATTAATGAACTTTTTTCACTGTAAATTTTCTTTAAAAATAAATTCAGCCACTTATCCGATATAGGCTTAATTGGAAAGTTGTCTAGAATAATAATATCATATTTATTAAACCAAAAATTTGTTATATCTAAATCTCCATTAATTGGATCTGGATAATAATGTGAGAAGTCAGCATTAATATTATTTAAAATAAATGGAGTATTAAAATTTAATTTTCCTGTTAAGATAGCAACTTTAGGTTTTTCAATCTTTAGAGAGCTTTTAAAAGAATATCTGTTGTTAGAAATATCTTTTTCAGAATTAATAGCTGAAATACTAATCTCAAAATCTTTATTGAAGTTTATCTTTTCAGAAATAAGAAATGATTGAGAAAAATTTGATGTATTTTTTTTAAGAGCGATTTCACTCGATGCAACTAAGTTGCCATTATTAGTTAGAGCTATTTGAATACTACCTTCTCCATTCATATTTGAAATTTCAGTATCAATATAAATTGAATTTTTATCATATTGATTTGGATATATTAAAACATTATTTATAGATATATCTACTTCATCTTTAATAGAACTCAATTCGGGTATTTCCTGAATAATACTATCTGATAAAATAGGTTCATCTTTTGTAAAGAAAGAAAGAGAATTAACATAAATTGCTGCTCCTATAGCAGTAGCAATTGATAACCATAAAATGTATGATTGACTACTTTTCATAATTAAAGAACCATTCCTCTTGAATAAGCGCTAAAATCTTTTGATAAATCAACTTTATTTTTTTTGAATTTATGCTCAGCTAAATAAGCTATCATGTCTGCGTTGTCCGTACAGTATTTCATTGAAGGATAGATAATATTCTTATCTAATTTGTCTAATTTTTCCCTCAAGCGCTTATTGGCAGCAACTCCGCCACAAATTATACCAGATTTAACAGAATATTGATTCATAGCCTTTTCAAATTTTGCAATTAATGTATCTACTATTGCTTCTTGATAGCTGGCAGCAATATCATCAAAATTATATTTATCCTGATTTACGCAATTTATCAAAGAGGTTTTAAGACCGCTGAAACTAAAATTAAATGAATTATCATGAATCATTGGCCTAGGAAAATTAATTAAGTTTTTATCACCTGAAGTTGCCATTCTTTCTATTTCTGGACCGCCTGGATAATTCAAGTTTAATTTTTTTGCACCTTTGTCAAAAGCCTCACCGCATGCATCATCTAATGTTTCACCAAGAAGTTCATACTCAAACATATTTTTCACTAACCAAAGCTGAGTATGTCCACCCGAAACTAATAAATTAATGAATGGAGGTTCGAGCTCTTCGTGCTCTATAAATACGGAGTTTAAATGTGCTTCTAAGTGATTTATTGGAATAATTGGGACATCCAATCCGTATGAAATACCTTTAGCAAAACTTATTCCAGACAATAGTGATCCCATCAATCCAGGACCATTTGTTACTGCGATTGCATCAATATCTTTAAATTTGATATTAGCATCTTTTAAAACCTTTTTTGTTATTCTTGGAAGATATTTTTCATGTTCTCTTGAAGCAATCTCCGGTACAACACCTCCGAACTGCTGATGGATAGATTGTGTTTTAGTATAACTTGATAGTATTTTGAAGTTGCTACAAATAGCAACTCCTGTTTCATCGCAAGATGTTTCTATTCCTAAAATAATCAATTAATTTCTTTAATAACTAGAATCTCTAAATTACTTGGAGATAAATCTTTCCACTCTATTAGATATTCCGGGAGATTAATCTTAGGTGAATAAAATTGTTTATCAGAATTCCATAATGAAAAATCAATTACAACATCTATGTCATTTGGAAGAATATCTGTAATTTGATCGAGTCCTCCAACAATTGTTAGTGCTACTGTTGCTGGATTAACAAAAACATTTATATCATTTGGCTTATTGATAAGTTGAACTGGAATGCCTGTTACAATAGTTTCGCTTATTGGTTGGATATTAATAAAACCAGTAACTTTTTTAGGGTCATAAATAACCAGCTTATTTGGGTTTAATATTAACCAATCATTTTCAACTGAAGAAATTAAATTTAAGAGGGTATCTTTCTCCGTTTGTACAAATTCAATAGCATTGACTGCTTCTTCTGGACCTCCGATACTGATCGAATCAGGAGAAAAAGTTCCTTCTAAAGCAATATATCCAGGTTCAGTAGAAACTAATATTTGTGATTGAATAGGTACCTTTTTGACTAAATATCTTTGAAGCTTAATTTGAATATTTCTTGGCGATAAAACTTCAATAAATTGAAGATCCAAAGCTTCAGGTAATACAATTTTCTCGGGATTTTCTTTATAGTATGTATCCAGCTCAAAATCATACTCATCAGTAATACTACTTAAATCAATAACAGCTTTAAAGTCATCTTCATAAAAACTATTAAAAAGTCTTAACCAAATAAAAGATCTTCCAGAACCTTTTAAAGTAACAAAGATGTTCTCAGGGACTTCTTCTTTATATGTTTTTTGCTCTTGAAGATTTCTAGCTACTAAAGGAATATTAGTGTTGACAGAATATATATCTTCACTTTTAATGAAAAACCAAAAAACAAAAGCTATTACAAAAGAGTAAGTAACTCTTTTGAATTGTCTGGTATTAATCGTTAACATTTGAATCATCAAGCATCAAGGTAATATTTTTATCATCTGACTTCACCTCAACTACAAGCACATCTAAATTATCACCATCACTGAGAGAACTAATAACATCTTTTTTCTGCTCTTTAGATATTTTACTCATAGGGATAAAACCTTCAATATCATCTTGTAACTTAACAATAACTCCTGAATCATTCACTCTTTCAAATGAACTTGATAATTTATCACCAGAGTTGAATTTTGATTCTATATCAGACCAAGGATTTTCAATTAAGTCTTTAACACTTAATAGAACTTTTCTTTCTTTTTCAAGAATATCCAAAACGACATATTCAAGAGTTACTCCTTCATTTACAAACTCTTTAGGATGGGAAGGATTCTTTGTCCAATGAAAATCAGTAGTTCGAACAAAACCTTCAAGCTCATTTGTTAACGATACGAAGGCACCAAATTTAGTTACCTTATTAACAGTGCCAGATTTTTTATCTCCAATCTTAACATGGTCAGTAATAGTTTTCCATGGATCGTCAGATAACTGTTTGATACCCAAGCTAATTTTTTGCTCTTTTGCATCAACAAACAATACTTTTGATTCAATTGAGTCACCAACTTTGTAAGAATCTTGCAAATTCTGGACGTTTTTGGTCCATGAAATTTCAGATATATGAATTAAACCTTCTATCCCTTTTTCAAGCTCAATGAAGATTCCATAATTCATGATACTTACTATATTACCTTGGACCACATCTCCAACTTTAAATTTGTCAGGAATAGTCTCCCAAGGATTATCTACAAGTTGTTTTAATCCAAGAGAAATTCTTGATGTTTCTTTGTTAAAGTCAATAACCTGTACTTTAATATTATCACCAATAGATACTATCTCAGATGGGTGATTAATTCTTCCCCATGAAAAATCTGTTATGTGAATCAAACCATCAACTCCTCCAAGATCAACAAAAGCACCAAAATCAGTAATATTTTTGACAACTCCCTCTAAAGAAGCACCAACCTCAATAGTTGTCATTAATTCTTGTCTTTTTTCGTTAAGCGATTCTTCAAGAATAGCTTTTCTGGAAACCACAAGATTTTTTCTCATTTCATCGACTTTTACAATCTGAAAATCAAATTCTTGACCAATCAAATCATCAAAATTTTTGATGGGTTGTACATCAGCTTGAGAGCCTGGTAAGAAAGCTTGTATGACTCCAAGGTCAACAACAAGACCGCCCTTAACTCTTTTGACAACTTTACCTTTAACTGGTTCAGCATTATCGCAAATATGTTTTAATTCATCCCAACGTTTGATAAAATCTGCTTTGTACTTTGAAAGTGTGATATTTCCATCAGCATCTTCAAACTTTTCTAAAAATATATCAATATTAGAACCTATCTCAGGAAGATCTTTATTAAACTCTGAACGATTGATTAGTCCTTCTGATTTAAATCCAATATCTACCATAACATCGCTATCACTAATTCCAATAACTTTGGCAGAAATAATTTGATTTTCGGAAATATCATTAAATGTACCTTGATACTCTTCAGACAAAACGTCAGTTTTATTATTAAATGAATTGGAGTCATTTGTAAATGATATTCTTTTAATATCAGCAAATAAGTCTTTGCTTAAATAATCTTTAATTTTTTTCTTAGATGTTTTTTCTTCAACGCCCTTAACTACTTTGACTTCAGGCGGAGTTTCAACAACTTCTTCCTCTGTTGTTGCTTCAATTTTAACCTTTTCATCTACTACAGTTTCTTGAGTAATTTCTTGTTCTTTATTTTCTAATTTATCGTTCATTTTATCTCTCTATATGTGTAAGAATTTGATTTACTTGCTCTTTGACTGAGCATTCTGAAGTATCTATTACTATAGCACCATCAGGTTTTGTTAATGGAGATAGTTTACGAGTGCTATCATACTTATCTCTAACAATCAAATCCTCTTTTATTATGTTAATATTTTTGGCCTCATTTATTTTTTCAAAATCAGCCAACCTTCTTTTTGCTCTAATATCATAATCTGCAGTTAGGTAAAATTTATATTTTGCATCAGGAAATACCACTGATCCTATATCTCTACCTTCAACAATGAAATTACCTTTTCTGGTAGTAGATCTTTGAATGGAAACCATCATTTCTCTAACTTCCTTCAAAGCACTTACTGCACTAACATGACTTGTAACTTCTTGATTACGAATTTTCAAGCTAATATCTTTCTCATCAAGCAATAAAATCATTTCACTTCCTGATAAAAAATCTATTTGCAAATTCATGGCTTTAAGTGATTTATTGATATTGTTTGAAGACTGTAAATCAACCTCCTCAGCCAAAAAATAGAACGTAACTGCTCTATACATTGCACCAGTATCAAAATATTGATACCCTAGCTCCTTAGCTAATTCTTTTGCGGTAGTTGTTTTACCAACACCTGCAGCTCCATCAATAGTAATAACCATAAAAATGCTCAGAAAGTTAGTTTTTCTTTAAACAAATACCAAGATGTTTAAGATTATTCTATTTTGACTGCAAATTAGATAAATATTTCAGTTCTTTTTTTGAAAGCAATCTCCAGCTACCTAACGGCAAACTACCTAAGTTGATTTCTCCAATTCTTAATCTTTTTAAAGAAAATAGATTTAAGTCTAAAAATTTAAAAATTCTTCTGATTTCATTTTTTTTACCCTGCTTTAAAATCAATCTTATTTCTACTTTCCCTTTCCTTTTTTCTTGAGAAACTATTTTAGCTTTTCCTTTTTGACTAGATCCAATAAAAATTCCCTTTCGCACCTTATTGATAGTTTTATCATTTATATACTGGTCTGAAGTTGCAACATATTCTTTCTCAATTTTATTTTTTGGGTGCATTAAAAATTGAGCCAAATTACCGTCATTAGTCAAAAGTATTGCTCCAGTAGTATCCATATCTAGTCTTCCTATATGATTTAGTGGAGGTTTATTTGGGATTAACTCAAAAATTGTCTTTCTATTTTTCTCGTCCGACTTCGTGGACAAATACCCTTTTGGCTTATTTAATAAAATCGTTGTTAGATCTGAATTGAGTTTAATTTTTTGATTATCTAATCTAATATCATCGTTGGCTTGAATTTCAAACGAAGGATCAAGAATTAGTTTACCATTAACAGTTACCATTGCCTCTTTTACAGAATCCATTGACTTTCTTCTAGACAATACGCCGGAAGACGATATCGCTTTAAACAATTTCATTTTATGCTAAGGTTTCGGATTCAACTAACTCAGATACTTCATCTGGTGTGGGCATATCTTTTAAGTTGCTTATACCAAAATGTTTTAGATAATCATCAGTAGTTTTATACAGTAATGCTTTACCAATTGAATCTTCCCTGCCTTGAATTTTGATAAGATTTTTAGATAGAAGATTTTTAATAACACCCTTACAATCTACCCCTCTAATAGATTCAACATCAATTCTTGAAATTGGCTGTTTATATGCAATAATTGCCAACACCTCTAAAGCAGCATTTGACAGCATTAGTTTTTTTGAAGGAATTAATTTTGAAATAAAAGGTTCAAAATCTTTCTTACTGACCATCATAAAACCGCTTCCAATAGCTTTAATATAAAATGAGCTTTTTTCATAAAAATGATTTAAGTGTTTCACCTCATCATCAAGAACGAGAGAATTTTCTTTTCCAAAAACTTTGTTAATATCTTTTTGTTCTAGCGGTACAGTTGACACAAAAAAAAGTGCTTCTATAATTTGTTGATTTTTTGTCATGCCTTTGCAATAGTTAATTTAATTTCAATGTCTTGAAATATTTTTTTCTGAGTACATAAAATTTCAGACTGTTTTATCATTTCCAATAGTGCAAGAAATGTAACAATTATTTCTATTTTTGTTTCAAGTTTTTTAACTATTTTTTTTAGAGAGACTACTTCATTACCCTCGAAACTCTCCATAATAAATTTTTTCTGGTCTGTTAGAGAAACTATTTCTTTATAAATTTTAAAAGAATCTTGTGTGGGAGCATTATCAATAGCATCCTTAAAAATCTTTGATATATCAAAAAGACTTACTTCTTTTAAAAAATCAGATACTTCAGGAGATTGGTCATATACAATTTTAGCAGATGATCTAAAAAATGAATCTTTGTTATTTTCGTGAAGATTTCTAAGCTTATGTGCAAGATCTCTATATTTTTTATATTCGACTAGCTGAGCAACTAAGTCAATTCTTGGATCATCTATGTCTAGTCCTTCTTCGTCAATCTGTCTAGGTAAAAGCATTTGGGTTTTAATTCTAAGCAACATAGAGGCCATGAAAAGGAATTCTCCGGCTACAGAAACATCCAATTTTTTTGCTTCGTCAATAACTTGAATATATTCATTGGTTATTTCTGTGATTGGAATATCATAAATATCAATTTTATCTCTTTTGATAAAATAGAGCAATAAATCTAAAGGACCTTCAAAATTTTCTAATCTAATATTAAACATTTATAATAAGCCAACTGCTTGTTTTACATGAGATAGTGTTTCACGAGCAATTTTTTGAGCTTTTGTTTTTCCTAAATTCATTAAGTCATTTACTTTGTCTTCATTTGCTATTAATTCATCTCTTCTCTTTCTCTGATGTGCAAAATAGTTTATGATTACATCTACAAGCTCTTTTTTGACTTCCATATACTTTAACCCTGGAGTATTATATCTTTCATGCAATTCTTTTTTTGGTTTGTCATCTAAAAAAAGAGAATAGATTTTGAAGAGAGGTGTATTTGTATCCTTGATATCATTTAAACCAGCTGAGTCTGTTACAATATTCATGACTTGATTATTTATTGAATCATGATCGCCAAAAATTGGTATTGTATTATTATAAGATTTACTCATTTTTTGATCATCTATTCCTACAATAATGTCATTACTATCATCTATTTCGATTTCAGGTATTGTAAAAATATCACCAAAAATATTATTGAACTTAATTGCAATATCGCGAGTCATTTCTAAATGCTGTTTTTGATCTTTTCCAACCGGTACAATATCAGAATTAAATAGCAAGATATCTGATGCCATTAAAATTGGATATGAAAATAATCCCATGTTTGGTTTAAGGCCGTTAGAAATTTTATCTTTATATGATGTAGATCTTTGCATCAATCCAACAGATGAAAAGTTAGATAAAATCCATGCCAACTCTGTGACTTCAGGTACGTGCGATTGAATCCAAAAAGTAGATTTTATTGGATCAATTCCAAGTGCTAATAAATCTACAAATGCCTCTTTAGTATTTTTTTCAAGCTTAACTTTATTACTTATTGATGTGAGAGAGTGATAGTTTGCAACGAAACAAAATAAATCTGCATTAGACTGAGAGCTTATCATTCTATTAATCATACCAAAATAGTTTCCAATATGTAATTGTCCTGATGGTTGAGCGCCGCTTAAAATTCTTTTCTTCATATTTTAATTCTTTTTCTGAAAGAGATATTCTTTCCATCCTTCATTCTTCTGACTAATATATTGATTATAGTACATAAATCTATTCGGTTTTTTTGGAATTTTCATCAACTTCATTTCAGCTTCTAAAGGAGTTCTATTCCCTTTTTTTGAATTACAAGGCGAACATGCAATTATTAGATTTTCCCATGTATCTTGCCCCCCTTTTTGTTTTGGAATAATATGATCAATAGTCAAACTAGACTTTGACCCGCAATATTGGCAGCAAGAATCATCTCTCATAAGTAAATTTTTTCTGTTTAAAACAACGTCTAAGCTATTGAATGAAACATACTTTCTAAGCTTTATCACGCTCGGGATTCTCATTTGTAAAGACGGCGAATGAATAAGGTCATCATAATTCATCAGAATATCAACTTTATCTAGAAAATATAGGCAAATAGCTCTTTTTGAGCTGCATACCCCTAAAGGCAAATAGCTAGCATTTAAGATTAATGTTAAACTGTTCAAATGGTTAGAATTGCAATCTGACATATTTTAATTTAAATAAATAATCGTTTACATTTGATAAAATAAACTTTAAAGTTTCTTTGCGAATGTAGGGAATAAAGTTCAAATCTTTAGCAGTCCCCGCTACTGTAATTACTGAGGTTTAATAAAGTCCATTCTACTATTGTAGGAGAAGGAATTAAACTGTTTTAGGTATAAGCCAGGAGACCTTATTTGTAAAAATAAAAAATAATAACTTCGGAGGAAAGTATGATACAAAAATCATATATATTACTTGTTATACTTCTTACTAATCTTCTTGGACAAACTTTTTCAGGTACAATAAAAGATATTTCAGGAGAACCAATCTCTCACGTAATAATTGAGGAAATTAATTCAAAATCAGAAAATACAAACTGGACTATGTCTGATGAGAATGGCGACTTTACAATTAATGTTAATATTGAATCGGATGTTCTTTTTAAAAGAATTGGATTTAAAAGCCTGACCATCAAACCAAATGAAAGACTAACTAAATATGTTACAATGCTCTTTGAGAATATCTCGCTTGAAACAGTTGATGTCTACGGAAGAGATAATGATGAATATCTACGAAATAAAACTACTTATAATAATTTAGGAACTTATTCTAGAGGAGGATCTTTAAACCAAATTCCTTCTTTAGAAATGAGGACATATGGAGGATATGCTGGTGTAACATCTGCTTCATTTGATGGTGGGTATGCTAGACACACTAAAGTACTGTATAATGGAGTAGATTTGACAGATGCTATGAATGGACAAGCAGACCTTTCAACCTTACCATCATTTGCTCTTAAATCTATAAATTATAAACTTAATTCTGGAACCAAATATGGATCTGGGTCTATTGATGGATCGCTTAATATTAATAATAACATAAAAAATAATAACGTTTTCTATGGAATCGGAGATTATGGTTTTTCACAATTTGGGGCTAATTATTCTATTGATAGAACAACATCAAAAAGAAATATAGTTTTTGGAAAAACATCTTACAACGGAGATTTTAAATTTAAAAACGCAAATGGTGAAGAAATTAAAAGATCTAATAATTATTTAGATCAATTTTTCTTGGCAATGGACAGACAGTTTATTGTAAGGGATGATTTGATTGTTAACATAATGACTTTAAAAACAGAAAATACGCGTGGATTATCAGGTAGTACTAGCTTTCCATCACCTAACGCAACGAGAACAGATGATTTTGAATTATTTGCACTATCCTTTAATAAGTTTTTTGATAAAGGCTTTTTAAAAGTACAAATGAATCGTTCAAGCAATGATCAGGTTTATGATGACTCTAATGCATCTTTCCCTGTATTTAGTGAACATAATTTAGATTACACTTCATTTGAATTGAAAGGAAAACAATCGATAACCAAATCCCTTAATTATGAAGCTTTGTTTAATCAAAAAACGGAAAGAGTAGATAGTAGTGATTTAGAAAAACGTGAGCTTAAAACAACTTCATTATCATTGACCGGTAATTATGTCAATCTTGAAAATGATTTCAAAATATCACCATCATTACGTTTTGATTCTAGAAAAGAAAATGAAAAATCAACTTTTAATCTAGGACTTGAAGCGCTAAATCAATTAAATCATTCAAATAGTTCTTTTGATTTCAATTTAGATATAGGGTCTTCATTCCAATTTCCAACAATGAATGACTTATTTTGGCCAGATGGTTTATACAGCGGTGGAAATGAAGAATTAAAACCTGAAGAAAGTGAGTACATGGCTATATCTATATCAAATCTTTCTTCAATAGGAAAAATAAAATTAACTGCCTCATTTAAAGATTATGAAAATTTAATATTATGGCAGCCAAATGAATCCTTAAAATATATTCCAATCAATGTATCTTCAGCGGAAAGAACATCATATAATCTACAGTACTTAAAAGAGTTTCCTAGATTACAAATGCAACTAACATACAATCTTTATGATTCTATAGATAAAGATATGGATGAAAAATTATTATATGTCCCTGATAGTTCAGCTAGCTTATTACTTATCTTCAAACAAAATAACTCTACAAGCTATTCTATAAATTACAAATTAACTGGAGATAGAATATTACAATATGGATCTGATTGGGCAAATGCAGTAAAAGATAAGGCTTTTGGATTAGTTAGTTTTGGACTATCAAAAAACATTGCTTTTGGAGGTAATCAAAATATGGTTAAAGCTAATCTTGCCATCGATAACCTTCTAGATGAAGTATATATTTCAACTATAGGATATCCAGAGCCTGGCAGGAGTATGAATTTAACAATTGAATACCAGCTTTAATCATCAAATTCCCAAATGATTCCAAATGTTAAAAGACTACTCATTGGATTAAAAAATTCATGATTTTCTAATGAGTAGTCTTCATTTGAATAAAATTTTCCTAAAGCATTTTGGAGTCGTACAGTTAGCAGTACATCAGATATTGCAATCTCTGTATCAAGAGAAATATTGATATATTCATCACTATCAATACTATTATTTCTTTCAGGCATATTTTTAAAATAATTAAAACTATAGTCTGAATTATTTTTTGACATGTACTGAAGACTAAGTTTTCCATCAATTCCCAGATTATTTTCTATGAAAGATAAGCTGTAAAGATAATCTAAATTAAGAATATGAGCTCTATTTGAACTAATTAAACTATCATCAAAATTATATGAATGATTAAAATTTATTATACCATACTTGAATGGAATTTCAATCTTCATCTGCAATGACAACATGTCATCGTTTATAAATTTATACCTATCTGCCTCTGGTATAACAAAATTATTAGCTTTCACATATTTCAAAGATGCTGAAAAATCTGTTTCGGTATTAAAATAATAAGTGAGCGTTAAATTTTTCCACTCCTCAACTTCATTACCGCTAAATCGATCATTAGCAATGAAAACTTTTTCTGATTCAATATAATCCAAAGTGTTCATGAGGACTATTGAATGTTGATTTCTAGTCTTCAATACTACATCGAGATTTCCAAAAATATTTTTATAATAAATATTAGGCTTGATATGATCTTCAAATAAATCAACACCATATATCAATTCTCCAACGGGGAAAGCACTTCCTGTTGGAACAGAAAAATTATGGTTTTGACGTGTTACACTTAAAGAATTTAATGCAAATCTTTTGAAAGATTTTTTATCTTCATAAAAACTATTATTAAGAATAATATTTAAAAATAAAATATTATTTTTGTGTATTTCAGCTATAAATCTATTTCTATCTAAATCATATTTACTATTAATATTATACTCATTTATTACTGAAGATTCGTATTTACTTATATGATTTAACTGTAAATCAAAATTAAAATCATTTTTACTAAAACTATTTCCTATGGTTAAAGAAATAAAATCAGAAAATTCATTATTTGGCACAGAGAAATTACTATCCAATGATGAATCAAAAAGGAAATTAGAATTTTCTCTGAAATACCCTAATGAAGAATAAATCTTATTTCTTTCAAAACTCTTTGAATAATCCAGCTTATAGAACAAGCTCAATGGCGGTGTTTCTGAATCAGCAAATTCAGAGTATTGGCCAAAGAAACTTTTTTTCATGCCAATAAATTCAAAATTATTATCTTTTGAATGCTTTTTCAATCCAACGCTTAGCTTATCAAAGCCATAGTCACCAAACTCGTATATAAATTTACTTTTCACGTAAGTTGAATCGTTAGGCAATTTTTCAAAAGTTAAATTTGTAAATTTTTTTCTAAAATTTTTAGATGATCTATCAATCAAAAGTTTGTTAAAAGATATATCAGTATTCCAAGCTAATTGATTGTTACTTAATGGTACCGCAAATTGATTTGAAACATCAAACGGAATAACCTCTTGTCCAATTGATATACTTAACGAACAAATTAGAAAAAGAAGTTTATATTTAAAATTCATCCTGCTTCATAAAATTAATTCTTGAATCCATTAAATTTATTGTATGCAATAAAACGGCTTCAATAATTTGAGGCTCAACAGGGCTTTGCCACTCTTTTCTACCTTGATAAGATAAAATTAAATGCTCGAGTTTAAGTTTATCATCCTCTGGAAAATTTTTAATCTCTGCAATATATTTGTTTACAATATCCCTTGAAAGAATAGCGTTGCCAACAAGAGCTTTATGATTTGATTTTGCAATAGATGAGCCTAGATTTATTGAATAAAGCTTTCCAATCTGATGTAAGCAAGCGCCCGTAGCAAGCAAGTCAATATCTATATCGTAATGCATACCAACTTGTTTTGCAATTTGTAATAGCGACACCGTCTGCTCAATTAATCCACTCTGGTAATTATAATGATAGGATATGCTTGCGGGATATATTTTAAACTTATCTTTATGGTCGGCTAAAATGCTTTTCGTTAGTTTTTTAAAATGACTTTTAGAAATTGCATTTACATCTTTTACTAACAACTTCCAAAGCTCATTTGGATTTTTTTTGGAAACTGGAATTAGGTCTGAAGATTTAAATCCAAATTTTTCATATTTGCTTTCATTTGCTTTAGAAATATTTTCAATTCTTATCATCAAATTTTCTCCAAATTGATACGTAGAGCCTTTAACAGCAACTGGATCGCCGCTTTCAAATTTTTTTGAAAAGGTGTCAACTTTATCCCAAATTCTAGCTCTAATTACTCCCGACTTATCTTGAAGTAGTAAGTTTAAGTAGGGAGAACCATCTCTTTTTTTTTGATTTTTTTTCTCAATACATAGATAAAAACCTTGAAACCTCATATCAGCAACTAGATTTGTAATTAAGATAGATTTCATTTAGCTAGTTTTTAGCATGAGAACACTGATCATTATTGCAAGATGCAGAAAGTTGGTGAACTCTTTTTGTAACCCTTAGATTTAGATCATCTGCAATCTTCTTCTCAATACTTGAAATATTATTATCATAAAATTCAAATATTTCACCGCAATCCTCGCAAACTATATGATCATGCTTTGGACTAATTGTCTTTTTGTTGTGCTCATAGAGAAATTTTCCAGAATCAAGGGTAATTTTTTTTAATAAACCATGCTTTACAAACACATCTATTGTTCTATATAAAGTTGCTCTAGATACATTTATTTTTTTCTTTTTTAAATCAACTAAAATTGTTTCAATATCTCGATGCTTATCAGATGAAGAAAGTTCATCCCAAATGTCAAGGCGTTGTTTAGTTGCTCTTAAACCTTCGCTTTTAAGCACAGCCTCAACCTCAACATGAAATCTACATGGTATTAAATTTTGCATAATTCAAATTACATTAATTTATAAGTTTAATCTATTTTTTTTAAGCGAGCATATTTGACAATTAATTTCTTTCTTAAGCCACCGTCAAATTCAACGCCAACCTTTTGGTTTTCACCTGTTCCGCTTAAAACTAAAATTGTACCAACTCCAAATAAATTATGCTGAACTTGATCCCCAATCTTAAAATCATCAAATTCGGTAACAGTTCTTGATATTTGGATTTTTTTCTTACTACCTGTCCCTACCACTCTTCTTGTATATACAGATTTGTAAGCCTTTACCTTAATCACATTTTTATCAATCTCATCTAAAAAATCAGACTGGACAAAAGAAGTTGTATTCATAGCTCCAAATCTTCTTCTATACTTTGCATTGAGTAAATAAACTTGATTCATGGCTCTTGTAACAGCAACATAAAACAATCTTCTCTCTTCTTCCATTTGATCAGGTCCATCATCAATACGTACCAATGGAAATAACCCTTGCTCTAATCCAGCAACAAATACGGTAGAAAACTCTAAACCTTTTGCAGCATGAACGGTCATTAAGGTTATCGAGTTTTCTTTATCATCCCAGTCATCAATATCTGTAAATAATGATATTTCCTGAAGAAAATCTTTTAGATTTCCTCCTGTTTGATCAGAAAATTTATCAACTGAAGCTTTTAATTCTTGTATATTATTATAACGATCTTGCTCTGCAGGATTGTTCTTGTAATAATTTTCAATATTAAACTCTTCCAATAAAGTTCTAAGCAATTCTTTAGGATCAAGCGTTTCTAATAGATTGCTAAACTTGGTTATAGAAGCGTGAAAGTTTTCAATTGAATCTTGCTGCTTACCTCTTAGCTTTATTTCTCTGCACTTTTCCAAACTATCGAATAATGAGCTTTTATTTTTTGCAGCTAGCTCAATAAACATTTTAATTGATTTTTCACCAATTCCTCTAACAGGGAAATTTATAATTCTTTTCAGAGCTATATCATCACTAGTATTAGCAACTAATTTTAAATAAGCTAATACATCTTTTATCTCTTTGCGGTCATAAAATTTAGTTCCACCAACTATATTATATGGCAAACCTTCTTTAACCATTGCTTGCTCAATAGATCTTGATTGGGCATTAGTGCGATAAAGAACTGCGAAATCTTTAAATGTATTTTTATTCAACTTTATTTCAGACTTTATTGAATCGCAAATAGCATTTGATTCTTCTTCATCGCTTCCAGTGGATATAAAAGAAATTTTTTCGCCCTTGCCTTTGGTAGCAACCAGCTTTTTTTCTGCTCTGTTTTTATTATTTGAAACTACAGACCATGCACCATCAAGAATTCTTTGAGTTGAGCGATAATTTTTTTCAAGCTTAATCTCAATGTTTTTTGCAAATACATCTTGAAAATTTGTGAGGATATTATCAATGTTTGCGCCTCTCCATCCATAAATTGATTGGTCATCATCTCCAACAACAGTAATATTTTGATGTTTACCTGCTAAAAGAGAGACTATTTCAAATTGTGGAGAGTTTGTATCTTGGAATTCATCAACTAAAACATACTTCCACGAATTTTGATAGTAGTCCAATATTTTTTTATTTTCTTTTAAAAGACGAATTGGCAACAAAAGTAAATCATTGAAGTCTAAAGCATTATTGGATTTTAATGTATCGCAATAAGCTTTATAAACTTCTGCAATTTTTTCGTCTTCAAAAGTTTGAGCTTTTGATTCGATATCTTTAATTGAGAGATTGGCATTTTTAAATTTATCAATCTGCATTTTTAAGAAACCAATGTTTAACTCTTTAAATTCAGAAAGATTTAAATTTTCTATCACCTCTTTAATAACTGATTTTTGATCTACTGTGTCATAAATAGTAAAACTCGAATTATAATTATCATTCAATGATGCTATATGCATTCTAAGCATTCGAGCGCCAATTGAATGGAATGTTCCAACATTAACTCCATCACAGGATATACTTTCCTGAATTCTAACTTTCATTTCAGCAGCAGCTTTGTTGGTAAATGTGAGAGCTAGAATTTCATTAGGCTTGAAAAAATTTTCTTTGATAAGATGCCAAACTTTATATGTTAAAACTCTGGTCTTACCGCTTCCTGCGCCAGCAAATACTAATACAGGTTTGTTTACAGTTTGAACAGCTTTTAATTGTTGAGTATTTAAGTCTTGTAGTTTCATTTGTTTTTTCTCTTATTAATTTTATACACTCTTTTGGCCGCTTCATGGTCTCGCTCATTGGTTGTAAACTTATGAGAGCCATCTCCTTGAGCAACAAAAAATAAATAATCTGTTTCTAAGGGATAAAGCGCTGCTTTTATAGATTGAATCCCTGGATTATTAATTGGTCCAGGAGGTAATCCATAGTTTTGATAAGTATTGTATGGAGACTTAATTCTTAAGTCTCTTGTTGATAATGTTTTGGGTGGGCCTTCAATAATATACTGTATAGTTGGGTCTGCTTGTAATTTCATATTTATTTTTAATCTATTGTGATAAACTGAGGAGATAGTTGAACGTTCGCTATCAAGCATCGCTTCACCTTCAATAATAGACGCTAAAGTTACAACCTCATGTACCGATAATCCTAACTCATTTGCTCTATTTAGTAACTTTTGGTCAAATTCTATCCAAAACTGCGATACTAACGTATCAACAATATCTGCAGGAGAGGTATCGTTAAAGAAAAAGTATGTATTAGGATATAAATAACCTTCAAGTGAGCTACCGCTTATATTATATTTATTTAAGATATTTTTTTTAGTAAATAAATTGTTAAATCGGTGATCTGTTTTCAATAATAGATTAATGCTCTCAAAAATTTTCTTAGCTGAGGTTCCTTCAGGAATAGTTAGTTTTAACTTTATTGGACCTTTATTAAAAATACTATCAATTAATATTGCATCAGATACTTTTCCTTCGATTAAAAAGGTTCCTGTAGGTACTTTTGAAGCTAAACCACGTATTAGGATTTTAGCTTTTAAAACATTTTTGTTAACAATGAGGTTATTTTCATGCAATAGATTAATAACACTATTTAAAGACATTCCTTTGCTAATTGAAATTGTTTTTGCTTCTATTTCTCTATTATTTACTGACAAAAATGCGGGTACTTAAAATAATTAGAAACGATAATGCAATTGAGGTTATAGTGTCAATTTCTTTCATCCGAAGGGTAGAAATTAACTTATTTATAATCTCAAATCAATGAATGGAATATTATTTTTGCAAAGATAAGTTATCAAAACTAACTTAATGAATATGAAAGCAAAAAATAAACAATCAGTGAAATTTTCATGGCCTTATAAAAGAAAAAATTATCTTTTGTTTGGTGTTGGAGTTTTCGTTATAATTATGGGTTATTTGATAATGTATTTAGGAGAAGTTAATAGCTTCCAAAGCTTAGTAATATCTCCTCTACTATTGTTAGCTGGATATTTAGTAATTATTCCACTAGCGTTGCTTTACAAAAAATAATTTGGGGTAGTAGTTCAGTTGGTTAGAACGCCGGCCTGTCAAGCCGGAGGTCGCGGGTTCGAGTCCCGTCTATCCCGCAAATTTTCAATGAAAAAAATCTTTCAAATTGGTGCTGGTCTAGTTGGAAAAACAATGGCCCACGATTTATCTAAGAATTTTGAACTTTTTTTAGCTGACTCTAATCTAAACTTACTTCAGGATATTAAATCTGAATTAAGTCATATCCATATTAAACGCTTGGATGTAACGGATACAAAAAGCTTACGTAAATGGATTAAAGATGCTGATATTGTCTTACTTGCTGTTCCAGGATTTTTAGGATTTAATGCACTAAAAACAATAATAGAATGTGGTAAGGATGTTGTTGATATCTCATTTTCTCCTGAAAATACTTTAGAGCTAAATGATCTTGCTATCAGCAATAATGTTTGTGCTGTGGTTGATGCAGGTGTTGCGCCAGGAATACCCAATTTTGTTTTAGGATATTGGAATTCACAAGTTGAAGTAGAAGCTTTTGACTATCTTGTTGGAGGGCTTCCTCAAAATTCTTCACCTCCCTATAATTATAAAGCTCCTTTTTCTCCAATAGATGTTATTGAAGAATATACAAGACCGGCGAGAATGATGATAAATTCAAAAATAGTTACTAAACCAGCTTTATCTGAAATTGAAATTCTTGATATTTTAGATGTAGGAAAACTTGAAGCATTCAATACGGATGGCTTGAGATCTTTGTTATCAACAATGTCTCATATTCCAAATATGAAAGAAAAAACATTACGTTATCCAGGTCATGCCCAATTAATGCAATCGCTATTTGATCAAGGTCTGTTTCATAAAGATAGAATAAAAGAAACATCAAATAATCTTTTTAAAGATTGGAAACTAGATAAAAATGAAAAAGAATTTACTGTGCTAGACATTAATATATTTAGTACAGCAAAAAATATTCATTATCATCTTTATGATGAATTCAATGATAACACCCAATTCTCTTCTATGGCAAGAACTACTGGCTATACTGCTACAGCAACTATAAATATGCTGGCTAACGATTTATGGGATAAAAAAGGGGTTCATCCTCCGGAAAATGTTGGAAAGAATAAAGAGTGTATAAACTTTTTATTTAAATATTTAGACTCAAAAAATATTTCAATACAAAAAAAAATAATCTAAAGACAGTTCTTTTTCAGCAAAAAACTTACTTGAGTATATTTTACGTAAATTATTTGAATCATTAATAAATTTTGAAATTATATCAAACTAATTTTGTTTGATACAGATCATGCAATGTTAGAAGGCCAAGACAATTACTATTACTATCAACAATAGGTAAAACAGAAATTTGAGAACTTCTATCTTCCATAACTTTCATAGCATCTAAAATTGAAATTGAAGGGTTCACGGCTATAGGATTGTAGTTAATAAATTTTTTGATTGGTTGAGAAAATTCATTTGATGTGGCAATGGATTTTCTTATATCACCTTCCGTTATTATACCTAATAACTTCTTATTATCCAAAAGTAATGCTGCGCCTAAAGGTTTTTCTGTCATCTTTGTAGCACAATCACTAATTGAATCCTGTTCTGTAATTTGTGCAACATCATTAACAAGATGCATTACACTTTCCACTTTCAATGATAATTGCTTACCTAATTCACCACCAGGATGATTTTTAGCAAAATCATCTTTGTTAAATCCTCTTTGAACCATTAAGACTGAAGCCAATGCATCTCCTATAGCTAAAGCAACCAATGAACTTGTTGTGGGCACTACTCCCAAGGGATCAATTTCCTTATCAACAGTTCCGTTTAAAATAACATCAGAATTTTTTGCAATACTTGAATCAATATTTCCAACGATTGATATTAATGGGGATTTAAATTCTTTTAAAATTGGAATAAGCCTAACAAGCTCTTCTGTGTTTCCACTCTTAGAAATGAGGATAGTTGGATCTCCTGGACTATAGATTCCTAAATCTCCATGAATTGCTTCAGCTGCATGCATATATACACTTTGTGTTCCAGTGCTACACAGAGTAGCAACTATTTTTTGTCCAATAAGCCCAGATTTTCCTAATCCGCAAACTACAACCTTACCAGGATGATTAATAATTAGCTCTGATGCTTTTACAATGTCATCATCAATATTTTTAGAAACTTCTAATAATTGTGAAGAAACACTCTCAAGAATCGATTTTGATAACCCATTTATTTTTGATTTGTCCATATAATTGATAATATAAATAGTTTTGCTGGAATTGTGACCTATAAATTTGTAGTATTTCGCATGAATATTTTTATTACAGGTGCTAGCAGCGGTATTGGCGAATATGTAGCATATGAATATAGTAAAAGAGGTGCAACTATTGCATTGTGTGCTAGACGTAAGGAAAAATTAGAAAATATTGCTAAAAAATGTGAATCGCTCGGTGCAAAAATATATACCTATTCTGTTGATGTTACAGATCAACATTCAACTAAAGAGTCAATTGAGGATTTTTTAAGCAAAGTTCCTACAATTGATTTGGTTTTTGCCAATGCTGGTTTGGGACTACTTGATTTTGTTGAAAAAGGAGATCCCACTGTGATGAATGATATGATTAATACAAATGTCATTGGCGTAAATAACACTGTTGTACCTTTTATCCCCAAAATGCTTGAACAATATAGTGGGCATATAGCTGTGGTAGGTTCAGTAGCTAGTTATGTTGCTTGGCCTGGCTCTGGAGCATATGCAGGCTCAAAATGGGCCGTAAGAGCGTTAACAGGCTCTTTACGAAATTCATTACCAAAACAAATATCAGTTACCTTAATTTGTCCAGGATTTGTAAAAAGTGAAATGACAGATCCTGTTGAATTTAAACCTTTCTTAATTGGTACGGAAAAAGCAGCAAAAAAAATTGTTCGCGCATTAGATAAAAAAAGAAAAGTATTCATTTTTCCATGGCAATGGAATGTAGTTGTTGCGTTTAGAAAATTAATCTACCTAATAATGGGAAGAGAATTTCAAAAGAAACACGATAATTACAGATTAAAAAAAACAATCTAACTGATTAGTTTAAAAGCCAAATAAAAAAATATCAGTCCAGGAAAGAATAGTATAAAATTAATTTCTTCTCCAAAAATCAAATAAGAATTAAAAATAGCGATTGGAATAACTGCATTATTCATAATGGCTAGTTTTTCTGCGCTTACTTTAGTTGCACCAATATTCCACATTAAAAATCCTATTCCTGATGATATAATTCCTAGAAAAAGTAAAGAAAATAAATTGCTTTGAGTTAAAATAGCAGATTCAGATGACCCTAAAAAATAGAAAATTGAAGTTATTAAAGTAGCTCCAAAAAATAATTGAGAAAAATTATGGACAATATCTTTGTCTTTATTTTTGTCATTCCATTTTTTAAATAATATTTGACCAGTTGCAAAAAATATGTTTGCACATTGAATAAGTACAAAACCCAACATATAATCTTTAAGATTTAAAGAATTGAACCTCATTAAATAAGACCCAATTATGACCAATAAAATAGCATATATTCCATTTCTGTTGAGCGAATTACCATTTAAATATTTACTAGCTAAAACAACATAAATTGGTGTTGTAATTGTGAAAGTAGCAATAAAATAAGCTGGCAAGTATTGATACGATTCAATATAAAAAATATACATTAAACCAAACTGCAAAGCGCCAATACCTACTAACTTTAAATCGAAGCTAAATTTTTTAATATTATAAATTGTTACTGAACTAAAAAATGTTAATGCCATTACATTTCTGGCAAAGCTAATAAATGAAGAGTCGATTCCTGCTAAGCCATATTTTATTATCCCAAACGAAAAAGACCATAAAATTGATATGGCTATTAGGTAAGCCAATTTATAATCCTAGATCATCTATTATTTTAGCAAGCTTGTAGTCTTTATCAGTTAATTGACCAGCATCATGAGTAGTAAGAGAAATAGTTACTCTACAATATCCGATATTAATATCTGGATGATGATTTTCAATTTCTGCTATATTTGCAACAGTATTCACAAAATCAATTCCATCTAAATATGAATGGAATTCAAAAGTTTTAGAAAGAATATTATTGTTGTTTGTCCATTCCATAATTAGAACGGCCAAATCATTGGAATCATAGCAACAGAAATAATCCATAAAATTATTCCTAGCGGAAGACCTACTTTAATATAGTCTGAATATCTATACCCTCCAGGACCAAATACCATCAGATTAGTTTGGTAACCTACGGGTGTTATAAAGGATGCTGAAGCTGCATAACAAACAGCAAAAATAAATGGTTTAGGATCAAACCCAAAGTTTGCAGCTAGCGATAATGTAATAGGTGTCATAATAATTGCTGTAGCTGCATTAGAAGCTATTTCAGTTAAAATCATAGTAATAAAGTATATTAAAGCTAATAAGATATATGGAAGTATATCAGTTGGAAAAATATTTACGAAACTAGATATTAAATCACTAATTATAACATCTAATCCGGTACGCTGAATTGCAGCTCCCATAGGAAGAAAGGCTGCAATCACTACTATAACCTGCCAGTGAATTGAACTATAAGCCTCATTAGGCGTAATAACACGAGATAATAATAATGCTATAACTCCTAATATAACACCAACTACAATTGGGATAATTTTAAAAATAGCTAGAGTAACTGCTGTTAAAATTGAAGCTAAACTAAGCCACCAAAATGGGTGTCCATCTAGTGAACCATCAACTTTTCCTAATACAATAAATCCTTCCTTATTAGCAAGTTGATTAATTCTGTCTTTAGGTCCATAAACTAATAACGTATCAAATGGTTTTAGAATAAAATGAGCTAATTTTCTTCTTATAATCTCCCCTTCTCTACGAATTGCTAATACAAAACTTCCAAAAGATCTTCTAAAATTAGCTTCTTGCAAAGATAGTCCAATTAATTCAGAATTATCTGTAACAAGACATTCCGCAAGAATATTATCCTCTTGCTCAAGCTCCTCTTGAGTAAGCTTTTCATCAGCAAGCATTGTTAACTTTTCTATTTCTTTTAATCGTTGAAAATTATCAAAAGAACCTTTCACAAAAAGAATATCATCTTTTTCTATACCAAGGTTTCTAAGGTTAGAATTAATTATCTCTCCATTCCTCAATACATCTAAAACAATAACATCATAGTTTTCATTAATTTTTCTATCAAGAAGAGTTTTTCCTATTAATGGAGAATTGTCGCTAACTTTAAATTCTGTTAAATATCCATCCAATCTATAATCTTCAATACTTGATGATTTAGCAACTCTTGTGGGTAAAAGCTTATATCCAATAGTGAATATATAGATTAGTCCAACCACAAACTTTATTATACCAAATTTGGCAAATTCAAGCATACCTAATGTTACCGTTCCGCTAGAAGATTCAACAAGAATTGAATTCACAATAAGATTAGTTGAAGTTCCTACTAATGTTAGGGTTCCACCTAATATTGCAGCATAACTCAAGGGAATAAGTACTTTTGATGGACTTATATTATACTTATCAGCCAAACGAATAGTAACAGGCATAAAAATTGCAACTATGGCGGTATTATTTACAACAGCAGATGCTATACCAATTGCAAAGAGATATGCTATCATTCCAATAACTCTAGATTTATCAATTAACTTATTAATATTTATAATAAGATATTCAAGTACATGAGATTTTTGCAATGCATGACTTAAAATAAATAAACAAGCGATAGTAATTACTGCAGGATTGGAAAATCCAGCAAGACTTTCAGCTGGGCTGACAAGGCCAAGAATGAGTAATAAACCTAAAACTAGTAAGGCTGTTACATCAATTGGAAATAATTCTGTAACAAATAGTACTAAAGCTACCAGAATTATAACACCTAGGAATATAATTTCCATAAGTACCGTGGAAAGGACTCGAACCTTCACATCTTACGATACTGGTTCCTAAGACCAGCGCGTCTACCAATTCCGCCACCACGGCATATTTTTTACAATATAAAAAAAATTAACTTAAAAAAGCGTTAATTATGATTCATTGCATAATCAAGCTCTGAAATTAAATCATCTGCATGTTCAATACCAACAGAAAACCTTAATAAATTTGGTGTTATTCCAAGCTCTGTTTTTTCTTCGTGAGGAACTGATGCATGAGTCATTGAATATGGACAAGATATTAAACTTTTTACTCCCCCTAAACTTTCAGCTAAGGTAATAATACTTAAATTTTTTGCAAAATTATCGAGGTTAATAGAACTATCAAGCTCAAATGATATCATACTTCCGTACACCGGATCTCCATCTGGCGAAGAATGTTGTTTTGTTGCTAAATCAAATTGTTTATGTGATTGAAGTCCAGGATAAATCACTTTAGTAACTCTGGAATTGCTATCTAGCCATTTTGCAATTATTTCAGCATTTTTAAATTGTTTTTCAACTCTAACAGATAAAGTTTTTACTGACCTTAAAAGCAACCAAGCATCAAATGGACTAGGTAGTGCTCCTCCAGTATTTTGAATTAAGGTAATTTTTTCTGCAGCATCTTCATTATTGACCATTAGAGCTCCACTCAAAACATCCGAATGTCCACTTAAAAATTTTGTTGTACTATGCATTACAATGTCTGCTCCTAAATCTAAAGGTCTTTGTCCGTATGATCCCATAAAAGTATTATCTACGCTAACTAAAATATTATGTTTTTGAGCTATATTTGATACCTGCTCTATATCAGCTAACTCTAACAAGGGATTACTTGGTGTTTCAAGATGTATTAGCTTAGTATTATCTCTAATTGATTTAGAAAGGGTTTCTAGATTGGTTGTATCAATAAACTCAAAATCTACTTTATTATCATTTAAAACTTTGGTTACTAATCTAAAAACACCACCATATACATTCCTTGAAATCAATACATGGTCTCCGGGTTTAAACATCATAAAAATTGCTGTCATAGCTGCCATTCCAGAAGAAAAAGCAAAAGCATGGTGAGCATTTTCAAGCATAGCTAAATTTTCTTCTAAAGCAGCTAATGTTGGACTTCCTACTCTTGAATAAACATATTCTGAATTACTATTAAAAGTAGGCTGTCTAAAAGTAGATGTAAAATGTATTGGAGTTACAGCAGCTCCAGTTTCATCAATTTTGTTACCAACATGTATAGTCTTAGTTGTAAAATGTAATTTATCTTTTTTATTAGCCACGTGTATATCCTTTCGATAAGAAAGATTCTAATTTTTTAAATTTTATTTCTTCTTCTTTTCCAGATGGAGATATAACTTTTATTTTGTCATTTCTTCCAATCTTGAGCTCATCTTTATTAGGGTTTTGCATTTGTACTTTCTGTTTTGAAGGCGGTGAAATAGCCTTGTCATTAACATCATCATGCTTTAACTGTAAATTTTTTTGTAATGGATTTATTTGAGGTTGAGTCTGGTCACTTACTTGGGCGTGAAAAACTCGCTGAACTACATTACTTCGCAAGCTCATCATTAATTCTTGAAAAAAATTATACGATTCAGATTTATATTCAATCAATGGATTTTTTTGTCCGTAAGCTCTTAATCCAATTCCTTCTCTTAATTGATCCATCCCAAGTAAATGATTTCTCCACTTTTCGTCAATGGTTCTTAATACAATAAATTTTTCAACTTTTCTAAGCAGTTCTGATGGGATGACATCTTCTTTTAATTTATAGTACTGTAGTGCTTTATTATAAATGAACGTAATTAATTCATCTGTATTATTTATTGATGCAACATCTTCAATGTTAATACTAACCAAAATATTACTATTGAGCTCTTGATTGATTCCTTGCCAATCCCATTCTTTAACTTGCTTGAAATCTAGCTCTCCAACAATGTCATCTATATAGTCTTCAATAAATTCATGGATTGTATCTTTAATAGAATCAGATAGAAGGGCCTTATTTCTTAAATCGTAAATTATCTCTCTTTGTTGGTTTAGGACATCGTCGTATTCTAAAAGATGTTTTCTCATTGCAAAATTTCTTTCTTCAACTTTCTTTTGGGCATTACTGACACCACGATTTAACATTCCGGCACTCAACTCTTGGTCTTCATCCATTGATAACCGATCCATATAAGTTGCTAGCCTATCCATATTAAAAAGTCTCATTAAGTCATCTTCTAAAGATATATAGAATCTTGATGAACCGCTATCCCCCTGCCTTCCTGACCTACCCATTAACTGTAAATCTATTCTTCTTGATTCGTGTCTAGCAGTTCCAATAATATGCAAGCCTCCCAATTCTTCTACCCCCGGTCCAAGCTTGATATCTGTACCACGGCCAGCCATATTTGTTGCAATTGTGATTGATTTTTTTAAACCTGCTTGAGCGACAATTTCTGCTTCACTTTGGTGCTGCTTTGCATTTAATACATTATGAGGAACGCCTTTTTGTTTTAACATTTTTGATAATAGTTCGGAAACTTCTACTGAAATAGTACCAATCAATACGGGCTGACCCTTTGAATAATATTCACCAACCTCATTAATAACTGCTTTATACTTTGCTTGCATTGACTTATATATAACATCATTAAAATCATTTCTTTTAATTGGTCTGTGTGTAGGAATAACTGTTACTCCTAAACCATATATATTTTCAAATTCAGCTGCTTCTGTATCCGCTGTACCTGTCATGCCTGAAAGCTTATCATACATTCTGAAATAGTTTTGAATAGTGATTGAAGCAAGAGTTTGAGTTTCTTTTTCAATCTTGACATTTTCTTTTGCTTCTAGAGCTTGGTGCAAACCCCCACTAAATCTTCTTCCAGGCAACACTCTTCCAGTAAATTCATCTACTATTAAGACTTGTCCATTTTGTACGACATATTCTACATCTTTATCAAATAATGCATAGGCTTTAAGTAATTGACTTAAATAATGTATTTTACTACTACGATCGGAATGCAGTTTATGAATTTTTTCTTTTTCTAATTGTTTTTGATCATCGGGTAAATTCTTTTCATCAATATCTGTTAATAATTCACCTAAATCTGGAATTGTAAATGCATCTTTATTATCTGGCGATAAAGCTTCTCTTCCTTTGTCAGAAAGATCTACGCTATTTGACTGTTCATCAATCGAGAAAAATAAATCTTCATCTAATAAATATGTTTTTTTATCTGCAATGTACTCAGACTCAACCGAATTCATCATTTTTATAGTACCTTGTTCTTGAAATAAATCTTGAAGCTTTTGATCTTTTGGTAAACCTCTCTTTGCTTTCAATAATAAGAGCCCTGCTTCAGCAGCCTCCTCATCAGACAGCTTTCCTTTTTTTATAAGTTTATTTGCTTCGCTGACTAAAGAATTAACCAGCTGTGTTTGCTTAACTACTAGCGATTGAACAGGACGTTTTAAATCTATGAATGATTGATTAATTTTTGATTCAACTGGACCAGAAATAATTAGCGGTGTTCTAGCTTCATCAATTAAAACACTATCAACCTCATCAACTATAGCGTAATTATGCTTCCTTTGAACTAAGTATTCACTATCTATTGTCATATTATCTCTTAAATAATCAAAACCAAACTCATTATTTGTACCATAAGTTATATCACATGCATAAGAAGACTTTCTTTCTTCAGGGTTCATTGTATTTAAAATAAATCCTACAGAAAGACCTAAAGTCTCAAATACTCTTCCCATCCATTCTGCATCTCGTTGAGCTAGATAGTCATTTACTGTAATTACATGCACTCCTCTACCAGATAATGCATTAAGATATATAGGAAATGTAGCTACTAAAGTTTTTCCTTCACCTGTTTTCATTTCAGATATTTTTCCATCGTGAAGTACTAGACCGCCAATAATCTGCTCATCATATGGAATCATTTCCCATTTGATTTTTTGGCCCACAGCTAACCACTCTTGTCCGTAAAGAAGTTTACATGCATGCTTTACTAAAGCAAAAGATTCTACAATATAATCTTTTAAAACATTTTCCGTAATTTCAGATCTAATTCTTTTCAACTCTTTTGAATCGGTTATTTTGGATAAAAGCGCTTGTTCTTTTTTAGATATCTTAGATCTAATCTCATTTTGTAATTCTTTGGTTTTTCCTTGAAGAAATACTATATCTTTTCCATCAAGTGTATCATAAAATTCATTAATTTCTTTAACCATTGGGAGAATTTTTTTGATTTCTCTATCTGATTTAGTTCCAAATATTTTTGTTAAAATACCCATTTATAATTCCTTATAAATTGAATCTAATACACCGTTTACAAATGATATACTATCTTCTGAACTAAATTTCTTAGCATTTTCTAATGCTGAACTAATTGTGACCTTATGAGAGATGTCATAAGACTGTAAATATATCATTTCACATAAAGACATTTGCAAAATTAATCTATCTATTACATTTAAACGATCTATTGTCCAATTATCTAAACTAGATTCAATTTTTTTGTCTAATTTACCGCTATTCTCTACTGTTAAACTAAAAAGCTCATCAACAAATTTTATCGTAAGCTTGTCAAATTTATATCTAGATTTAATGTCTAGTAGAACTTTTTTAGACTCTTCATTTGAAACATATTTTGCATACAATGCTTGCAATACAGCTTCTCTGGCTAACTTTCTTTGCTGTTTATCTACTTTAGCCATCTAATTACTGGTGACTCCATTTTATAAAATCTTGTATTCGTCTCTCAGCTAATAGATTTGCTGCTTCAAGTGTGGAAATATTATTATTAGCAGCATAATCAAATATTCTCATCAATATATAATATATTCCTTCTACCTGATACTTTGCTTTTTCTTTATTATAACCTTGAAGTTCATTTGCTACATTTATTAATCCACCAGCATTTATAACATAATCTGGTACATACATAATTTCTTTTTCCTTCAAAAGCTTAGCATCCCTATCTTCTTCTTCTAATTGATTGTTTGCTGCTCCAGCAATAACACTACACTTTAAATTTTCAATGGAAGTTGGATTTATTACTGCTCCCATTGCACATGGTGAAAATACATCTAAATCCATCGACATTAATTCATCTCCTGCTACAGGAATAACTCCAAATTCATCTACAACTTTATTTAATGCTTTTTCGTTTATATCATTACCAAAAACTTGAGCTCCTTCTTTTTGCAGATGTGATGACAAATAATATCCAACTTTTCCAAAACCTTGAATTCCTATCTTTAATCCTTTTATTGATTGAATATTTAATCTTTTTTTCAATGCAGCTTTCATTCCAACAAAAACTCCAAGAGCTGTTAAAATTGAAGGGTCTCCACTTCCTCCCATTGCTCTTTTGATTCCTGTAACATGATCTGTTTCCATTCTAATATACTCCATATCATGAACAGACATTCCGACATCTTCCGCCGTAATGTACTTTCCTCCCAAACTTTGAACAAACTTTCCAAAAGATCTCAAAAGTATTTCTGATTTATCTGTATTTGGATCACCAATTATTACAGCTTTTCCCCCTCCAAGATTAAGGTTTGAAATTGAAGCTTTATATGTCATACCTTTTGAAAGTCTAAGCACATCAACTAGGGCCTCATCCTCACTTTTATATGGATACATTCTACACCCGCCTAGAGCAGGACCTAAAACAGTATTATGTATTGCTATAATAGCTTTCAAGCCTGACAGAGGATCGTTACAATAAACAACTTGTTCATGATTTTTATCTGAAATTGTTTCAAAAATTGCACTCATATAAACACTCCTTTATTTACTTGATTTGGAATAAGCGCTTATTATATGCTTAACTAAATGATGTCTAGCGATATCATGCTCACTTAATTCAACTATTCCAATATCATTAATATTTTTTAAAATCTTTAATACGTCAATCAGTCCAGAATTTGACTTTGTAGGTAAATCAATTTGCGATGCATCGCCAGTTATTATAGCTCTAGACTCTATACCTAATCTAGTAAGAAACATTTTCATTTGAATTGAAGATGCATTTTGAGCTTCGTCTAAAATCATTGCAGACCTATTGATTGTTCTACCTCTCATATATGCCAATGGAATAATTTCGATAATGCCTCTATCAAGTAGATTTTGTATTTTATTTTTTGGTAACAATTCATGCAGTGCATCATACAACGGAGCAAGATATGGATCAATTTTATCTTTTAAATCTCCTGGCAAAAACCCCAAATTTTCACCTGCTTCTACAGCTGGTCTACAAAAAATAATTTTTTCAATATCATGCTTTTCTAATAACGACAGCGCATAAGCTACTGCTAAAAATGTTTTTCCTGTACCTGCAGGTCCAACAGAAATAATAATGTCGTTTTTTAAAAAAGATTTTACTAAATCTTTCTGGCCATCTGTTCTTGGAAATACTGGCCCTTTTTTTCCATAAAAGAGAACATTTTCTGCTTTACCGTTTTTAGGAGATACTGGAGCTGCATTGTTCAAAAGTACAAGCTGAGTAATATCTTTTTCTGATAAAGTATTTCCTTTTTTAATTGAATCAATCATTTGGGTTAAAACAATATCAAAATTATTGATATCTTTTTTTAAACCCTGACAATAAATATTATTACCTCTTACGTTGAGTTTTAATGGAAATTGTGTTTCTAGAAAAAGGATATTCTTATCTCCAATACCATAGAGATTTGTCAAATCAACACCTTGAACTTCAAACGTCTTTTTCATCACTAAGCACCTTGATTCCAAGTTCATCTAACTGTTCTGTTGAAACGTAATTTGGAGCCTCTTCCATTAGAGCTGATGCTGATGTTGTCTTTGGAAATGCAATGACATCTCTAATATTATTTACTCCTGCCAATAACATGACTAATCTATCTAAACCAAAAGCAATGCCACCGTGCGGAGGAGCACCATATTTAAGAGCATCAATAAAAAATCCAAATTTTTCTGAAATTTCTTTTTCAGATAGATTCATAATCTTAAAAATTTCTTTTTGCAGCTCATGATCATGAATTCTTATAGATCCTCCTGCTACTTCATAACCGTTAATTACTATGTCATATCCTTTAGAAATAGTATCTGCAGGGCTAGAAACTACCTTATCTTTATCTGCGTCTTTAGGAGCTGTGAAAGGATGATTCACTGAATCAAATCGTTCAGTATCTTCATTCCAATCAAATAATGGAAAATCAACTATCCAAACTGGAGCAAATAATGTATTGTTTTTAAGATTGAGCATATCACCCAATTTATTTCTTACTTTTCCTAAAATACGTAGTGAATCACTAAGCTTATCTCCAACCATAAAACAAATAGAATTATCTTTAAGGCTAAAGCTTTGAATAATTTCTTTACGCAAATCTTTATTAAAAAATTTAGATATTCCTCCTTCTAAATCATTATCATTAACTTTGAACCAAGCTAATCCTTTAGCTCCATTAGATTGAGCAAAACTGTCTAATTCATCTATTACTTTTCTTGAAAAAGTATCTGCATGTTTAGCAGAAACCATTTTTACAGCCTCGCATGTAGAGAATGCTTTAAAATCAGATTTATCTGAAAAAGATTTGAATTCGTTAATTGACATATCAAATCTTAAATCAGGTTTATCTGTTCCATATTTTTCTATAGCATCTTTATATGCTAAAACAGGAAATTCTTTTATATCAACATCAATGATTTCTTTAAAGACTTTTGTAATTAAATTTTCTACTAGCGCCCTTACTTCTTTTTCATCTACAAAACTCATTTCTAAATCAATTTGAGTAAACTCAGGCTGTCTATCTGATCTTAAATCCTCATCTCTAAAACATTTAACAATTTGAAAATATCTATCTAGGCCTGAAATCATAAAAAGCTGTTTGTACATTTGAGGAGATTGAGGCAAAGCATAAAATTGTCCATTATGTACTCTACTTGGAACTAAATAATCTCTTGCACCTTCTGGTGTTGACTTCATTAATACAGGAGTTTCAATTTCTAAAAAATTATTCTCAGATAAAAAATTTCTAACAATCTGCGCTGTTTTATGCCTGATAATTAAATTCTTTTGTAGAGAAGAATTTCTGAGTTCTAAATATCTATATTTTAATCTATGTTCTTCCGAAGATGCCGCTCTATCACTTATAGACAAAGGCACTGGTTCTGCAGAACTTAAAACAACTAAATCTTCAACAATAATTTCAATTTCACCGGTAGTTAAATCTGGATTAATTAGATCTTCAGATCTAGCTATAACTTTACCAGCTATATGAATAACGTCTTCATTTGATAATGACTTTCCTGTTTCAACCAAACTATCTGAATTTAGTATAATTTGAGTTTTACCAAACCTGTCACGAATATCTATAAAAATAATCTGACCATGAGTTCTTATCGAATTAACCCATCCTGAAAGTTTTACAGTTTTGTCAATATGATTATTATTCAGTTCACCACAATTATGTGTTCTAATAGTCATCTATAACAATCTAATAATTATTTTTCTAATTCTTCTGCATTTTCAACAAGAAGAAGAACTTTGTCTTCGATGTCATCAGAAGAATCAGAATTAATATCGGCTATGCCGTAAGAGCATGAAAATTTTACTTCATCTTTATCAGTTTTAATAGATATTGTTCCATCTGTTAAATTGATTATAGAATTAGTATGATTTTTCATAATTCCAAAGTATCCATCTACTCCTGGACATTTCACGTATGAAACATTATCAAAGCTGAACTTTTTGATTGGAGTAATGATTTCTAGTTTGAAAAAGTTTTTCACTTCTTACCTTTTTCAATAGCTTCGTCTATTGAACCAACATATGAAAAAGCATTCTCTGGCAAGTCATCCACTTCTCCATTTAAAATAGCTTCAAATCCAGCAATGGAGTCTTCTAGCTTAACATATCTACCTTCAATACCAGTAAATTGTTCTGCAACAAAGAATGGTTGTGACATAAATTTCTGCATTTTTCTAGCTCTAGAAACTACCAGCTTATCTTCATCTGACAATTCATCCATTCCAAGAATCGCAATAATGTCTTGTAAGTCTTTATATTGTTGCAATGTGGCCTGAACTGATCTAGCTACATTATAATGCCTGTCTCCAATTATACGTGGATCAAGAATTCTAGATGTAGAGGTTAACGGATCAATAGCTGGGTAAATTCCTAGCTCAGCAATTTTTCTTTCTAATACCGATGTAGCATCCAAGTGAGCAAATGCTGTAGCAGGTGCAGGGTCTGTTAAGTCGTCAGCAGGTACATAAATAGCTTGAACTGATGTAATTGACCCTTTTTTGGTTGAAGTAATTCTTTCTTGTAAGTCTCCCATCTCTGTTGAAAGAGTTGGCTGATATCCAACTGCCGATGGCATTCTTCCAAGAAGTGCTGATACTTCTGAACCAGCTTGAGTAAATCTGAAAATATTATCTACAAATAAAAGTACATCTCTACCTTCGTCATCTCTAAAATATTCTGCCATTGTTAAAGCACTTAAACCTACTCTAAGTCTAGCACCTGGAGGTTCATTCATTTGACCAAAAACTAGAGCCGTTTTATCAATTACTCCAGACTCTGTCATCTCAGCATATAAATCATTTCCTTCTCTTGTTCTCTCTCCAACTCCAGCAAATACTGAAAAACCGCCGTGTTCGGTAGCAATATTTCTTATCAATTCTTGAATCAAAACTGTTTTACCAACTCCAGCTCCTCCAAAAAGTCCAGTTTTACCACCTCTTGTATAAGGCTCCATTAAATCAACAACTTTAATTCCTGTTTCAAACATTTCTGAAGAAGTAGTTAAACTTTCTTGTGCGGGTGCAGAACGATGAATTGGAGATGTTACTTTGTTTTTAACATCACCTTTTTGATCAATAGGGTTTCCTAGCACATCAAACATCCTTCCCAAAGTTTCTTGCCCTACTGGTACTGAAATCGGCTTTCCAGAATCAGTTACACTTTCTCCTCTCACTAAACCATCAGTAGAGTCCATGGCAATGGTTCTTACCACTCCCTGACCTAAATGTTGTGCTGTTTCAAGTACTAAATCTGTACCATCTTTTCTTTTGATACTTAATGCATTTAAGATTCTAGGAAGATGTCCTTCTTCAAATTTTACATCAACTACCGCACCAGTTATTTGTAATATTTTACCTTTATTATTCATTTTATGTCCCCTTAATCGACTAATGCCTCTGCCCCACCGACAATTTCTAACATTTCTGTTGTGATTGCAGCCTGACGAGCTTTGTTAAATTCTAATTTTAATTCTTTGATTATTTCTTTTGCATTCTCTGTTGCATTATCCATAGCAATCATTCTTGCTGCTTCTTCACTACTATAAGATTCTAGAAGTTGTTGCCACATCTGAACATTGATATGTTTTGGAATTAATGTTGAAACTATTTCTTTCTGTCCAGGTTCATAGTCATAGTTGTAATTTGTAAAATTATAATCTACTGAGAAGTCAACAGGCAATACTTTTTCCATTATTAAATCTTGTGAAGCTAAAGTTCTAAATCTATTGTAAATGACGTGCACTTCATCAATATCTTGATTTTCAAAAGCACTGATAAAAGTCTTTGAAATATCAGACGCTGTGTCATAGCTCATATCTTTCCAAAAATCAAAAAATGCTTCTTTAACATTATAATCTCTTTTTGAAAAATATTCGGATGATTTTTTACCCAAACAAAAAAGTTGTACCTTATCTTTACCAATTTTTTCTATTTCTTTTTCTGCTAATCTAATCACACTAGAATTAAATGATCCGGCAAAACCTCTATCGCTAGTAACAATAATAATTCCAATATTATTGACATTACGTTTTTCAACTAGTGAAATATCAGTTGAACTGATTTGGGGTAGTATTCTACAAATAAGTTCCTGTGTATTTCTTGCATAAGGTCTAGAAATTTCCATTTTGTCTTGAGCTTTCTTCACCTTAGCCGCAGCAACCATTTTCATTGCCTTTGTAACTTGCTGAATACTTGTTACAGACTTAATTCTTTCTGATAGATTTTTTAAATTAGCCATCCTAGAAGCTCTTTTTAAATTCCTCTATTGCACTATTCATTTTCTTACCTAAATCATCAGAAATGTCTCCAGAGCTACTAATTTCAGCTAAACATTCTGAATGTTTTGCATCAAAATGCTCCAATAGCCCCACTTCAAATT
The DNA here is from genome assembly GCA_943788675.1 of uncultured bacterium. GTDB lineage: Bacteria > Fidelibacterota > Marinisomatia > Marinisomatales > Marinisomataceae > Marinisoma. The sequence continues at coordinate 42,677 of CALSRE010000001.1, forward strand.
CTTTTACTGAATCTAACTCAACATCGTCAAGATAACCTTGGCTGGCCGCATAAATAATCGCAACCTGTTTTTCAGTTGTCATTGGTACGTATTGATTTTGTTTTAGAATTTCAACCATTCTTCTTCCTCTGGTAATTTGAGCTGCAGTTGATTCATCTAAATCTGAAGCAAATTTTGCAAATGCTTCAAGTTCTCTAAACTGAGCTAAATCCAATCTCAACTTACCTGCAATTTTTTTCATTGCTTTGATCTGTGCACTTCCACCTACTCTTGAAACTGATAATCCAACATCAACAGCAGGCCTTACACCTCCGTTGAATAGGTTGGTATCCAAGTAAATTTGGCCATCTGTAATTGAAATAACGTTTGTAGGAATATATGCCGAAACATCTCCCTCTTGAGTTTCAATCACAGGAAGAGCAGTCAAAGAACCTGAACCTAAATCTTCAGACAATTTGGATGATCGTTCTAATAATCTACTATGCAAATAAAATACATCTCCTGGAAAAGCTTCTCTTCCTGGAGGTCTTCTTAAAACAAGCGACATTTGTCTATATGCTGTTGCCTGTTTAGACAAATCATCATAAACAATTAAACCGTGCATACCATTATCTCTATAATATTCTCCCATTGCACAACCTGAATATGGGGCAATGTATTGCAATGGAGCTGGATCTGAAGCATTAGCTACAACTACTGTTGTATACTCCATTGCTCCATTTGCTTCAAGCTCTGCAACTAATTTTGCAACAGTAGATGCTTTCTGTCCAATAGCTACATAAACACAATATACTGGGCTATCAGAAGTATGGGTTAATTTTTGATTAATAATAGCATCAATGGCAATAGCTGACTTTCCTGTTTGTCTATCACCAATAATTAATTCTCTTTGTCCTCTACCAATTGGAATCATGCTATCAATAGATTTAAGTCCAGTTTGTAGGGGTTCTTTAACTGGAAATCTTTGCATAACGCCTAAAGCTTTTCGCTCAATTGGTAATGTTTCTTTTGCATTGATAGGACCTTTTCCATCCATTGGCTGACCTAAAGGATCAACAACACGACCTAAAAGCTCTTTTCCAACAGGAACTTCAACAACTTTTCCAGTTCTTTTAACAGTATCGCCTTCTTTTACCAGACTGCTATCTCCAAACAATACAGCACCAACATTTTCCTCTTCAAGATTTAAAGCCATTCCAAAAACATCATTTGGGAACTCTACAAGTTCAGAACTCATAACACTTCCTAGTCCACTTGTTCGAGCAACTCCGTCTCCAATTTCTAGAACTTCTCCAACCTCATTAACATCAACGCTTTCATTGATATTTTTGATTTGACTTCTTAACAAATCTCCAATTTCATTTGTTTTAATATCCATTTATACCCCTACTAATTTTGATTTTGCGTTTTCTAATTTTGTTTGCAGACTACTATCATATAGCGTATCGTCTACTTTAATTTTAAGTCCACCGATTAAGTTTTTATCAACATTAAAATCGATATTGATTTTTTTATTAACAAGCTCACTTAAAGAATTGGTAATATCATTTTTTTGATTATTATCCATATCAAATGATGACACTACTTCAACAAATGCTATATTTAGTTTCTTTTTAGATAATAATGTAAAATTTTTAGATATATCTTGGATAAGATTTGTATCATCGTTTTCAATCACTACCTTTAATACTTCGACTAATATTGCATTCATTGAGCTTGAAACAGCTTTTTCAAAAAGACTAATTTTCTCAGAAACTTCGATAGTCTTTGATTTAAAGAAAGTATTTATAGCTAAATCTCCTTTAAGAACAATACTAAAATTTTCTAATCCGCCATTAACGCCATTGAAATCTTCAAACGTATTAACGGCATCATTAAGTAAATTAGAATATATATTTATCTTTTTAAGATTTTGCTTCATCTGCTTTCACTGCCTCTAATGATGATTTTATAAACTTACTATTATCATCATCCTTAACATTTCTTTGTAAAACTTTTGTAGCTAATTCTAAGCTAAGATCTACAACTTCCTCTTTTATTTCTTTAATGGCGCGTGTTTTTTCAATTTCTATTTTCGATTTTGCGTCATCGAGAAACTCATTTGATTTAGCTTTTGCGTCATTTAGAATCTTAGCTGCAGACTCTTCAGCTCTTTGCTTGCTGTCGCCTACAATTGCTTTACCTTCCTTTTTTGCCTCATTAAGTATTTTTTCTGATTCGTCTTTAATTTGCTCTAAATCAGTTTTTGCACTTTCTGCCATTTTAAGAGATTCTGCAATATCCTTTTCTCTTTCTTCTAAAAAATCAAGTAAAGGATTCCATGCATACTTTCTTAATACGAAAAGTACGGTCATAAAAATAACTAATGACCAGACATATGTGCCTAGTTCTGGCGTTAATAATGGATTCATATTATTTCCTTATTTTGATTACAGAACTAATGATAACAATCCAAGCAAAATTGCTGCACCTTCAACCAAAATAGCTAAAAGAAATGTTTGTGATCTAATTTCTCCAGCTGCTTCAGGCTGTCTTGCAATAGCCTGTGCTACTCCATACCCAATTAATCCGATACCAATTCCGGCACCTATTACTGCTAACCCTGCTCCCATAGTGAGACTCCTTTTTTGTTAGTGATCTACGTGTATAGCCATTCCTATAAAAACGGCTGTTAATAATGCAAAAACATATGCTTGGATAACTGCAACAAGCAATTCAAGCATAGTTAATCCTAGTGCAAGCGAAATTGAAAAAGGTGCAATACCAAATCCTGCAAACCCTCCAAGTTCCGCAGTAGCACTAAAAATAAATGTAATAAATATAACTAAAGCAATATGTCCGCCCATCATGTTGCCAGCTAGCCTAAGAGTTAAGGCTAATGGTCGAATAAATAAACCCATGAATTCAATCGGAACTACTACAAAATAAAGTGGCCATGGCAATCCTGAAGGTGCCAAATTTTTCCAATGTTGGGTAAAGCCATATTTCTGAATACCTGCACCGATGAATGCAAAAAAAGTAATAGTTGCAATTGCAAAGGTAACATTTACATTGGCAGTTACTGTATGTCCGCCCTTTGATAGTAAATATAAGACATTATCTTTATTTAACATATCTGCCTGATATCCAAGTTTCCCGATTAAGCCTGTTAAGTCAAAAATAGGTATCAAGCCCAAAATGTTTCCAAAAAGTACAAAGAAAAATATTGTATATATTAAAGAAGCCCAGTCTCTGTATTCTTTAGCTCCTATGAAATTTTTTAGTACATCATCTCTTAAGTAAATAACAAACATTTCAACAATGCTCATAAACTTATTAGGAATATTTTTCTTGTGAGAAATATATGCTTGAATCAATGTAACTAAAGTTGATACCACAATAGTTGATACAAAAAAAAGTAAAAAAACATGCTTAGTAATCCCAAGATCAATATAAAAAATAGAATCAGACGTTAATCCAAAGAAACTTGAGATTTTTTCAGATAAAGAATTAAGAAATTCAAATTCAAAAATATTTTTTTTGCTATTGGCGACGTGGTCAATGGCATACTGTGGAGCTTGATCCATTGTCCATTCTTTTCCAACTTTTTCACCAATAAACATCGCCGAAATATAAATAGAAACAAACAAGGAAAAACAGAAAAAAAGATGTAATTCTTAATTATTATTATTTACGTGATTATATGCACGATAAGAAGCATGAAAAACACCTATAATTATAATAAGAATTCTCCAAAAATCGTTAAAAATAAAAAAAGCAATTAAAAGCCATGAAATTATTATACCTAAAAATTCAAAATATACAGAATAACTTTCAGCGAGAATTCTACTTAAGGGTTTTTTATCACTCATCAACGATTATATCACATCTGCCTGAAAATTGGGCTCCATCTTCAATAGTAAGCACTTTATATTGTAAATTGCCGACTAATTCACAACCTTTCAAAAGTTCTGCTAGGCCATTAATTAAAGCATCTCCTTCGATAAATCCATTAATTTGAATCATAGTTGCCTTAACATCTCCAAAAATCTTACCACTCTTAGCAAGCTGAATAGCGCCTTCAGTGTGCACAGATCCTCTTATTTCTCCATAAATAGTAACATTGCCACTTAAGATCATATCTCCATCTATGGATACATCCTCAGCAATTATAGTTTGACTGTTTGTTGATTTAGTTTGAATCTTCATCATTAGTTAATTTATCAGATTTTAATTGAAAATCTTCAAAAAAAGTGTTTGGATTTATCGGAGATCCATCTTTCCAAATTTCAAAATGCAAATGTGGTCCTGATGACATTCCAGTATTACCCATCTTTGCAATAATATCTCCTGCAACAACCTTATCTCCTTTATTAAAAAATAAATCTTGATTATGATAATAATGAGACAAATATCCATTTTGGTGATCTATAATTATAAAATTACCAAAATCATTTGAATAATCGCTAAAAACAACTATTCCATCAGAAGTAGAGAAAATAGGTGTTGATATCTCATTTACAATATCAATGCCAAAATGTTTTGTATCTGCATCAAACTCTCTACTTATCAATCCACTTGCTGGCTTAAATGAAGGCAAATTATTTGTTACCATATATCTAATATTATTATCATTTAAATTGTGAGATTCCTCAGTACCAATTATTGAATCAATATATGTTTTCATTAGCGCTATTTCTCCAATAGTTTCGTCAATATTGCTTAAAATTTCTTTCTGTTGTTTTATCTCATTATTAATAGCGGAAATTTTTAGATATTCTTTGATAATTGGAGAAGACATGAATAATAAAATTATTGAAGTAAGTAGCAAAACAGCTATAGTTGATAAAGAAGCAAAAAAAGTAAATCTTGTAAACTCGATTTGCCAACTTTTTTCTGAAAAAGGTGATATAAATAAAACCTTGTATTTACTTAACTTCATTGAATTATATTAGTCTGGTTTTATAGATTTTAACTTCTCTAATACTCTATTAACTGTTTTTTTTATCAAAGCTAATTTTAATAAATCCCTTTTTAGTTTTATTATTTTGCTTTATTGACACCTTCTCTCCAATCAGCCTTGAAAGAGAGCTCTGAATACTTTGTAATTGAGGAGATGTTTTTTTATTCTTATTGACTAACGACTCAGTTCTTCTAACTGACATTTTTTCTTTTAGAAGTTTTTTCCAAAATTGAATCATTCCCTGAGTGGTTTTATTTTGTAGAATTGCTCTAGCTTGACCGGCGTTGATTTCTCCTTTTAAAATACTATCCTGAATTTGACTTGGAAGCTTGAGGAGTCTTAGTGTATTGGAAACAGCTGGCCTAGATTTTCCAACTGTCTTGGCAATTTCGGTAATTGAAGATTTCAAATTGTCTTGCAAGTACCTATAGCCTTTTGCTTCCTCAATTGGATTAAGATCTTCTCTCTGAATGTTTTCTATTAAAGCCATATACATTAAATCTTTATTTGACTCTGCATCAATAACATAAGCTAAAATTCTTTTCTTTTTTAAAAGCTTATGTGCTCTATATCTTCTTTCTCCTGCAACAATAACATATTTGTTGTCATCTTGCTTAACTGTAATTGGAGTAATTAATCCTTTTTCCTCAATTGACTGAGCCAACTGTTTTAAAGATTTATCCTCAAAACTTTTTCTGGGTTGATTAGGATTAGGCTTAATTTTGCTTATTAGAATACTACTTTGACTAAAATCTTCTAAACTAGATTTTGTTGGAGTCAACAAAGCACCCAACCCTTGACCTAGGTTTTTATTTTTTGCCATTTATTATCTCCAATGCTAAATCCATATAGTCTGTGGCTCCTGAGCAATTTACATCATACATAATTGCCGGCTTTCCATCGTCTGGAGCTTCAGCCAATCTTACATTTCTATTAATTTTTGTATTAAATAATTTATTTTTAAAATTTGTCTTTAACAAACCTTCAACTTTTTTTGAAAGCTTAAGTCTTTTGGTGTGCATTGTTATTAATAAACCAAGAATATTTAATTTATCATTAATATTCTCTTTAACTATTTTAATAGTCTCCTGTAAGCTCTTTAAACCTTCTAAGGCAAAAAATTCACTTTGAATAGGGATCAACACATCTGTTGAAGCGGTTAAAGCATTTAAAGTTAGTAGACCTAAAGATGGAGGGCAGTCAATTAGTATAAAATCATAATTTTTCTTAACTCGATTAATTAATTTCAAAAGCTGCTTTTCTCTATTAGATATAGATACCAATTCAACTTCACACCCAACCAAATTTGTGTCTGACTTTATAAAATCTAGATATTCAATATTTGTATTTGCAATGATATCTTTCATTTTTTTATTGCCTGTCATTGCATCATATATAGTATAATCACAATCAATACCAAAATTATTTAATCCAGTGGATGCATTTGCCTGGGGATCAAAATCAATTAGCAATGTCTTCTTTTCTAGTATTCCTAAACTAGCTGCTAAATTAATTGCAGTGGTGGTTTTGCCTACGCCGCCTTTTTGATTTATGATTGAAATTACTTTTTTCATTTGAGTAAAAAATTTAATTGGTTAAAAGGGTAATACAAAGTTTTTAAAAAATCATTTTATATAACTTAACTTACACTGTGAATTCAAAAATTTTAATAACAGGATTTAATGGAGAATTAGGTAGTAAAATACTTGATTTTTTAGCCCAGAAAAATTATTCAATTATTGGGTTAGATTTAAACAAGAAATTGAGTCAATCTGACAACATAAAATTGATTCAAGGCTCTATTTCAGATAAAGATTTAATACAATCAATTTTTGATAATAATATCATTTCTGAAGTATACCACTTTGCAGCCCTTTTAAGTCAAACAGCTGCAAAAAATCCAAAACTAGCTACAGAAATAAATGAAAATTCATCTATAAATCTTATTAATTGCGCCGCAGTTCATGGAGTAAAAAATAATATTAAAGTAAAATTTTTCTTTCCAAGCTCAATAGCAGTTTATGGTCCTAGAAAAATACACAATGCATCTGAATTTGATATAATTAAACCAACAACAATTTATGGTATTAACAAACTAGCAGTTGAACAGTATGGATCTAAAAAACATACTGAGTTTGACTCAAAAAATTATGGCATTGATTTTAGATCAATTAGATTTCCGGGAGTTATTAGCAGTGACAGTATCCCTTCAGGCGGCACTACTGATTATGCTCCACAAATGATTCATGCTGCAGCAACTAATAAACAATATATATGCAAACTCTCCAAAGAAACTCTTTTACCTTTTATTAGTATTGAAAAAACAGTTTTATCAATACATCAATTAATGGGGATGAATACTATAAATTCAACTTTAAGGGTTTTTAATATTCAAGAAGCAAGTTTTTCAGTAGAGGATTTATATAAGGCGATTCAACATAAATTTGGTGAATTTAAAATTGAATATGTAATCGATAATAAATTTCAATCAGTTGCAGATACCTGGCCTTCTAGTTTAAATTGCGATGAAGCAAAAAAGAAATGGAAATTTACTTCCTCAGAAGATTTTGAAAAATTTATTAAAAAGATGATTAATGAAATGATAAAAAATGAAAAAAATTGATCGCATACTAAATTCTGAACTTGAAAAAATAAAAAATCAAGGAACTTATAAAAGTGAACGAATTATTGAAACAGCCCAAAAAGCGGAAATTAATGTTTTGGGTAAAAAAGTTTTAAACTTTTGTGCAAATAATTATCTAGGGCTTGCAAATAACCCTGAAATCAGAAAAGCGGCAATAACTGCAATTGAAGAATGGGGCTTTGGACTAGGATCTGTAAGATTTATATGTGGAACACAGACTATTCACAAAGAACTTGAAGAAGCTGTGAGCAATTTTCTGCAGAAAGAGGATACAATTTTATATTCTTCATGCTTTGACGCTAATGGCGGTTTATTTGAAACTATTTTGAGCAAAGAAGATGCTGTCTTCTCTGATGAATTAAATCATGCTTCTATCATTGATGGAATTAGACTATGCAAAGCTGCAAAATATAGATACAAAAATTGTGATATGGTTGACCTAGAGAATCAACTGAAAAAATCTTCTGCAAGAATTAAATTAATTGCTACTGATGGTGTATTTAGCATGGATGGAACTATTGCACCAATAGATAAAATTATCAAAATAGCTGCAAAATATGATGCTTTGGTTATGGTAGACGATTGTCATGCTACTGGGTTTATAGGATCAACAGGTAAAGGAAGTGGAGAGCATCACAATGTTTTGAATAAAGTTGATATTATTACCTCAACATTTGGGAAAGCGCTTGGCGGTGCTTCTGGTGGTTTTGTATCAGCTTCATCAAATATTATAGAAACTTTAAGGCAAAAATCGAGGCCATATCTTTTTTCAAATAGCTTAGCTCCTACTTTAGTTGTGGCATGCTTAAAAGCTTTTGAAATAATTAATAATGATACTGGATTGATCTCCAAACTACATGATAACACAAATTATTTCAGACAAAAAATACTTGAAGTAGGGTTTGAGATTAAAGGCAATTCACATCCTATTGTTCCAATAATGATATATGATGCAAAGAAAACAGTGGCTTTATCTGAAATGCTTCTAGAAAAAAATATTTATGTAATTCCATTTTCTTTTCCAGTGGTTCCGAAAAATCAAGCAAGAATAAGGGTACAGCTTTCTTCCATACATAATCGAAAACAATTAGATTATGCAATAGAGGCATTTCATGATTGTGGAAAGACCTTAAATATTATTTAAAAAATTAGTGAAAAAAGGACTTAATGTATTAAATTCACTCACTTATGGATAATTCAATAAGAAATAGACTGTTAACAATCCTTTTTGTTTTTGGATTAGGTATTTATGCCCTTTTACCTTCCTTGCGATACGCAATGCTGAGCGAAGAAAGCATCTCTAATCTTTCAAAAGAAGAAGTTGATTATTATGATGCAAAAACTATCAAGCAAGGATTAGATCTTAAGGGCGGTATATATATAGTATTAGAAGTTGACTTACCTCAATTAATTAATAATCTTGCAAAAAATAAAGATAATAACTTTGATTTATTTCTTATTGATTTAAAAAACGAATACAATAGTACCTCTGGAGATTTCTTTTCAATTTTTGAAGAGCTAGCAGATAAAAATGATTTAAAACTTCCAAGATACTTTATCAATTACGGTAAAACTAGAGATCAAATTATTGCTCAACTATCATTACAATCTGAAGATTCAATCAGAAGAGTTATTGAGATTATTCAAAATCGTGTTGACCAATTTGGTGTTGCTGAACCTACTATTCAAAAACAAGGGAATAATCGTGTTATTGTAGAGCTTGCAGGAATACAAGATTCTGAAAGAGCAAGAGATCTGTTACAAAGTACTGCCTTATTAGAATTAATGATTGTTAAAGATATTGAAAGCACTAATGCTTTAATAAGACAGCTAGATAGCATTACAGCTACTTCAAATGAAGAAGCTGTAAATGATAATAATGAAATTAATGAGCTTTTTGAAACAACAGGATCAGATAACTTAAATTTTTCTTCATTGCTAATATCTGTTGGAGGAAATTTAGCAATCTCATCTAAAAATTTAAGCTCCTTCAAAAATATTTTATCTCAAGCAAATGTTAAACAAATTTTGGATGCTACAAATAGCACTTTCTTAATAAGCAACTCTTCTATCGCCCTTGTAAATGAAATTGGAGAAGAAGAAGAATCTTACATATTATATCATTTATTTAACAATGCCGAATTAACTGGCGGCGTTATTGAAGATGCACAAATGAGACTAAGTCAAGCTGGTGTAACAGCGGGACAAGCAGTTGTTGAAGTTGAAATGAATAGTGAAGGGTCTAGAGAGTGGGCTAGAATCACTGGTGCAAATATTAATAATAGAATTGCTATCGTCTTAGATAGAAAAGTGCATATGGCTCCAGTTATAAGAAGTCAAATTTTTGGTGGAGGAACGGTTATTGAAGGCTTAGACTCCATAGAAGAAGCTGAAGATATTGCAATTGTACTAAGAGCTGGAGCTCTTCCAGTTCCTGTTACTATCGCAGAAGAACGAACTGTCGGAGCATCTTTAGGTGCAGACTCTGTTACCAAAGGGACGCTTTCAATGGCTATAGGATTGTTGCTTGTAGTTTTCTTCATTGTTGTTTTTTATAAAATGTCTGGTATTATCGCTAGTTTTTCAGTTATGTGGACATTGATTTTACTTCTAGGTGTTCTTGCATTGCTTGAGGCAACTTTAACACTCCCTGGTATTGCTGGCTTAATATTAACAGTTGGTATGTCTGTTGATGCCAATGTTATTATTTTTGAAAGAATTAAAGAAGAATTAAGGAATGGAAAATCTGTTAGATCTGCTATTGATTCAGGTTACGAAAGAGCAATTACCACAATTGTTGATGCTAATTTAACAACAGGTATAGCCGCTGCTGTTTTATACCAATATGGTAGCGGTCCAATTAAAGGCTTTGCTACTGTATTATTTTGGGGGATTATTGTAAGTATGTTTACAGCTATAATTGTCACAAGGTTTGTTTTTGACTTTGCTACATCTAGAAAAAATATTGAAAAATTGAGTATATAATTATGAAATTAATGGAAAATACTAAAATCAATTTTATGAAATTTAAAACCATTGGGTTTGGATTATCCTCTGCAATGGCTATTGGTTCAATTCTATTGCTTTTAATGGGTGTCAATCTTGGGATAGACTTTAAAGGTGGAACTGCTATTGGTGTTAGTTTTTCTGAAGATATATCTATTGAAGAGATAAGAAGTTCTTTAAAAACCGTATCTATAAATAATACCAGCTTTGATTTAAGCACAGAAGAAATTAAATATTTTGGCAGCAATAGCGATGTGATGATTAAAATTAAAACTCTTGAAAATGAACCAGAAAACTTTGGCCAACTAGTAATAAATCATTTGTACGGTTCGCTAAATAGTAAAGTCCCTGAAAATAAAAATGATTTTATTTTATCTCTTGGTTCTGTAAGCCCTAAAGTAGGATCAGAGCTAAGTGGAAAAGCTTTATGGTCAGTGTTTTCTGCGCTTGTACTAATATTATTTTATATTTCTGTTCGATTTGAATTCAGATTTGCGCTTGGAGCGATTTTAGCTTTAGTTCATGATGTTATTATAACATTAGGAATTTTTTCTCTAACAGGTTTTGAAATTACGTTGAGTACAGTAGCTGCTTTCTTAACTATTGTAGGATATTCTCTGAATGATACTATTGTTATTCTTGACAGAATTAGGGAAAACATGAAATCTTCAGGAACTGTAATGTTTGAATCGACTATCAACAAAAGTATCAATCAGTCATTAAGTCGAACATTGATAACCTCTTTAACAACATTATTAGTGATTATTGTTCTACTAATGTATGGCGGAGAAGTTATTAGACCTTTTTCTTTTACAATGCTAGTAGGTGTAATCATTGGAACATATTCTAGTATCTATATCGCAAGTGCGCTACTTGCTACCATTTATCAGAATTCTAAATAATGAATAATAGGATTTTATTTCCTTTTGTAGCATTGTGCTTAATTTGGGGATCTACATGGTATTTTATTAAGATTTCTCTTAATGCTGGAGTTCCTCCTTTTTATGGAGTTGGTCTACGTTTTCTATTTTCAGGAATAATATTTTTTTTGTATATATATTATAAAAAACTAAGTATTCCAACTACGCCTCAAGCAATCAAACTTTATCTATCATTTGGTCTATTAAATTTCAGCTTATCGTATGGAATGACGTACTGGGCAACACAATACATTTACTCTAGCATTTCTTCCATATTATGGGGTCTTTTTCCATTGTTTACTAGCCTTATGGCACACTTTATGATAAAAAATGATCCCGATGAAAGACTAAATAAAAATAAAATCGTTGCATTAATGATGGGACTAGTTGGAGTAGCAATTATGAGTACCAATCAAGAGATTGATTTTAAGTCACAATCCTTTTCCGCAATCCTAGTACTAATTAGCGTGATTATAATTGCAGCCTATCCTAGCGTTCAATACAAAAAATATAACGATGAAGTTGGTCCTTATCAAATGAATGCAGTTTGTCAGGTGATGACAGGGATTGTTATGCTTTCTATGTCATCTTTGTTCAAGGAAGATATATCTGTAATTGTTTGGAATAATGAATTAATTCTCTCAACACTTTACTTAATTGTATTTGGTGGATTTATATCCTGGGGTATCTATTTCTGGCTTTACCAACATTTAAATGTAACTCAAGTCACATATGTTGCCATTTTTCCGCCTATCGTAGCCATTTTCTTAGGATGGGTGTTTTTAGGAGAAATACTATCTTCGCAGGAAATAATAGGAACTTTACTTATTTTAGGAAGTTCAGTACTAATCTATAGGAAATAGAGGCTATTATTTAATAAATTAAATTATGATACAAAAAATAAAATCAAATCTACTTGCTGGTATTGCGACAATTGTGCCTCTAGCGCTTACAGTTTATGTTTTACAAGTAACAATTGAGCTTACAATCTGGATTGGAGGAACTGTTGCAGAGCCCTTAGAAAGATTTGTAAATGTAACTTTCCCGGGATTTGGCTTATTAAGTTCATTGGTTGGTTTACTTATAGTGTTTTTAGCTCTTTTTGTTTTTGGAGGATTAGCAAGAAATGTTTTTGGTAAAAGAGTAGTAAAATGGGTTGAAGGTATTTTTAAAAAAATTCCACTGGTTGATTCCATATATGGAACAACAAAACAATTAATTGAAACTATATCGGGATCAAACAACGATTCATTCAAAAAAGTTGTATATATTGAATATCCTAGAAAAGGAATGTGGACTCTAGGATTTGTAACAAGCGAGTCAACTAATCAAGCTAACGAAGAATTTTATCACCTTTTTGTTCCAACAACTCCCAACCCTACTTCAGGCTTCTTTTTAATTATTGCTAAAGAAGATACTACTCCTGCAGACATCGATGTTGAGGAAGCATTCAGAATGATTGTTTCAAGCGGCATTGTTGGAAATCATAAAAATTCAATAGTTAAGTAAAAAAAAAGAGCACCTAAGTGCTCTTTTTTTATTAAACCTAAATGATAAAAGTCTATTAACCTCTACCTCTAGCCATAGGTGCGCGTGATACATCACCGTCTTTATCGATGAAGTATAGGAAACCGCTTTCACGAGTTACGCCTGCGTCAGCAACTTTTTCTGCATTTCCGCCACCAGATCCGCCTCTTGACATACCTGAGCGCCATACATTACCATCTTTACCTAAATAGTATAGATAGCCTTTTTCTTTACTAACACCTGTTGTTTTTACTTTTTCAGCCATTTTTTTATTCTCCTTAAAAGATTATTGATAAGCTTTATTTTTATTACTCTTTAAGTCTACATCTAAACTTAATTTTTTGCAAGAATTTTCTCGTCGGAGCCCCCTCGATAAATTTTTACAAAAAAGCTTTAAATATTTTATTATTTGGTTAAATTTGGCCCATGCCCCGGTAGCTCAGCTGGATAGAGCAACGGATTTCTAATCCGTAGGTCACAGGTTCAAATCCTGTCCGGGGTACGACGACAAATCCCCTTTTTACTCTTTTTAAAAACCTCAAAATTACCGACAACAAAACCGACAACAAAAATTCACTGATCTTCGGCCAACAGTTAGATAATCCGTTGTTCAAATTAGTATTTATAATATATAAGAATTATTATATATTTAGTTCATGAGAAAAATTTTATTATTATTTCTGTTCTTATTTTTTGGTTGTGATGATAAAGATAATGCTTTTGAACCCAACTATTTAGGAACTTATTCAATTCTTTTTTCTACTTCAGGTTATGGCAATGCTCCAGTACAAATAATTGACCAATTTTCTGAAAGAGAAAATATTAGTGAAAATAGCTATTATTATCCTGAAATAATTTATGGAAAAGTAACAAGTATTGAGAGTGAAATCGTTGCTCCAACAGGAACATACACTGATAATCTTGGAAATACGCAACCTTATAATTACCCAATAAGTTCGATTGTAACCTTTGAATATGACCCCAGAATGTTTGAAGATGAAGAATTAAAAGTTAAAGTTGCTAATGCATTTAATATGGTTACTTCAGAAGTTACATCTTCAACAATAATACGATATGAACTTATTTATAGAGCGTTAAGATTTGATACTTTTTTTCCTAATAACTGGAGTTGTCCAGATGGATATGAGGTAACTGGAGGTAGTGTTCCAATTTCTCCAAGATTGCCCGGCAATGCTAATGATACTTGTTGTTATCAGGGTAACAATAATATGTGGGTTCGTACATTTGTTACATGTTCGCCAGAGTAATTTTTAAAAATTTTACAATATTTATTTAATTTTCTCCTCGATAAACCAACATATTTCTAATCCGTAGGTCATAGGTTCAAATCCTATCCGGGGTACGACGACAAATCCCCTTTTTTCACTTTTTAAAAACTCTATTTTTGACCTACTATAAAACTACTATAACTTTTGGACGATCTTTGGTCAACAGTTAGAAAATCCGTCGTGGTGATTAGTATTTATTTTAAGATTGAATTAACCTATATTTTTAAATGAGTAAAATTGTATTCATATTTATTTTTTTATTTTTAGCTGGTTGTTCAACTTCTCAGAGCTATTTAGATGATGAGCTAAAAAAATCTCTCCAGTCAAGTGAAACTCGATCATTGTGTGATACTTACATAAATAATTATGAAAGTGAAGTTTGGAAAAATTGGGGAGAATCAACTAAAAAAACTGTAGATAGAATGTGTATTGATATTTATTTCACAGAGTATTTAACTCCTTATACATCAAATAGATTGAAACCTGAAGGTTATATAATTGATTATACCCCAAAAAAAGAAAATTCAGCAAATAAATCTTTCCTTAAAGAATTAGGAGAATGGACAGAAATTTTATTTGGATTAATAGTTTTGTTTTCAGAAACCGATTCTTACAGCTCATCAAGCTATACTCCTTCTTATGAATTAAAAGATTATGGATATGACTACAGAGATAAAATTTCTTTTGATAAAAAATATGATGTACAAAAATCTTCAAAGGGTGGTGTAAATGTATATAATCCTTCGTATGGAAGCGGTTTTCAAGTTATTGAGTATGGAAATGACTACTATTACAGAGATGCATTTGGAAATCTAAATGACTTACACATGGATTATTCTGAAAGTGATACCTTTAGTGGAAAAAGAGTTTTTAGAGATCCATACACATCTAAAAAAATCATACTTAAGCAAAATAAGTATTATAATTATAGTATTGAATTTTCTGACTAAAGAGAAACATTCAGGAATTTTCTCCTCGAGAAGTCAACGATTTTCTAATCCGTAGGTCACAGGTTCAAATCCTGTCCGGGGTACTCTGCTGATTAATAAAATCTCTTGCTAATTTTTTAATGATTTGACCTCCATCTTCATTGAGATGAATATGATCGCATAATAATTTTAATCTATACTTTTTTCCAATATCTTTCCAAGTCCATCCAAACACATAATAGAGTACAACTGCTCTTAATCCTCTTAGCCTTCTTAGCTCTGATGTAGTATAAGGTAGGCTCTGATTCTCTTCAATTTGTAAATCAAATTCATTATATAAATCAAGTATTTCTATATCATAATTACTGGCCAAATCTTTAATGATTTGGTTGTGATTTTTAACAACTTGGATTATTGAAGATTCCTTTTGTTCTCCTAGCCAAGGAAGAGTAAAAATTGAAATCTTAGCTTTTGTATTCTCCTTAATAGTTTTTATAAACAGTTCTAACTGTCCTTCATACCAATCAATTGATGGCTTTTGTGGCAGCCCTTTAGTTTGCATATAATAATCTTGTATCAACTTCACTGGCTGACTTCCAATTGCATCATTAGTCCCAATTAAAATAGTAATGTAGTCAGGATTATGCTTAATAATATCATCAACTCGTTGATTTAAATTCCAAGTAAGGTCAGCATTTATACCTGCATTAATATATACCTTAGAAGTATCATCTTTTCGCAATGAATCAACCCAATTGTATCCTATGTGTCCATGCGTAATGCTATCACCGCAACATACAACTACGGGTTTATTATTATCTTTAAGCTGAACTGAACTAGCATCCATATCTGGAAGCTGCCAAGACCTTCTAATCATTGGAAGTTTATAAATATTTAATATGATAGTATTTCTAAAAAAGTATATTAATAATAAAAAAACTGCGATAGATATCAATAAATATAGCATGACTATCTATTTAAAGACTTTAATCTTTCTTGATATATTTTTTTGCTTATTGGATAAAGTATTTTTATTAAGCTAGACAATGATTCATTCATTTGAATAAATCTAAAGAATTAATAAATGATTTCTAATTAATTTCTGGTAGCTCAAATGCTGCAATTCTTTGATCATTATCTACAGCATATAAAAACCATTTACCATGCATGTAAGCTGTAGCAATCCCATCGGTATATGATACATCTTTAAGATATAAAGTATTGATATAAGATAAATCTTCTCGGTTATACAAATGAAAACGATTATCATCTTTGCTTTGCTCAGTACAAATCCAATATCCTTTATTATCGCGATTAATTACTAGGGCAATTCCTTCTGGGTCATTACCTCTATTAAAATCTCCTAAATCCTCAATTTTTGTCTGACCGGTTTCTAAGTCTAATGCCATCACTTTGTGATACTCTTCCATTTCTTCAGCAACTAACATTGTTTTAAAATGCTTATCAATATGGATGCTTTCGACTTGGTATAAGGTTGGACTACCAAAAACTGAAGCACTGCTTACTGTAAAAGAATCATTTTCAATATTAAAATCCCATGATAAAATTCTATCTCGTCTGGGATTATTGTATTCATAGCTATCGGTTACAAACACTTTATACTGTTTATCATCAACCTTATAAAACGAAATACCATAAGGACTTCGCAACTCATTTGTACCAAAAGTTCCTAAGAATTCTAATGAAGAATTAAATACAGCAACATGTTTATTATCTCTTTCAGTAACTAATACAAATTGATCATTTATAACAGTCACTCCATTTGGAAAAGCGCCTTCACGTGAAATAGATTTTTTAAACTTTCCATTCATAGCGCCATAAAGATGGATTTCATTTTTATCTTTCACAGTAACAACAATAACATGTTTGCGCATCAGAAATCCAATACTATCAATTCCTGCGTCTTCAATAGGCTCTGTATAAAACATTGGATTAGTTAATGTGATTGCATTTGTAGAAGAATTGCAGCTAATTAAGAAAATAGATATTAATACAAATAATCTTTTTAAATACTTCATTTACTACTTTACTATACCTAAAAGCTCAATCTCAAAAATTAATGTTGAAGAAGGAGGAATGACATATTCTCCTTTTTTAACATCTGAAGGTACTCCGCTTGTACCGTAGCCTAGGTTTTGAGGAATAAATACTTCCCATTTAGAACCAACTGGCATTTTTTGTAAAACTTCTTGCCATCCAACGATGACACTTTTTACTCCAAATGTTGCAGGCTGACCTCTATCATAGCTACTATCAAATTTATAGCCGTCTATTAAAAACCCATTATAATGTACAATTACTGTATCATCAAATTCTGGAATTTCTCCCTTACCAGTAGCAATAATTCTGTATTGAATTTGACTTCTATTGAATACCTTAACACCTTCTTTGACTTTGTTGTTATCTAGAAATTCTTGGCCTTTTATTTTATTTTCTCTGGAAAGCTCTCTTGATTTTTCACCCATTTGCTGCATTTTATCACGCTCAATTTGTGAGCTCATAATATTGAATGCTCTTAGAATATCATTTCTTGTAGATATATCCAATCTAGGATTTTCTTTATTCCAATAGTCTTCAAGACCTTCAATTAGCAATTCCTGGTTAATTTCAGTATTAGGTAAATTTCCAGCAATACTAATACCCATTGCATAACTTAAAGAATCTTGAAAAGTAACCATTAATTCTTTATCACTTTCTGAAGCAATATCTTCTGATGAACTACAAGAATAAAGCAATAAAGAGATTATAATAAAATAGATTTTAAATATGTATTTCACGTATGAATTCTAAAATGTTTGACAAGAATAGTAAAGGAAAATTATCTTCCGTCTTTATATCCTTTGTAATCATCCATCATATTATATAATCCGTAAAAACTACTTAGCTTAATTAAAAGTGAGCTTGGAAGCAACGCTCGTAATAATACCATTTGATTCATGATCCATGGAACTTTTGGGGAGTGAAATCCAAGCTTAATTGCCCTATTAACAATGACTTTAGCCACTTGGTCATGGCTTTTAACCCCCGGGGCTAATAACTGCCCTAAAAAATTAAGTTTTGTACCTTCAAATAATCCTTTTTTAAGAAAATTTGGGTGAACTGAAGAAAATTTTACTCCATGTTTTCCCATTTTTTTTACTTCTAATCGCAGAGATTCTGTTAACCCTGCTACTGCCCACTTCGTTGCTGCATATACTGCTAATTTTGGGGCACCTGTTAAAGAAGAAGCAGAAGAAATATTAATGATATGTCCAAAGTTTTTTTCTAACATACCTGGCATAAAAGCGCGAATAGTATAAATCATAGATGTGAAATTTACATTAATAAGATTCTCTAGCTCTTCATCGGTTCTATCTAGCATATAGCCAGTATACACTGTGCCAGCATTATTTATTAAAATATCGATGCTTCCAAATTTCTCTTTAATAATTTTAGCATTTTGATAAACCTGCTCTTTATTAGTTACATCGCAGATTTGAGAAAAAACATCATGACCTTGTTCTTTTAAATCACTTACTGTTGCTGACAAATCGTGTTCTTTAAAATCCCAAAGAATTACATGGGCACCTTCATTTAAAATACGCTTTGCAGTGGCTAAACCAATCCCTTTTGCTCCACCAGTAATCAGAACATGTTTACTTTTAAGATTCATAATACAAAATAAAGTATAACACAGTAGGATGCTATTGAATTTGTTGCAAAAAAATTCAGTTTAAATACTCAAGTTCAATTTTAAAGCGAACTATACCATTGAATAGCATATGCTAAAGAAACGCTAATCATTAATCCTAACATTAATCTTAGGAAATCTTTATATAGCATTGGGAAGATTGCTTTCTTATGTCTACTCGTATAGGTTAATTCACCATATCCTATAGACATCCATATACCGAGCTCTCTTCCAGCAAGCATTCCCATAAAAACAAATGTTGTACTCATGGGGATATTGTTTAATTCCTTGAAATAATAAAGAACAAAACAATATACTAAATCAATAAGTGTTGCTGACCTTACATAACGCGTGTTAGTTTTAGATAGTACAATTTCTTGTATTTTCCCACCGCGCTCATAAAACATAAAAGCAAGGCCAATAAGCATAGCTGCTAAAACAAATATTTGGAATATTGTTGACTGAACAGTACTGTATCTTGGCAAGAAAATCATAATATTTGCTAGATCATGCTTAAGCCATGTTGACCACAACCAACCTGTTGTCAGCCATTGGCCAATCCTCCAATAATTATTGTATTTATTTTTACCCTTTTCTCCTTCATTTAAAAAATATTTGCTTATTAAATACCATGATATCCAAGCAAAAACAAATGATACTGCATAACCTAGGAAGCTTTTAAGCAACATCTTTTCCATAACAACAGAAGAGGCAAAAACTGATAATACTAAAAAAGTTGTTGAAACTGGAATTTTCAACCTTGTTAAAGCAACAAGAACAAGTGGAGCAATGGCATGATACCATTGAATTGTAATTTCAGGAAATTTATCAAGTCTACCGAATGCAGGATCATTAATAGCAAATCCTTGAATCATTGTAAGAACAAAAATTCCGCCCATATAAGCAAACATCCAGTACCATTTAACGTCTTGGTTAGATGAGATATAAGTTCCTAATGTCTGAATACTATCATTTGCAGTAACAGCGTACACTGCAAACAAAAAACCTAATAAAGACCAAATTGTAAGAAAATCCATTTTTTTTCCTTCTTAAACAGTTTTACTTATTTATGACAATAATGACTAAGATTTTTGCTCCGGAGGAGAGACTCGAACTCCCGACCTGGTGATTAACAGTCACTCGCTCTACCAACTGAGCTACTCCGGAATATGATTGAAATTTTTGATATTATTACCTAAAAAACAAGAATTATTAATCTTATTTAATAATAATATATTATCTCAAATTAACTATTATAAATCAGCTTTTATTCCAAAAGTAAATTTTCTATTATAATACTCTTCTTGCATCATATATCTACTACTTCCTTGATAATATCTTAATGGCTGATTGGTTAAATTATTGAAATCAGCATAGATAGAGATATTTTCTCTTAAATTATAATTTGCATTTAAATCAACATATGTTGATTTATCATACCATCTATCTTCAGATTTGGAATCACCAAATTCTTCAAGAAATTCTCCTTGATGATTAAGAGATAAACGTAAGGTCATTGGCCCTCTTTCATATGACATAGAAAGATTGTAACTAAGCTCAGACGTACCTGGCATAGAATTATCTATTACATCGGGTCTGTCTTCTTGAAGCTTTGGATCTAAATTATCTATTTTTGAATCAATAGCAGTAACATTGGCATATAAACCTAGTCCCGGTAATATTTGCCTTTGAAATGCAATTTCAACTCCTAATAAAGATGCATTACCACCATTCAATGCTTTGTCTAATTGAAAGCCATTGTAGTCTGGTAGATTGTCAGCTTGAGTTACATAGCCAGATGTATAAACAACGAAGTTATCTATATCTTTCGTAAACATTCCAGCTGAGAATAACCCAACATCATCAAAATACCTTTCGAAAGAAATATCAAAATTTGTTGAAATGGTAGGCTCTAGTTCAGGATTACCAACCTTTATCTCTTCATCTTCCACTTTTACTTGTTGATATGGAACGGTATCAAAGTAATTAGGTCTTGCTAAAGACTTTGTTAAAGCAACCCTAATCTTTGACGCCCCATCTAAATCATATATCAAGTGCAAAGAAGGTAATACATCAGTATAGTCGTTATCGGCAGCTGTAATTATATTATTTTGATCATTATCCTCATCATAGCTTCTTGCTTCTAAATCATATAAGGTTGTTCTTTCTAATCTTATTCCACCTAAAACAAGCAATTGGTCTGAATAATCATATGAAGCCATTCCATAGAATGAAGTGATATCTTCAGAGGCTTTGAAGTTTCCAGCTAACTCTTCTTCAACAATAACTCTCTCAAAAAGTTCTGTATTTGATAAATCCAAATTTCCAAGAAATTCTCTACTTACATAAGATCCTGAATTATAAGAAGTACCATTTCCATCATTTAACCATTCGCTTTTATCTTGACTAACGATGTTTGAAAATGCATCTGCTAAAAAAGCATCTTCATCTACTGGTTCAAATTCGTAAAACTCATTACGTCTTTCCTTTTTTCTTGAACTAATTTTTAATCCAGCCTCTAATTTTAGGTTGTCATTAAAATTGAAGTCAGCGTCTACCTTGAAGCTTTGTGCTTTTTCATCAGTATCTCTACTTTCTTCAATTAAGTTTCTAAAATCCCATACATTATTTAAGTCTGCAGCGATTTCATTTGAGAAAGTAAAGTTTGGCTTTTCGGTACTTTGATTCCACACGGCAGTTTGTTTTTTTAATCTTAAAGCCAGATATCTTTCGTTCGGTCTTAGCTCTGAAGCTTCCGAAATTTTAAAAGAATAATCTAGTTTTAGCTTATCTAAAAGACTTGTTCCACCAAATTTATAGGAAAAAAGCTTTTGATCTTCCAGTCTTCCATATTCATTACCTGGCAATCCTGCTTTAGTTTGTCTTCTAACCTCTTGGCTTCCTTCACCTTCATCTAAATCCTTTATTCTTTGACGATATCTATTTTCGTAATCATCACGATCATTATAATTAAGATCTGTATATAGTTCTGTATTACCCAAATTGTAATCGAATCTCAATCCAAGACTCTTTCTCTCGCGATGAACTAAATACTTTCTAATATCATGTTCAACAATATTTCCTTCATCGTCCCATTCAGCTTCAACATTATCAGTACCTGTCCAGTTATCATAAAAAGAAAAATTAAACACATAACCAAAATTGTTGTCTTCTGATCTATTGGAATGCATTCCAGATAACTGAACTATCTTACCAGCTTCATCCAAGGTATTCTCACCTCTTCCAACAGTTACTGATGTTCGTGCTCCTGCAGCTTTTCGTGTAATAAGATTAATTGACCCTCCTATTGCATCAGCATCCATATCAGGAGTGAGGGCTTTTATAACTTCTACAGTTTGAATCATATCAGCAGGAATTAGGTCCAACTGGTTACTTCTTGTTGTAGCTTCAGCAGATGGCATTCTTTCTCCATTGATCGTTGCTGAATTAAAGCTTGATGGAGTTCCTCTTACATGACCGAATCTTGCCTCTCCCATATCATTATAAACTGCAATTCCAGGAACACGTTTCAAGGCATCGCCAATATTTGAATCAGGAAATTTTCCGATCTGATCTGAGGAAATTACATTACTAATATTTGATTTATTTTTTTGATTATTTAATGCCCTTGCTTGGCCTGATAAAGAATTTCCGATAACATCAATATCGTTTCCAACTAATATTCCAACTGATAATTCTACTGAAAAAGTGTTCAAACTTTCTGAATCAATAGAAATATCTTTTTCTTGATTTTTATAGCCAATGTATGAAACTACTAGCTTATAATTTCCTAATGGTAGATTTGAAAGATAAACTTTACCTCCAGAATCAGTTATTCCTCCAAAGTTAGTTCCCTCCAAATAAACATTGGCACCGGGTAATGGAAAGGAACCGTTAGCATCTGAAACAACTCCTAGTAAATTACCGGTTTGTGAAAATAATTGTGTTATAGCAACACATACGTATAGACAAATTGTTTTTAAACGCATGGCCTAATCTCCTTTTTTATAAAAATTAGCTTCAACTTTTAAAAACGCCCCCTAAGACTTTTTTAATCGCATGGCCAGACTTGTTTTCTCATCCACGTCTGCTTCAACTCTTAAAAAGTAGTGAAACTCTTTTTAAGTGCATGGCCAGGTCAATTTTTTCATTAAGACCTGCTTCAACATCTTAAAAAGCGATTTTAACTACGGGATAATAAACAATTAGAAAAATATTTGTCAATTTTTTTTTTAGAATTTATAATTCTAGCTCAATAAATATTTTTTTTGATAAATCAAATTGTCCATGAGATTGAACATTTTCTGAAATCTGAATATTATTATTCGAAGAACATTTTCCGATATTAGCGTGAGTAGATTTTAATCCTCCATAATACCATCTTACGTCTGATATGTATGCGAAATCACCTTCCTTTGCACCAAGCTCATCCATTAATCTTTGCGGTAAATTAATTTCGTTAGATGTGTTTTTAGCAACTTCAATCATCTCGCCATTAAAGGTAATTTTACTTCCAGCATTTTCATTTACTGTTGAACCCTTGAAATACTCTGGACCATCTTTAATGGTCCATAAAGTTAATCCTTTAATTTTTTCATAATGATCATTACCAGGCTTAGTAGTTAACAATGTTACAATCACTCCAATAGTTGTGCAGGCAAATACATTATAGAGCGCTCTTATGTATGACCATGGTTTTGCTTCAACGTACTCTATTCCATGTGAGAATGGTTGAACAAAAAATTGTGGATACTGGATACCTAAGAATATAAAAACTGCTCCTAATAAAAACGTTAATATGGCAGCCCTCGAAGAGAAGCGTTGCCAGAAAATTCCTAAAAATATCACTGTGACCATAGGTGGAGTTACCACACTGTGAAAAGCTCCATGTGCTTCATATATTGTTCCATATTGTGCAAATAAGAATGCTGCTTGAATACCAATAAAAGTTACCAGCAGAGAAGTAAGCATAGATACTCTCAGACGTGTTTTCTCTGAAGGATTTTTGCTTAATGGAGTATATACATCGTTTACAGCAACTGCTGCTGAAGCGTTAATTTGAGAATCTAGACTTGACATTAAAGCTGCAACAACAGCTGCAACTAAAAATGCAAAAATTGGTTCAGAATTAGATACTAAAGAAGCAACTACAGTGAAGATTCCATTAGGATTTGTTGTTTCAGGAATGATATTAGGATTAATATTAGCGATAGCTCTTGCAATCCATCCGGAATTAGAAACAGCTACAGTTCCAATTGGTAGAAATACGAGTACATTCATCATTGTTGCTCTTCTAGCATGCACTACAGAGCGAGATGCTAAAAATCGCATAATTACTGCTTGATTCATAAAGGCAAATCCAACTGATCCTACCACTCCATCTTGCCAGAAAATGCCAACAAAATTAAAATCTGGAGGTGAGTTAAAATCAGCTAATGGTAATTTATTTGTTGTAGAAAGATTATCCCAGAATAAATCAAATCCACCAATGTATGCAATACCTAACCCAAAAATTAATAAGCCTGCAAAGAGTAAAATTACTCCTTGAAGAAAATCAGTAAAGATGATAGCAGTTTGCCCGCCGAGCGAAACATATACTCCTGAAATCACCGCAACTACAATAATAATAGTATTTATTTCCCATCCTAATATGGGCTGCAATAATGATCCAAGCGCTAATAACCCAATACCAATATAGCCAATAAGATATAATAACATAGTAACTGTTGATAAATTTCTTACTGTTGAATTAAAACGTCTTTCAAAATATTCAGGAATAGAATTAACCTGCATATAATAAATAATTGGTATCCAGCCAAATAACAATAATGGCATGAAGAACCAATCATTCATGTAAGTCATTGTGGATGAAAAACCATATTCAAATCCTTTAGATGCATACTTTGCAAAACTATGAGACCCCACACCAGTAGCTAACATAGACATTCCAATTAACCACCAAGAAAATCTTCTCCCTCCGAAGAAAAAGTCTTCAGTAGACTGATTATTTCGAGCAAAAAATAAACCAGCACCTAAGACAAAAAATACATATGCAGTAAGAATAACCCAAAAAAGTTCTGTTGTTGGAATCGTTGTCATGAAAGCTTCCTTGTTAACAGCATCACATTAAATACATACATTAATAAAATAACAAAATATAATTGCGGGGAATCATTCAAAGCAGAAACAGTCATTAATAAATGAATAGAGGAAACATAAATGAAGCCCCAAACAAGAATTTGAATCCAAATCTTATATTCATTCCAAAATTTTTGACCTCCATATGCTTTAAATACTGCAAACAATCCACCGCCAAAAATTAAAACTCCAAAACCGTATTGATATATAAAAGGAAGCCATGAATGTGAAAATAAATCCATTATAGACTCTTCCTGAAATAAGGTAGATAATTGCTTAAATGTATCATCCAATGTTTGAGGCATTACTTTGGTATTGCCAATTACAGGCATAAACGATGTATCTGATTTCCATCTAGGAACAATATGAAAATGTAAATGTGATTGGATAGATGCTCCAGAACCTTCACCTATATTTGCTCCAAAGTTAAAACCATCACAATTGAAATTTGCTCTTAATATTTTCATAATTTTTTTTGATAAAGTAATTATTTCACTTAATGTTGCATCTTCTAAATCTTCAAATCTATCTACTTCATTATAAGGAACAACCATTAGGTGTCCATTATTGTACGGATAATAATTCATTATAACATAACAATTATTAGAGCGATGCAATATCAAATTTTCTCTATCATTCGATTCGTTCGCTTTATCTAAAAATATTTTCTGAGAATCTCCTTTTTTATTTTCAAGGTAATCCATTTTCCATGGAGCCCATAAATGTTTTTGATTACTCATATACTTTATCTGTTTTTGCTTGTTCTATTAAATCTCTTAATACGGGCTTAATATAAACATTTTCAAGATTAATTTGACTAAAACACTTTGCCAAAACATGTAATCGTTGATCCAATGGTTTGTGTTTATTGATTACAATGGTATTGTTTGCAAAAAGTAAACAATTGTCTCCGTTAAAATCTCCTTTATCATGGATAATTTTAATATCACACTTTTCTCCTAGAGATAAAAAGTCTTCTAGCAATTGAGTTTTTTTCTTATCAAGCTTTCTTTTCATTTACCAAGACCTGTTAAATCACTACTACTTCGTATTTTTGATCCTAAACCATCTACCATCTTAATATTATATTTTTCCATTACAGCAGTTTCAGGTATCTCATTTAATAGATCTATCTCCTCCATTAGCAAAGATATCAGGCTATAATGCGCTCTAAGCTCTTACACACACTTTTATCATTCATCAATACTTAAAAAAACCTCATCAACACATCTTAAGGCAGCTACTATCTCCATTCTGTCTTTTTCATCCATAAATGTTGAGCCTTTTTTTAGCTTTGCTTGTAGATTATTATTAATAATAACTATTAAATTATCTCCTAGTTTTTTTGCCAATTGCTAGATATTCTAAGATGTCCTACATGTATTGGATCAAAATACCCACTTACAGCTACTGTTGTTAATTTTTTATTCATTTATTTCTCCAATCTGTTATTTCTATTTCCCAATTTTCTCTTAAAGTTAACGTATCCGGATATACTAAAAATTTTTCTGATAATAAATTCTCGCTAAAAGATCCTGTATCAAGCAATCTGATTATTATTTCTATCTTGAAAAGCTATTAACTGATAGCTCTCCTTCAACAGCATTGATTATACTAAATTTTCCATCAATACCTACATTGGCTAAAAAGGAATGAGATTTATTACTAATTCTTACAATCATTGGTAGTATAAAATTTCCACTAACTTTTCCTAATAAGGTTGCATTACTAGTCTACATCAATTTCTTCAGTTGCAAGACTATCTGCTTCTTCTATTAATTGCTTGTTAAAAAAGAAATTTGCTTTACCTATGATATCCTTTTGAATGGATATTTGCGACAAGACTGCTGAAAGATACAATATTATCATTCAGAGTTTAATCTTCTATTATATTTATCTACAGCCAAAATAGTATAATCATCATAGGGTAGAAAATCAAAATTGTAAGAGCTAGATCCTGATAATATATAGTCTGGCTCAATGCTTAACATTTCCTCTTTGCTAATCTTGCCTTGCCACAACAAAATAGATGGCTTAGTAAATGACACCATATATTTCTCCACGAATCTTACCATCATTTATTAAACTTGATAAGCTAAATGGAATCACTATATCCTCCTTTAAGCTTGACATTATGTTCGTCTGCAAAATTTGAGTTTAATGTCATTATATAGGTTTTATTATGTTATCAAGACCGCTTGGAAGTCGTTACAACCACCTCTATCTCCTTTATATTCATATTGAATTTTTTCATTTACATTTGGGAAAATTTCAATTGCTTTTTTTAAAGACTCCTCCTGAATGTACTCATTAAAAAAAAGGGTTATATTTTGTTCAGATGATAAATTAGTTAAATCGCTAGGCAATGTTTTTTTTAACTACAGGTGGCATTGAGTCTTCATCGCCGCCAGAAGGAGACATGACCGATGCACAAGAACATAAAAAAATAATGATAATAAATAAATATTACGCATTAAGTGACTCAAGAACGTCTTTTGCATGTGTAACAGTTTTAACTTTATCATATGTTTTTTCAATATTTCCTTCTTCATCAATTAAATATGATATTCTAAGAATACCTTCATATTCTTTTCCATACATTTTTTTTAATCCCCATGCTTTATATGCTTTAAGAACCTTTCAATTCTTCATCTGATAGAATATCAAATTTAAAACTATTTTTGATACAGAAAGTTTTTTTGTGCTTTTATTGAGTCTTTGCTTATACCGATAATTGAAATATTTTTTTTCTTATATACTTTTATTTGATCATTCAATCCAATACCTTCTTTAGTGCACCCGCTAGTACTTGCCTTTGGAAAAAACCAAATGAATACTTTAGATCCTATAAAGTCTGATAAAGAGATATTTTTATCATCTTGATTTTTTAAAACAAACAATGGAGCTTTTTGGCCTACTTCTAACATTTTTTAATTATCATAATTTTGTAAATATTCTTCTGACCATTTTACAAAAGTATTATTATTAATTTCATTTTTTATTTCTTTAATCAAATCAAAATAGTAGGCAATATTTGTAAGTGTAGCAATTCTCAATCCAAACATTTCATTAACTTTAAAAAGGTGACGTAAGTAGGATTTTGAAAATTGTGTTGCAAATTCAATTGAGCTATGTTGATCAATTGGGGAGGTATCATGTGTATATTTACTATTCGTTATATTTATTACACCATCGTGCGTAAAGATTTGTCCATTTCTTGCATTTCTAGCAGGTAATACACAGTCAAACATATCTACGCCTCTTAAAATAGCTTTTACTAAATCTGTCGGTTTTCCAACCCCCATCAAATATCTTGGCTGATCAATTGGCATATTTTTTCCTAATAGCTCTACTGTATCTAGCATAGGCTCTTTTTTTTCTCCAACTGAAAGTCCACCTATAGCAATTCCACACTTTGCAAACGGAAGCATTTGTTCTAAGCATTTCATTCTTTCCGATGGGTCTATTCCACCTTGAATAATTGGAAACATAGTTTGGTTATGTCCATACACATTGGACTTACTTTCGATATACTCAAACGCCTTCCTAGTCCAATCTTCAGTAAGTCTCGAAGCTCTTTTAAGTTCTTTTTTTGAACAGTCTGCAGGAGGACAATAATCAAATGCCATAATAATATCTGAACCAAGCTGCCTTTGAACTTCCATGGATTTTTCTGGAGTAAAAAAATGTTTACTTCCATCTAAATGCGAACGGAAATTAACTCCTGTTTCAGTAATTTTATTCATATTGCTTAAAGAAAATACTTGATACCCGCCACTATCTGTTAAGATACTTTTATTCCAATTTAGAAATTTATGCAACCCACCATTTTCATGAATGATTTCCGTTCCTGGCCTTAAATATAGATGATAGGTATTTGATAACATTATCTCTACTTCAAGATCATGAAGGTCGTTAGGAGAAAGTGATTTTACTACTCCGTGAGTTCCAACTGGCATAAAAACAGGTGTTTCGATTATAGAATGATCTGTTTCAATTTTACCAGTACGTGCTAATGAATGATCATCTTCCGATAAAACAGTGAATTTCAATCTTGTTTACCAATCATAGCCAAAGGATACAATATATTGGGGCTTAGAGTACCCACCACTTGGATATTTATCCCACGCTGTATCAATTCTAATTAATGCAAAAGGAGTAAATATTTTAGTACCAAATCCAAAAGTAGTCAAAACTGGAGAAGCTTTAGGATCAGTTAATCCATACTTACTTCTAACAAGCTCACTGTTATCAAATTCATCTAGAAGAATCCCATGCAGCACCAACATCTAAAAATATATGGCCAAAAATGTTTCCAAATCTTATTCTAGCAGGAAAACTAACGTCTACATAGTTTACAAATGGGAATCTAAATTCAAAATTTGCAACAGCAACATTTTCACCAACTCTTTCCCTATATCTAGCTCCCCTTAAAGGAAAAACATATTCACTGAAATATACATCTTCAAGGATGCTTGTATTATCATAGTCCAAAACTCTTTGAGCGTAAAATCCAGAATCATCCCTTCCTTCAGTTTGAGTATCAGAAAAAATCATCATTTGAGAATTACCACCTAAAAAGAATTTTTGAGGCTTATCACCCATACTCTTACCAAGCATCAATCTAGCTGCAAAGCTATAATTTCTACTTAGCTTAAAGTACTTTCTCATATCAAATTTAATGGTTTGAAAAGGAACAGAATTGCTACCAATATCTGGACTAAATTGGAAAGTTAAGTATTGCTTAAATCCATCTATTGGACCCGTATACCCATTTGTAGAATTATCAAATACAAAACTAGTTAGTGGAACAATAGCTTTTAAATTTTCTTCATAGATAGTAGATGTATTGAAAGTAAAAATATCTAGTTCTTTGACAGTATAATTTACAGATCTAAGTGTTGCTCCAAAATCTATTCTTGAAAATTTAGAAAATGGATACTGACCGAAAAATCCAACGCCATAATCTTTAAGCTGACCTATAAAATCATAATTTAAGTTATAACCTAATGAAAATGTATTTGCTTGTTGAAACAGTGTAGTATAAAAATTTGTTCGATTTTTCAAATATGCGTACTGAATTACTAAATCGCTATTATCTAAATCTATTACAAGATTTGTTCCTATATTAATGCGATGATCTCCCATTACATCGCTCCAAGCTAAATTTGCAACTCCCCTTGATCCAAAGAGGTTGTCAATAGTTGCTGATGTTGAAATATAATCAACTGAAAATTCTGTTTGATATTTTCTTGATATAAATTGATTATTAAATCTTAAAGAATCGATCTTAGATTCTTTCTGCTCTTTATTATCTGAATTTTTATATTTATAATTTTTGGCAAAAATATGGCTTGAATAGTTTTGCTGAGTAGCAACTTTTTTATTTTTCTTTAAAAATCTTAAATCTTCAAAATCATTGCTTATACCTTTTTCTGCAAAATATTTTGTTTGTTTAACTTCCTTTTCTAAAACTTGATTAGCATTACTCATCAAGTATAAATCCCATCCTCGTTCTTTATATCCTGAAAAAATTATATTATTATTTTTATCTATATCAATTTGCTGTATACCTGTAATCACGTTAGTGATTGGAAATGAGTCGTTGCTAGAAAGATTGTGTTTAAAAATATTAGTAATACCATTAAAGTCTGAAGTATAAAATAAATCTCCATCAGCATTTGCCAAAGGGTAATTTTCATTTGCAGATGTATTAGTAATTTGGGTTACTTGAGTATCACTAAAGTCATATTCATAAATATCTGTTTGTGAAAAATCGACATCAAACATTGCATTAATATCAGAATTAACTCCTCTGTCTGATGTAAAATATATTTTTGATCCATCAGGTGACCAGCTTGGTGAGGCTTCGGAAAATATATCGTTGGTTATATTTTTTACTTCATTACTGTCCAAGTCAATAACATATATATCACTTGAATCATCTTTATGTCCCATAAATGCAATTCGGTTTTCAGATGGATGCCAAGACGTTGTAAAAACTCCATCTAAGTCAATTGGGATTTTTTCATATTTTCCAGATTGTACATCTACAATAATGATTGAGTCTTGTTCTCCGCTTTTAGAAGCAAAAGATATAAACTTGCCATCAGGTGACCAAGAAATACCTGGTTGCAACCATTTCAATTCCTCAAAATCTGGGGTTGTATTACCTCTAATTAACCTCTTTTTTTGTTTTTCTGATTCAACTTCATATAGAATTAAATCCATATAACCACTCTGATCTGTAAAATATGCTACTGTATTTCCATCTGGAGAAAAAGAAGGACTCACATTATAAAAATTTCTCGTCTTTGATCTATCAGTAATTTTTGTTGAAAAGTCATCAAAGTTTTCTCTATTTATCAGGTCAGGCCAGTATTCTCTTTTCAAAAAATCATGCCAATTATCGGTGAGTTTTTCAAAATCAACTCCTAAAGCACTTTCAAAACCTCTTTCGGCATTTTGAGTTCTCCTCATTTGTTGAAATATTTCTCCAACTTTTTCTCGACCATATTTTTGGGTAATATATTGCCAAACTGATTGTCCCCCTTTATAGGCAAGAATAGAATAATTTAGTTCTGGAATCGACGGCAACCTTTCTTCAATAGCTAAATCTCTAAGTACCATGTCCGAATTAGTGTCCCAGTCTACTGATAAAAATTCTGCTAAACCCTCATTAGCCCATAAAGGTACTTGTAGTAATATTCTACCACTAATAAGACCTTGAGCATTTCCACCGTAAACTAATTCATTTATTGCGGCATGTACCAACTCATGATGTATGACATGTTCAAATTGTGCATAAGATCCTTCAAAAGGGATTACAATTCTATTCTTATAGAGCTCTGTAACTCCTCCTACACCTTCAGACATATAAACATTAACAATATTGGTCTGCTGGAAATCATTATGGGAAGTATACACAATGATTTTAATTGGCTTATTACTGGTCCATCTAAGATGCTTTCCAATCTGCTCCAATGATTTTTCAGCTACTTTAGAGGTAAAAATGGCTAAATCATAATTATCTCCGTAGTAATATACATTGGTATTTGGACTAACAACATATTCCCAGTCAAACGTATCATACTGTACTTTATTTTGACCAAAACTTTGGGCAAATAGTTGATTTACAAATAATATTAGAATTAATATAGCTTTCATATGATTTTATAAGTTAAAAAATTGATAAAGTTTCTAATAATTTAAAGACTGAAATTATTTTTTACTATCAAAGAATGAATAATTAGGTTTAAAAAAGATATAATATTAATTCATTGATGCAATTTTGATAAAAGATTAAGTTTTTCCATGCAATTACCTATTTACTTTTTTGGAGATAATCATTTTTCTCCTACCCCATCTTTGTCAAATGATAAGAAAGTTAAAAAACTCAAAGAGTTTATTAATTCTCTTAAAGAAAACAATGGAAGCATATTTATAATGGGAGATTTCTTTGATTATTACTTTGAGTACAAAAAAAATAATCCTGATAATTTTGAAGATATTTTTTTAATTCTCGATCAAATAAAAAAAAGAGGTTTTGAGATTTATTTCATGGCTGGTAATCATGACTATTGGATTGGAGATAAATTTCGTTCTTACACTACTAAATCATATCTAACCGATCAAACTATATCCTCTGGGTCCAAAAAGATATATGTAACACACGGAGACGGAATACTATCATGGGACAAGGGATACAGAATTTTAAAAATAATTTTAAGAAGTAAGTTATTTAATTTTTTATACTCAATTCTTCCTAAGTCTGTTGCATTGAAGATAGCAGAAAAAATCTCTTATGAAAGAAAAGATTCTCATCAAATTAACAACAAATTACTAGAAAAAATTCACAATGAATTGATTAAATTTTCTAGAAAAAAGTGGAAAGAAGGATCAGATTTAGTAATAATGGGACACTATCATCACTCTTTCCATTACACTGAAAACAATAAAGAGCTTATCATTATTGATGATTGTTCAGAAGATGAGTTTAATTATGTCAAATATGATGGACAATCTATATCAATTAATAGACTCTGATTTAAGCCTTATCTGCCAATGAAACCATAATTGCATTTTGAGTATGTAATCTATTTTCAGCTTGTTCGAAAACAATAGAATTAGCAGAATCAATAACTCCGTCTGTTACCTCTCTACCTCTTTCAGCTGGAAGACAATGCATAAACATATAATCATCTTTTGCATGTTTTATAAGCTCTTCATTGACTTGCAATGGAGAAAATATTTTGATTCTTTCATCGATTTCTTCTTTTTGACCCATTGATGCCCATACATCAGTATAAATAACATCTGCATCCTGAACTCCCTCAACAGGATCATGAGAAATATTAATTGTTGAAATTTCCTTAGATTTAGTAAAAGATATTGTATCAGCATCTGGTTCAAACCCTTCTGGACATACACACGTAAATTCAAAGGGAAGTATAGCTGCTAATCTAATCCAAGAATTCACAATATTATTTCCGTCACCTACATAAACAATTTTAAGATTTTCAAGATTATCCTTTTTTTGCTCCCAAATAGAAAACATATCAGTAAGTATTTGGCACGGATGATTATAGTCAGTCAAACCATTGATTACTGGAACGGTCGCATGCTTTTCAAAATCCAGCATATCTTTATGACTAAAAACCCTTGCCATAATCATATCGTTATATCTGCTAAAGAGCTGAGCTAAATCTGAAGCGCTTTCACGAGTCCCTAAACCTATATCTTGCGGAGCTAAATAAATAGCATGACCTCCCATCCAAGCAAATCCAGTTTCAAAAGACACTCTAGTTCGCGCAGAAGGCTTTGCAAATATCATTGCCATAGAATAATCTTTGAATGGTGTATAGCTTTCTTTGTTTCTATATTTTGCTTTCAACTCAGCCGCTAATTCAAATAAATCTAGTATTTCATTCTTACTGAAATCGTCAACTTTAATACAATGTTTTACACTCATTATTCTTTCCTTTGATTTGCATTTTTAATATTTAATATTTTACGATATTTGGCTACAGTTCTTCTTGCAACTAAAAAATCTTTTATCATTAATTTTTCAACTATATCTGAATCAGAAAGAGGATTATCCTTATCTTCTTTTTCAATAATATTTGAAATCATATATTTTAACTCATTAGAAGATGAAACTTTTCCAGAATTTTTTATTAATGCGCTAGAAAATAAACTTTTTAAACTAACAAGTCCAATAGGAGAATCAATATATTTATTTTTGATTACTCTACTAATGCTTGAAATATCTTTTTCAATTTTTTTTGCTATATCTTCTAACTTTAAAGGATTTAAAAATTTTGATTTTTCTGATAAATAGTCGCCTTGTACCAACAAGATTTGTTCAATGACGTCTTTCAAAACTGTTGACCTATAATTAAGTGTATCTAGAATATTTTGAGCACTACTAATATGGTTTTTTAAAAAAGACTTCTCTTGTTCTGACGATTTTTCATTGATTGCTGCATCTAAATAATCTTGAGATATTTGATATTTATTTAAAAAACTATCATTGATTAAAATGAGCCACCCATCATCTTTCAACTTCACAACTGCGTCGGGTATAATATTTTCATCCCCTAAATCAATATCAAATATTGGTGAAAAATTTTGATCTGCAATTATTAGCAATGCTTGATCAATTTCTTCTGAACTATAACTTAATGCATTCTTGATAGCTTTTATATCCTGATTTAGAAATTGTTCAAAATAATTTTCAACGATTTCAGCTGAAAGGTTATTAACATCATTTAATTGAAAAATTAAATATTCTTTTAAATCTCTAGAGGCTATTCCTTTAGGATTTAATTGCATTACATATTTTCTAATTTTGTTTATCTCTTCTACGCTCAATGCATGACTGTCAGCAATTAATTCTAATTCGGTATCTAAAAAACCATTCTTATCTAAATTAAAAATTATTTCTTTTGCTATCAGCTTATGGCTATTATCCAAATCTGAAGTATCTATTTGATTAATCAAGTCATCAGATACATCTTTTTTTTCAGGAAGATTCGCTAAAAATAAATCATATGAGCCTTGATCTGAAAACCCATCCTTATATTGATTGATTGGTTCAGATTCTTGTATACTTTTTTCTTCTAAAACTGGATTAATTTGAATTTCACTTTCTAAATCTTTTTCAAGCTCTTCAATAGAAAGCTCTAATAATCTAGACTTTATAATTTGTTGAGGAACAATAGATTGTTTTTGTTTAAGCTTGGTGGATAGTTTACTCATTGATCAAGTTTGAAATTTTTCCCAAGATAAATTCTTCTAACTTCTTCATCATTTGCAAGCGTTTCAGCGTTGCCTGATTTTAAAATTTTTCCACCATACAATAAATATGATCTATCTGTTATAGACAATGTCTCTCTTACATTATGATCAGTAATTAATACGCCTATGTTTTGTTTTTTTAATGAAATAATCATCTGTTGAATATCCTCGACTGCAATTGGATCAACGCCCGCAAAAGGCTCATCAAGTAAAATAAAATCTGGCTTAAGAGCTAAGGTTCTACAGATTTCAACCCTTCTTCTTTCACCGCCAGATAATCCTGCGCCAATATTATGTCGAATATGATCAATGTTGAATTGATTAAGTAGCTTATCAATTAATGTGTCTTGCTCTTCTTTATCCGGGATAATAGTTTCTAAAACAATTTTTAAATTATCTTCTACGCTAAGTTTTGCAAATATAGATGGCTCTTGAGCTAAGTACCCAATACCCATTCTTGCTCTTTTATACATTGGAGATTTTGTAATATTTTTATCCCCAAAAGTAATCTGTCCAGAAGTTGGCCTAATCATGCCAGTAATCATATAGAATGTTGTTGTTTTACCTGCACCATTTGGACCTAACAATCCTACAACCTCTCCTTTATGCAAATTTAAATCAATATCATTGACTGCATAAAAATCTCCATATTGTTTTACTAAATTTTTCGCTTTTAAAATCTTACTCATTGTTAATTGAACCTCTAGGATTTAAAATATTCCAATTTGTTAAATCTATATTTGATTCAAACCCTTTACCATAAAATGTATCCGTATCTGAAGTTATAAACTCTAAAGTAGCTTCGGTAAATATTTTGTCTGAACTATTATCCCAAAGCAAGGAATCTGTCAATAGCTTCTTGCCATCATTTGACTCAACGCTAACATTTCCAAAAGCTTTTATTACATTATCTTTCTCATCAACAATTGCTGATTGAGACTTAATGAGGGATTTATGCATAAAATTTTCATCATATAAATCAACAAATACATTATCATATAGCTCTAATTGCAAAGACTCATTATTTTTTTTGAGAATATCAGATTGAATCTTTGCTGTAATATTGCCTTTTTTTGTTAAAGTAATTTCTACATTACTGGATACCTGATTATGTCGATCTTGTACAATATTTTCACTGGATTCAGGGCTTGAACATCCAATTAGATAAAACATTATAAGGAATGAAAAATTATTAAATCTTTTAATCATCTTAATTCTTCGATAAGCTTATCTAAATGAGCTGTATAGTCTCCTCTTGATTCAATCAACATATCAATAACCTCTCTAACAGCTCCTTCTCCTCCTACTAAAGTGGTCGTGTAATGTACATAATTAGCAATATATTTAGGAGCATTAGGCACTGTAACTGCAAAACCAACTTTCTCAAGAATAGGAATATCAATTATGTCATCTCCAACAAAACATATTTCATTATCTGATACGCTATACTTCTTTTTTAATTCGCTGTATGCGTCAATTTTTCTAATAACACCATTATAAATATCATCAATTTGTAATTCTTTGGCTCTTAGTGTAGTAGTTTCAGATTCTCTACCAGTAATCCATGCTGTTTTAATATTAAGCTTTAATAAACGAAGCATAACAAATCCTACGCCATCTAAAACATTGAAGGATCTCATTTCTTCTCCTGAAGTGCTTTTGATAAGTGCTCCATCAGTTAATACTCCGTCAATATCACAAATAAAAAGTTTAATTCCTGAAAGCTTTTCTTTTAATTGTTTATCCATATTTTAAATAAGTCTCCCTAAATGCTAGTATTGATTTTAAAGTTTTTTCAAGCTTACTAATTGGCCACTGAGTACTAGCATCGCTTAAGGCATTTTCAACATCATCGTGTACTTCCATAAAAATACCATCTGCGCCAGATGATATAGCTGCGAAAGTTTGAGATGGAATATATTCTCTATTTCCACTAGTAGTTTTTTCATGATTTCCCGGAATCTGTGCGCTATGTGTTGCATCAAAAATGATTGGGAAACCAAACTGTCTCATGATTGGAATTGACCTTAAATCAGTAACTAAGCTATCAAAGCCAAATGTATTACCTCTTTCAGTTATTAAAATATTATCGTTGCCAGCTTCTTGAACCTTCTTAATAATATTTCCAACTTTGTAAGGAGATAAAAATTGTCCTTTTTTAATATTGACTACCTTTCCTGTTTTAGCTGCTGCGATTAAAAGGTCTGTCTGCCTACATAAAAATGCTGGAATTTGGATAATGTCCACCACATCACACACTTCGTTTGCATGCTCTGGAAGATGAATGTCTGTAGTAACAGGAATATTAAAATTATTTTTGATTTCTTCTAGAATTTTTAGTCCATCTTCAATGCCATTTCCCCTATAAGAAGATATTGAAGTACGATTTGCTTTGTCAAAAGAGCTTTTAAAAATAAATGGTACATTTAATTTAGACACAACCTCCGTGATCTGTTCTGCCATACCAAAACAATGATCCCTACTTTCTATAACACAAGGCCCTCCAATAAAAGGAATTGCATTATCTCCAAAAACAATATTTTTTGTCTGTACTTTATTTACTGCCATTATTTTCTACTTTCTTTCAATGATGCTTTAACGAATTCTCTAAAAAGTGGATGTGCTTTGTCGACTCTGCTTTTAAGCTCTGGATGAAACTGACAACTAAAAAACCATGGGTGATTTTTTAGTTCTATAATTTCAACAACTCCAAGCTTTTCATTCATTCCTGAAAAAATTAAACCTTTTTTCTTCATTTTGTTGACATATTTATTATTTACTTCATATCTATGTCTATGGCGTTCGCTGATAGATTTTTTACGATAAACTGAAAATGCTTTAGTTCCGACTTCAATATCGCAATCATAGGACCCTAATCGCATGGTTCCACCTTTTAACTTAATAGCTCTTTGCGACTCCATCAGATTAATAACTTTATGTTTTGCTTTAGGTTTAAACTCTGCGCTGTTAGCATCTTTTATATTGCAAACATTTCTTGCATAATCAATTACAGCACACTGCAATCCTAAACAAATACCTAAAAATGGAACATTGTTTTCTCTAGCATACTTTGATGTTAAAATTTTTCCTTCAGCTCCTCTGGAACCAAAGCCTCCTGGAATTAAAATTCCATCGATATTGTCAAAAGCTTTATGAGCTTGCTTATCATTTTTAATTTTTTCAGTATTAACCCAAACAATTTCTACTTTAGTATTATTTTCAACTCCTGCATGAATAAAAGATTCTGTAATACTTTTATAAGCATCGTGCAATTCAGTGTATTTGCCGCACATAGCAATTTTAATGGCACTGCCAGGATTTTTATAAGTTTTAATAAAATTTTTGAGCTTATCAATTGAAGGTTTATTTTTAAGTCCAAGTCTTTGGCATATTTTTTTTGTGATATTTTGTTCTTCTAGCAACAAAGGTACTTCATAAATACTTGATACATCTCTGTTTTCAATTACATGACTAGCTTGAACATTACAAAATAATGCTAATTTATCTTTAATATCTTTAGTGACTTTATTTTGTGTTCTACAGAATATAAAATCTGGTGTTAATCCTATCTCTCTTAACTTCATAACTGAGTGTTGTGTTGGTTTAGTTTTTAATTCTCCGCTTGCATCAATAAATGGGAGTAATGTGAGATGTATAATAAGTGAATTTTGATGTCCTAAATCTAAAGATAATTGACGAATAGCTTCAAGAAAAGGCAAGCTTTCAATATCTCCAACTGTGCCACCGACCTCACAAATGACAACATCATATTTTTTCGATTTACCTAATGCATTCATTCTACCTTTTATCTCATCGGTGATATGAGGAATAACTTGTACAGTTTCACCAAGATATGAGCCTGATCTTTCTTTATCTAATACGGTACTATAAACTTGTCCGGCAGTTGCATTGTTCATGGATGACATATTCTCGTCTATAAATCTTTCATAGTGCCCTAAATCTAAATCCGTTTCAGATCCATCATCTAAAACAAATACTTCTCCATGCTGATAAGGATTCATTGTGCCGGGATCAACATTGAGGTAAGGATCAAGCTTTAAGATATTAACTTTTAGGCCTGCGCTTTTAAGAAGATACCCTATTGAAGAGGCAGAAATCCCTTTGCCCAAACCAGACATTACTCCTCCAAGAACAAAAATGAATTTAGTTTTCATAGTTTTTTAAGTCTTCTTTTGTATCAATACTTCTATGTTTAAAATCACAAATTAATAGTTTAATAGCAATATTATTATCAAGGGCTCTTAGTTGTTCTAAGCTATATTTTTTTTCATTTGAAGACTGTTCGAGTGAAGTAAATAAATCTAATGTTTTTTTTCGATATGCATATATACCAACATGTCTGAAATACTGTTGATGTGCTTTGAGGTTTTCTCTTACAAATGACAAGGCATAATTATCTTCGTTTAAATTCACCTTCACAACATTTCTGTTAGCCAAATCTTCATCTTTTAAATCGGTGGATGCAACTGAAGCCATTTCAACGTTAGGATCATCAAACAATGAAATTAAACTGTCAATCAAATGAGGTTCAATTCCTGGCTCATCTCCTTGAATATTAACAATAATACTACAATCAAATTTATTAGCAACTTCAGCTACTCTGTCTGTTCCTGATTGATGTAAATCTGAAGTCATTATGGCATTTGAACAATTAATATTTTTTAAGGTTTTTTCTGAATCAACAGCAACAATAACATCCTCTAG
This sequence comes from uncultured bacterium, assembly GCA_943788675.1. Taxonomy (GTDB): domain Bacteria; phylum Fidelibacterota; class Marinisomatia; order Marinisomatales; family Marinisomataceae; genus Marinisoma. The sequence goes on from CALSRE010000001.1 coordinate 82,787, forward strand.
CAATGAAGATTTTTTAGAGCGATCAAAAACATGTTCAATAACAGGTTTTCCATTTAGTGGGTAGAGAATTTTATTAGGGAAACGAGTTGAATTTAGTCTTGCAGGAATAACGCCAAGTATCACTGGCTTTCCTTTTTTACAGTTAAAGGCACTTTAATATAATCTCCATTTGAACTTGGACTATTTTTTAAAACATCTTCTTTACTCAGAGAGCTATTAACCGTATCAGCTCTTAATGATGTGTGCATATCATGAACGTTATTAAGCTCTTGAACATCTTCGGTATCAATCTCATTTAATATATCCATATAGTTCAAAATATTATTCATATCTTCAGTTCTCTTTTCAAGCTCACTCTTTGTTAAAGATAGCCTTGAAAGACCTGCAATTTTTTTAACTTCTTGTTCAGTGATTTTATTTTTTTTAGACATAAATAATTTGAATGAATTTAGATGATTAAGAACTTTGCAGCAAGCAAAAGGCTACAAGCTTAATCGTATCTCATTGAATCTATAGGATTTAGCCTTGATGCTCTTATCGCTGGATATAAACCAAAAATAATTCCCATAGATGCACAAATTTGTAAACTGTAAAATACCCAATCAAATGGGATTACTGGGTCCTGCTGTAAAAATATTGCAACAATACTTCCAAATGATAATCCTAAAATAATTCCCACTATTCCACCAAGAAGAGAAATCAAAATTGCCTCTATCAAGAACTGTAAGAAAATGTCTATTCTTCGGGCACCTAATGCTTTTCTAATACCAATCTCTTTGATTCTTTCAGTAAGAGATACTAGCATGATGTTAGCAATCCCTATTCCTGCAACCAATAATGAAATCCCTGCAATTAATCCCACAAAAATTGATAGTGAAGAAGTAAAACTTCCAAAAGTATCCATTAGTTGATCATTTGTTGCGATGTAAAAATTATTTGGTTCACCTGGAGGAATTTTTCTAATTGCTCTAAATACCCCGATAGCTTCATCTGTAGCATCTGCCAAGGTATCCATCGATTCAGCTTCTAGAATAAGTTGAAGATCAGGTCTTCCTCTCCAGCCTTTTGTGCCAAAATATTTCAAGAAGGTACTAATTGGAATACCAATCATGCTATCCATATTTTGCCCCAGCAGTTCACCTTTTGGCTCTGTTAAAGCAATTATTTCAAATGGAATATTATCAATTTCGATTGATTGACCAACCGGGTTCGAATATGGAAAAAGTTGTTCTTTAATATAGTATCCTACAATAGCGACTCGACGAGAATTTTCTATGTCAATCTCTTGTATATTTCTGCCATCAAGAATATCATATTTAGAAACAGATAAAACATCTCCATCTGACCCCCATAAACTTGCAAGTCTACTTTTTAATTCTTCTTTTCCAACAGATATCGTTCTATCACTAGGCTCTTCAGTTGTTGTGGCAGCCATATTTGTTGTTAAAGTAAGAGTACGTTTTAACTGTTCGTATTCATCCCATGTAATTCTTGGAATTCTTCCTTTACGACCAACGCTAGGTCCAAATTGAACATTAATAGGATTATCTTTTGTGATATAAAAAATATTGGTTTTCATGTCGCTAACCAGCATCTCAGTTTGCTTTTCAAAGGTAGCTAGGACAGTCATAATTGCAATGATTGAGGAAACTCCAACAGTAATACCCATCAAAGTCAGTGCAGTACGTAATTTTGTTTGACCAAAATAGAACAAAACGCCTCCAATGGCATCAACAAGATAATTAAATATTCTATTCATCTCTTAAGGCATCTATTGGATTTAAATTTGCTGCAGTTCTAGCAGGAATCATACCAGCTAATACGCCAATTACTACGCAAACCATAAAAGTATAAAAAATTAAAATAGCGTCAAAGCTTACCGGGAGAGTAGAACCGTTAAAACTTGCAATTGGAAAAGAAGAAATACCAAAGACTGTTAGTCGAATAAGCAGGATTCCAACAGACCCTCCAATAATTGCAATAGCAACAGCTTCGCTTAAAAATTGCGTTAGAATATTAAAGTTTGTAGCACCCATTGCTTTTCTTAAACCAATCTCTCTAGTTCTTTCTCTAACAGAAACAAACATTACATTCATAATTCCAATAGCAGATACAACTAAAGAAATTCCTGTAACTAAAAATCCCATCCCAGCAATAGCATTTTTCATATCATTAAACTGAGTTTGGTAAGCATCGGCAGAATTCACAGAAAAATTATCGTCATCACCTGGAGGAATTTTTCTAGCGACTCGCATAATCATCCCAACTTCCTCTTTAGCTAAGGGAATATTGTCTGGATTAGTTTGTAATACTAATTCATCAAATCCCCATCTAGTCAAAATACGTTCGAATGTTGTTGAAGGCATAAGCACAAGAGAATCCAAACTGCCTCCCGGAACCATTCCCATACCTTGTTTTTTTAGCTCGCCTATAATTTCGAATGTAACATTATTCAATCTAATTTTTTTCCCAATGGGATCTTTGCCTTCAAAAAATCCATCTCTAACACTTGCGCCTACAATAATTACTCTTCGTTGTAATTCCCATTCATTTTGGGAAAAAAAAACGTCCATTGACAATCTCTGTTCCGCTGAGCATGTCTTGATAACTAGGGTACACTCCATTAAGTTGTAGCCATGAAGCCTTATTACCAAAACTTGCTTTAGTCCAAGTGTTTTTCTTAATACTTACATCTGTTACGTATTCACTGTATTGATTAATATACTCCAAAGAAGATTCTTCAATTTTTGGACGGTTTCTATATTTCCACCAATCAAAATCAAAAGACCATGGCCAAGTACCTACATATATTTTATCGTTTCCATAGTAGTCCATAGATTTTGCAAATTCCTTATCAATACTAGAGATTGAAGCTGTTACTAAACTAACTGTAAAAATACCAATAGTTAATCCAGTTGAAGTAAGAATAACTCTGGTCATATTTGACCTAATTGAAAATAAACCGATTAAAATATTTTTAAAAAAATTATTCATCTCTTGCAATTTTTCCGTCAAAAATGTCTATTCTTCTTTTTGAAAGCTTTGCAACAGATTCTTCATGCGTAACCATAATGATAGTATTTCCAGCTTTATGCAATTTGGCGAAAAATTTTAATATATCATTTCCGCTTTTAGAATCAAGATTACCAGTTGGCTCATCAGCTAGAATAATAGAGGGTTTATTAACAAGAGCTCTAGCAATTGCAACTCGTTGTCTTTGCCCTCCTGAAAGCTCATTAGGCTTATGTGTCATTCTATCTTGTAAACCAACAATACTCAAAGCTTCTTCAACTCTTACAGTTCTATCTTTTTTACCCAAAGAAGAATAAATCAGAGGCACTTCAACATTTTGCATTGCATTTAATTTTGGTAACAGGTTAAATGTCTGGAAAACAAAACCAATTTTTTGATTTCTAATATTTGCAAGTTGGTTATCATTCATTTCTGATATTAATTCACTATTAAATTTATAATCACCTTTTGTTGGAACATCTAAACATCCAATGATATTCATTAATGTTGATTTACCTGATCCTGAAGGACCCATAATAGATATATAATCATTTTCATAAATACTTAACGATACATTATCTAAGGCTTTAACAACTGTCTCTCCAAGATGGTAAATTTTTGAAACAGATTGTATTGCGATAATTTCTTTTTTGTTTTTAGCCACGTTTACGTCTTTGTATGGAGTTTTCTTTTACTTTCACAGCTGCCCCATCATATAGCTCTCTACTTATGGCAATGAAGCTTCCTGTAACAATTTTTTCACCCTTTTCAAGACCTGAAAGAATCTCATAGTCTCTGTCACCAACAATACCAGCTTCTACAACGCGCTGCTCTACTGTATTATCTTCTTTTAATACAAATACAACGGTTGATTTAGACTTGTTACCTGAATTTCTTTTCATTTGAGACCAATCATTTCCTCCTGAAGAAACTTCTACAGACATTGATGGTTTTTTCCCTTCAGATTTTTTAGAAGGCCTTGGAGTTGTTAATGCTTGAATTGGTATAGCAATCGCTCCCAATCTTTCTTCAGTAATAATATCGACTGTAGCACTCATCCCTGGGCGCATTCCATCTTCTACATCTAACATTTGAACTTTAACCTGAAAATTTGTGACCTGCTGCGATGATCCGCCGCTTGAAGTAGTGGCCGCGTATGCAACCTCCTTGACAATGCCTTTAAATTTTTTATTTTGATAAGCATCTACTTGAATTAATGCAGTATCATTGATAGAAATATCAGCAATGTCATTTTCATTCACATTAACATATACTTCCATTTTTGATAAATCAGATAACTTCATTAAAACAGTTGGGCTAAACATACCTCCTTGCGCCAAGTCACCTTCTTCCCCATCTATAAATGTAATTGTACCATCTTGAGGAGCAATTAATCTCAATTTTGATAATGCATCTTCATCTTGAATTAATCTAGATTGTGCACCATTAAAAGAGCTTAATGCTGAAGCATATGAAGAATTTGTAGTCTCCATTTCTTGATCTGATATAAGCCCCTGCTCATAAAGCTTAGACTGTCTCTCTTGTTGTTTCTTTCTTTGTTCAAGCTGAACCTTTGCAGCTTCTAGACTTGCTCTTGAAGCTTCCGTAGCTGCGCTTTGTTGCTCATCATCAAGTGACATTAAAAAATCACCTTTCTTTACAACATCTCCTTCTTTAACAGCAATCTTGGTAATATAAGTAGTACTATTTGCACTAAGTTTTACTTCTGTTTCAGGAGTTAATACTCCATCAGCTACTACTTTACTGCTTAAATCTTTGGTGCCAACCTCTTGCACAGATACTTCAAGTATACTGTCATCATCACCTCTACCAAAAAAAGAAAAGGCTAATGCGATTACTACCAAAACACCAAGTGCTTTAATTTTATTTTGTTTAACTAAATCAATGAACTTTTTCACAAAAACTCCTTATTTGTATTTTCTATCTAACGTCCCAATTAAATCATCTAAGCTAGCTGATTGAATTGCTGCATCATATTTTGTACCAACTAACGATGAGCTAGCTTGAATAACAGTTAATTGAGCGTCTAATAATTCTAATATAGTTGCTGAACCTAACTCATATTTTTGCTGAGCTAGTTTCAAGTCTTCTTCTGCTGACAATAATACTTCTTCTTGAATAGGTATCAATTCCTGATAATTATTTAATCTATTAAGCGCTGCATGCAAGTCTACCTGTGCATTTTTTAATGCAGAAGTGTATGATGATTCTTGTTTTGATAATTGTAATTTGGAAATTTTGATATCATTTCGTTTTCTAAATCCATTAAATATTGGAATACTTAAGGTCAAATTAGCACTTTTGATATAATTATCTTCGAAATGTTGCTTTGTAATTTGATCATTTGAATTAGCGTTGTATCCCACGCTCATACTTAAACTTGGTAAGGTTGAAGCCCATGATTGCTTAACGCTAATTTTCGCAGAATCTATTCTTTTATCCAAAATATTTAAACTTGGACTATTTTGAGACATCAACTGGTACGCCTCTTCAAATGAAGGAATAATTAAGTTAATTTCAACTTTCTTGGGTAGGTTGATAGAAATGTCTGTTCCAATTAATCCCATACTATTTCTTAAATTTTTTACAGAGTTATTAAAGTTAAGTTCTCTGTTTAACAATGTAGATTTAGCAGTACCATATCTAACAGTTGCTTTTAAATAGTCTGTTTTGCTGACTGCGCCTAATTCAAATTGTTGCTTTACAAGATCTAGTTGTTTTTTTGATAGCAATAGATCTTCTTTTGCAATTTCGAATAGTTCTGAATTTTTTAAATACTGATAATAAAATGTGTAAACATTTAAGATAATTCTAGAAGTTGTTTCTCTTTTTTGAATCTTAGAAATCTGATAAGTATTATCGCTCTGACGAACTGAATTTACTCTACTACCAAAATTAAAAAGGCTTTGAGATAAATTAACTCCTCCTGAATATGATTCTCCTCCTAAGACTAATGAATTGCCATATGTAGTTTCTCTAAAAGAATTACTTGCACTTATAGATGGAAGCAATAATGCTGCAGAAGATCCTCTATTGAGCTTGGCAATAGTAACATCTCTTTCAGCATTAATGATTGGTGATTTGTTTTCAAGCGCAATTCTTACCGCCTCATCGATACTTAATGTTTGTCCATTTGCTAAACACAGTAATAATATTGTTAATACTTTTGTCTTCATCTTAATCCTTGATATTCTTTAGACATAATTTATATCTAAAAGTTTCAATATTTCTCATTATTTGCGAGCAAGCAATTTATATACATTTAATAACTATTACAAATGTAAAGTTTGCTTTACATTCATGTTAAAAAATATTCAAATCATACAACAATTATGAAAGCAATAATTAAAGCTTTTCTTGTTTAATTTTATCCAGAAAAGATAGTGCTTCTGAGTAGTCATTCTTTATTTCACCATTAATTATAGCTTCTTCAATCAAATTCTTAATTTTTCCTACTTCTTTACCTGGTTCCAGATCAAACATTTTCATTATTTCATCTCCTCTAACTGGAGACTGAAAAGCTTTCAATTGATCTATTTCAATAACTTCTTTTATCCTTTTTTCTACTCTATCAAAATTTCCTAAATATTTAGCAATATTTTTTGGGTTCTTTGTTGTGATATCGGCTCTACACAAAGTCATTAAATCATTAATTTCTTCTCCAGCATCTACTATAAGTCTTCTTATCGCAGAGTCGGTAACTTCCTTTTTGGCAAGACTTATCGGTCTTAAATGCAGAGCAGTTAATTTGGTTATATAGTCTCTAGTTAAATTTGCAAACTTCATTCTACGAGAAATACCTTTTAACATTCTGGCTCCAACATCATCATGCCCATAAAAGGTATATCCTTTAACCTTATTTAATCTTCTTGTTTTTGGCTTAGCAATATCATGCACAAGTGCTGCCAATCGAAGCTCTACTTTTGAAGATAAATTTGCTGCATTATCTACAACCTCTAAAGTGTGGTAAAAAATGTCTTTATGATGATATTCATTTGATTGGTCAAGGCCATACATTATTGAAATTTCGTTAAATACAAATTCCATTAGTCCTGCTTTTTGTAAAATATCTAACCCAATTGAAGGTTTATCTGTACCTAAAATTTTGAATAATTCATTAGTAATTCTTTCTTGTGATACAATTTTAATTCTTTCACAATTCCTCTGCATCGATAAAAGACACTCTTGGTTAATTTCAAGTGACAATTTTGAAGCAAAGTATGCTGCTCTTATCATCCTCAACGGATCATCAGAAAACGTAGAATCTGGCTCAAGAGGAGTTCTTAAAATTTTATCTCTTAAATCATCTAAACCTTTAAAAGGGTCAATAAATTCTCCATAATTATTTTTATTTAAGGATACTGCCATTGCATTTACTCTAAAATCTCTTCTCATTAAATCGTCTTTTATGTCCGCCAAAGTAACCGACGAGGGGCTTCTTGAACCTTTGTCATAAGTTTCAAGTCTAGCAGAAGCAACCTCAATTTCACATTCTTTGTATGGAATTTTAGCAGTTTCAAATTTTGGAAAAGGGACAATTTTGCCAACACCAAGTTTGTTAGCTAGTTGTTGAGCAAATTGTATTCCATCTCCTTCAACCATAATATCAATATCTATTGAGTCAACTCCCGGGTCTAGCATCAGATCTCTTACACATCCGCCTACTAAAAAAGAAGGTATTTGAATTTCTTCGCTCAATTCTGCGATGACTTCTGCAATACTACTCAAGCGTTTATTTTGGTTAATTATGTCTTTAATTATTGTCATTGTGTAAATTAAAAAATATATAGGTCTATTATGCTAAGAAAACTAATAAAATATACTTTTGCATTTAAAGTGGTTAAATATATCATCATTGCAATTTTGTTTTCAAATCTTCATGCTCAATTTAAAGAAGCAACAATTTCGTTTGATGATAGATTGCTAAGAGATGATGAAAAATCTTCTCTTTTCAATTTAAATAATAATATAAAAAAATTTTATGTTGATACTGTGTGGAATAATGAATATCGTGATTTAGAACTTAATTTAAATATTCAAATTATTTTTGAAGGAAATGCAAATATAGGTAGCTCTGAAGCCTTTTTAATTCAATCTCTTTTTAGCAACAATATAGATTTACATTTTTTTGATAAAGGGTCTCAATTTTCATTGAATCAAAATTCATCACTTTACTATGATAGTGTCTATTATGACCCCTTATCAAGTTTACTTGGATTTTATGGTAATTTAATTTTAGGAGCTGAGCTTGATAGCTGGAGTTTGTACGGTGGAAACGAGCATTATGAAAAAGCAAGGAGCATTGCTGTGCGTGCTAGTGCCTCTAATTTTTCAAGAGGATGGGAACAAAGACTTTTACTAATAAATATTCTTTCTGACAACACTGGATTACGCAAGCTTCGGTATTCTACCTACCTGAGCTATGAACTGTTTGAAAATGGAAATATTGATGAATGCCTTAAATTATTTGAAGAAGTCATTAACAACCTCAATGAAATTTATGAAAATTATACTCAAGAAAATTATACTAGCATGTTTATGAAATATCATGGACCTAAAATTGGGGAAATAATGGAAAAATTAGGGCAAAAAGAAATGTTATCTAAAATGCAGTATTTAGATTCTCAAAGATCAAATATATATAAAGATTTTCAATCAAATATTTGAGAAAAGTATTTTTTACCTTTAAAAAAATAATCCATAGCAATACTATTTTCATAAATTGAGTCTATTGCTGAATTTCTCAGATGATTATTTTTACGAATATTGTATAAAGTCCTGCAATTATATATTAACCATAAATGTGAAGTAAAAATTGCTAACAATCTATTAAAGTCAAAAGTAAATATCGAATAAATAGCAGCCATTTCGTCCAAAATATATCTTTTTAAAATTAGCGAACCCCTTTCAAAAGATTGTGAATTTTTGATAAACAAAATCCATGAATTTCGGTGATTAAAATAATGTGAATTGAATGAGTTTTCTTTTATTGTCTGCTTACCATAATGATATACCGATGAAGAAGGAACATACCAAACACTCCAACCTAAAGACTGCAATCTCCAACAAAGATCAATCTCTTCCATGTACGCAAAATATATATTATCGAAATAGTTTAATTCTTCTAATAAGCGCCTACTGATAATAAAAGCTGCACCTGAAGCCCAAAAGATTTTTTTTGGATTGTTATATTGATTATTATCCTTTTCAAGAGTATTAAACAATCTTCCTCTAACAAAAGGAAAACAATATTTATCTATAAATCCTCCAGCTCCTCCAGCATAATCAAACGTATCTTTATTAACTGCATTAAGAATTTTAGGCTGAGCTGCGCCAACTTGAGGATTTTTTTCTAAAAAACTTACCAACTCTTCTACCCAATTTTTAGTATGTAAAGTATCATTATTTAAAAAAATTATATACTTTCCCTTTGCCTGCTTTGCACCAAAATTACATCCACCGCTATAGCCTAAATTTGATTCTGCTTTTAATAAATTAATAGAAGGAAATTTTGCTTTAACATCATCTGCTGAAAAATCATTTGACATATTATCAACGACAATTATTTCGAAATCTTTAGTTGTTATATTTCTATATATTGAATTAACACAATCTAATAATAGCTTTTTGCCATTATGATGTGGAATGACTATAGAAACATTAATCATGAAGATTCTAATAGAATAATTTCTTCTAATAATTGTTGAGCATTACTATCTGCTGGATTCTTATCAATCCATTCCTCTAAAAGAATTTTGGCCTCTGTATACATTTCTAGATTCTTATAACTTAAAAATAATAAATAAATGATTTCAGGTAATGATTTTTGCCATTCACTCCATTCTGCTTGTGAAATTTTAGTTGCGGTAAATCCTCTTTTAGAAATAGCTCTTTCAATAACTTTATAATTTTGATAGATAGTTTCAAAAATTAATTTTGATTCCTCATAATTTTCTAAAGACTGGATAAATGTTTTGCCATATAATAAATAATCAGATAGTGCTAAATCTTTGCGCGCAACTAACTCTTTCATATGGTATGTCATTTTTTCTTGATTACCGGTGCCGCTGTAAACTTGCGCAATTTGATATTGTAATTCTTTTGATGGTATTGGGACCACATTGCTTGGCATTATCTCTTCCATTTTTAGTAAAGCTTTTTCTGCTTGATGGAAATTATTTTCTAAATAATGTGATATAGACAGTCTTACAAAACCTGTTCTATAATTTTGAATTAATCTTCCTAGTTGAGGATCTACGTGAACCTCTGGATTTGCTAGATTTCTATAGATATACCCTCTTTGATACTCCTTTGATATAGAATCTTTTAATATATTTTTTTTGTTTGCGTCATAATCTTTAAACCACAATTTATCTCCTATATAATTCATAAGATTTTCAGTCATTTTCTCTTGGTTTATAACATCCTTAGAATTATTGATAAGCCTATAAGCTAACCCTTCCATCTGTAAATAATTATCAAGATTCAACATGCTAGTCGGGGAAACTGTCACTGCAAAATACACCGGCCTTTTCCAGTTATTATCATTTACTATCCTTAATACCATAATATCTTGAGTTCTTAATGCAACACCTAAATATGTTGGATTTAGTTCCCATTTTATTTTTCCATCTGTATTATTTTCATCTTTTGGTGCATTTATTGAAATTGTTTTTGTTTCCCATCTTTTAAAGTCTAGTTGTTCAATTTCAGAGTCACTAATTTTAATAAAAGGATTTTTTGGATATCTTTCCCTTAGTTGCTCAACATACCATGGAGTATTTAATAAGCTTAAATTTGCAACAACTACATCCTTTCTGATGCCTTCCACTTCTTGCAAATACCATAATGGAAAAGTATCATTATCTCCATTTGTAAATAAAATTGCATTCGGTTCACATGTTTGAAGCATATTATAAGCCATATCCCATGCAATATAATTTCCTGTTCTATCATGCCCTTCATAGTTGGCTAACAACATTCTTAAAGGCATAAATAGAATAAATAAAGAAATCATAAAATATGAAAATTTCAGCTTTATAGATTTTTCTAGAAATGTATCTGAGATAAAATTAATAAATGTATAAACCCCTAAACCAATCCAAATAGAGAATGTCATAAAACTTGCTACATATGAATAATCTCTTTCTCTCGGTTGCGGGGAATCTTGATTCAAATAAAAGATAATTGCTAAGCCAGTCATTAAGAATAATACCATTAAAGAGAATGCATCGTACCTATTTTTTCTAAAATGATAAACCATTCCTATTAAACCCATTATCAAAGCTAGAGGTAATCCAAACTGTCTCCAATCTACTCCGTCTTCACTTGCATTTGCGCCAACAGCAGTTACAAAAGGGTCGTCACTATCTCCTTTACCAGCAAATTGCCAAAGAAAATACCTTATATACATTTTCTTGATTTGATAATTCCATAAAAAACTCACTTGGGATGGAATTTCATACATCATATAATCTATATTTTGACTCATAGAAAAATCACTACTTCCATTTTCAGGCGAACCAACAATTGATATCTTAGAAGGTAATGAATTAAATTTTCTTGGTAAAATTGTCATCTGCCCGTATTGATCTCTATTCAAATATTTTATCGCTTCTTCAACGGTTTCAGGATTATTTTCATCAATATTAGGGTCTTGACCCGATCTAATAAATATTGCAAAATAAGTTGAATAGCCCATAATAATTAAAACTATGGATGTCAAAAAAATGGACACTACTGTCTTGTTATTCTTGATTGTATATGCACTAAAAACTAATAGAGATAATAAAGATAATAGCAAGCCATATAGGCCGATAGTATTTGTTAAAACAGGTAAACCTTTTATAATTCCATCCTGAATACCAACAAAAACTGCCAGTGACATAGCTATTGTTACTAAAAAATTAACCTTACTTAAATGTCCTAGGGTAAAATATATAATTAGACCAATAAAAGGTATTGTTAACAAATTAAGTAGATGTAGACCTGTAGCAAGTCCAATGATATAGGCAATGATAATCAGATAAATAATATGATTATCTTTGTGAATATTTTTAGACCAATGTATAATCAAATACACTACAAGCGCAGTCATGAAACCGCTAAAAGCATATACTTCTGTTTCAACTGCATTAAACCAATGACTATGAGTAAAGGCAAAAGTCAAAGACGCAGTTAACGAAGACCACATCTTAAAAAATTTTGCCTCGTCTTTTGTATCAATCCTATTTATAAATTGATTACATATTAAAAATAATAAGCTCACGGTTAATGCGCTGATAATTGGTGAAAAAATATTGAATCTAAATGCAATATCAGAGCTGATAGGAATTAATGTAAAAAACTTACCAATAAGTAAAAATAATGGACTACCAGGAGGATGAGGCACTCCAAGAATGTGGGACGTTGCAATAAACTCTCCAGTATCCCAAAAAGAAACAGTCGGAGCCATTGTAGAAAAATAAATAGCAAACGTAATGAAAAATATTATTACTGCTATTGTATTTTCTAATTTTTTACTGTAGGAAGTGAAAAAATTCAATTTATTCTTCAGTATCTTTATTTTTTTCTTCTAAAGATTTGTCTGAATTACTTTCTTCATTTTTTTCAACTTCTATGTAATTCATTTTTGCTTCTGATAATACTTTATCAATGTACTCTCTTTCTTCGTCTGATAAGCTTGCGTGCATTTTGTTATTTATCATTCCTAACATTTCTATTTGAATTGAAGCTTGGGTAAGATCTATTGAGGTCTCTCCATTAACTGGATTTTGTAGCTTTCCTAAAGATACCCAAATACCATATGCTGTTTGAGAAATTAAAGCATCAAATAATTGTTTTTCTGTTGGTTTTTCTTTCATTTTTTCCTCAGTTTACTGTTGTTTTTAAAAATAATTTTAAATATTCGTTATCAAATTTTTCTTTGATAATTAAATGTTTTTCTAGGGTTAAATTTGCATCATTCTTAATAATTTCAAAAGCATTCATTCGAGCATTTCTGATTATTGGCCCATCCATTGTTAAATCAGCAATTCTAAATTTGATAAACCCGCTCTGTTTTTCACCAAAAAACTCTCCCGGCCCTCTTAATTTTAAATCTTCATCTGCTATATCAAATCCATTCCTAGAGTTAACAATAATTTGTAGCCTTTCTTTTGTTTTAGGAGATTCGCTATCGCTGCATAATAGACAATAACTTGTTAAAGATCCTCTTCCAACTCTACCCCTTAACTGATGAATCTGACTTAATCCGAATCTTTCTGTATTATTAATTAATATTACATTTACATTGGGATTATCTATTCCAACCTCTACCACTGTTGTAGAAACCAGAATATTGATTTCTCCATCCATAAACTTTTTCATTTCATTATTTTTAATTTCATTATCTAATTTCCCGTGCATTAATCCAACTTTTAAATCAGGAAATATATTATCTCTTAAATATTCATATGATTCAACTGCTGCTGAAAGATCTTGATTTTCGCTTTCATTTATTAGTGGATATACGATAATAGTTTGTCCGCCATCATCAACTTTTTCTCTAATAAAATTATATGCTGTAGATAGATTATCTTTTTCAATATATGAAGTATGTATTTCTGGTCTATTTTTTGGCAATTCATCAATTATTGATATATCCATATCTCCATTATACGTAATAGCCAATGTTCTTGGAATTGGCGTAGCTGTCATTGCCATTAGGTTAGGATTCTTGCTCTTAGCTAATAATTTTTCTCGTTGATTTACTCCAAAACGATGTTGTTCATCAATCACTACAAAACCCAAATTTTTAAATACTACATCTTTTTGAAATAATGCATGTGTTCCAATAACTATTTTAGATTCACCTTTTTTTATTTGCTGTAATACTTCCTTCTTCTCATTTGCTTTTAAGCTTCCAACTAATAATGAGCACTTAATATTAGCTTGTTCAAAATGTGACTTAAAATTCCTAAATAACTGTTTTGATAGCAAATCTGTGGGTGCCATAATAGCAACTTGATAATTATTGTTCACCACAATCGCTGAAGCAAGAACTGATACAATTGTTTTACCGCAACCAACATCTCCTTGAATCATTCTATTCATTGGATTCTCAGATAAAAAATCATCTACAATTTCTCTCAATGTAAGTTTTTGACTCCCAGTCAATTCAAAAGGGAGATTATTTAAAACATTATTATAAGTACTTGTTTTGAATTTTATCGAATCACATTTATTCTCTTTGATTTTATTTTTTCTCAAGGCTAATAGCAATTGCAGGAAAAAGTGCTCATCATACTTTAATCTATGGATAGAGCTATCTAAAGACGTAAAATCTTTTGGGTAATGAATATTGCGCAAAGATGTATTTAAATCTTCTATTTCAAACTTATTTCTTAACTCTTCATCAAAATGGTCATCGATACTATCAATTGATTCTAAAGCTAGATATATTATTTTTCTTAAGTTTCTGTTATCTAATCCAGATTTTTTTAAATCTTCTGTCAGAGGATACACAGGTATAATAAAGCCGGTTGTTAATGAAATTTCGTTAGCATTTAATTTATCGTACTCAGGATGAACAATTTGCGGATTTCCTTTGTAAGCTGCCACTTTACCATGAATAGTAATTAAATCTCCAACTTTTAAAGACTGATGAATATAATCTGCTGCATTAAACCACATTAATCGCACCGAGCCGGTATGGTCTGCTACAGTTGATGTAACAAAATTACCTTTTTTCATTCTTTTCAAACTGACTGACTTCACTCTTCCAACAAGATTGACTTCTTCTCCTTCTTTGATTGATCCTATGGTAGATAAAGAAGTTCTGTCTACATATTTTCTTGGAAAATAATACAGCAAATCTTTGATAGTAAAAATATTTAGAGACTCAAGGGCATTAGCTCTTTTAGGACCGACCCCTTTAATATATTGTATAGGTGTTTCTAACGAGTTAGAGCTGTTTGATGCTTCGCTCAAAAGACATTATTTCCATTCTTTTTTGTAAGTGTATGTGATAAGCTCAGTAGCTCCAGCTTCAATCTCCAAAGGAAAATAAATTGTGGAAGCATCTTCTTTAATATACATTGATGAAGATTCTTTGATGACCCAATCACCAACAATTTTTTCTATAGCCTTAACTTTGATAGATTGATTACTAGTATTTAAAATTTGTAATGATATAGTTGATTCTTCGCTATTGGTTTGTCTGTCGAAGTTTAAAATTCTTCTTTTCCCGATAATATCAAATGCTTTACCTCCATCCAATATAGCTGTTCCGCCTTTATACAATTGAGATAAGCCATTTCTACCAATGAAATTTAATTCGCCGGCAGTGCTTTTTTCATACAAGTATAATACTCCAGATGGAAGAGGAAGCTCTAGGTTGTTTTCAGCTGAATTTTCAAATGACACTTCAATGCTTAAAGGTTCATCTCCTTGATCTCTTTCAGAATTTTTAAAAATATATTTCTTATCATATGTAATACTTCTTGCTTTCATCATAGGTAATTGAACTGTTTGCATGGCATCTAGATTCAAATTTTTTCCAAGATTAAAAACATAAAAATCTCCTAACGAAGCGCGATTTTCCATGGCACTTCCTCTAGATTCCATCATTTGATAACTGGAATTTTTTCTAGAAGAATGCAAGGGTACATTACCTTCTACAACATCTAAATCTAAAGCAAACAAATTAATATTAGAGTTATTAGAAACCTCAGCATTCACTGAAAGTGTAGCCAAGGAATCAGAATCATTGATTGTTAATGTATAAATAGGTTTCCAAGAAAAACCAGATGTAATATAAGATAATTCAGCATTTACAGATTTATCATCATCAGAAATAATTTCCCAACGAATTTCAGGAGTGAACTTATCTTGAACAGATGATGATTTTAAAATAAAATAACTCAACTGCGATCTCTGAAAAACTACTAACCCCTTGTTTGTCTTGATTGAAATAGTTGAACCATTATAGTCCATAAGTATGCCTTGAACATTTGAACCATCATTAGGTTTTACTTCAATAGCAGCACCAATATTATTTTTTAAGAATGTATCAGTGGAAGAAAAATTTCTATTCAAAGTTTGTGATAAAACCTGGACACCTTCCACATTCAATACAGGTGAATCAAAAAGAAGATTTTGAGATAAATTTGTAAAAGAAGAAATATTTCTTCCCAATTTCAAATTCCAAACAATAGGCTCATTTACTAAAGCAAAATTATCTTTATATATGGTAAGCGATCTAGTAGGATTATCTAGCTGTGCAAAAACAAGATTTAACGATAATAAGAGTAAAATTATTTTTTTCATTTTAATACCTCAATATTAGAAAGAATTTTTTCTCTTTCAATGATAAAATCATTTAGTTTATTTTTTTCTCCATCAACAACTTTTTCAGGAGCTTTATCAATAAATTGCTTATTTGATAATTTAGCTTCAATTGATACAATTAATTTATTAAGCTCAGACAGTCTTTTATTAAGCTTTAAAATTTCTTCTTTCTTATCAACAAGTTCACCTAATGGAATATATATTTCTGCTATTCTACAAACTGCAATTGCTGAGTTAGAAGGCTTTTCTATTTTAATACCTAAATCAATTTTATCAGTATTTGAAAGCTTACTTATCAAATGCCTGTAATGGTTGATAGCATTTATCTCTGAATCACTTTTAACTGACACTATAATATCAATTTTCTTAGATGGAGCAATATTTAACTCAGAACGTATTGTTCTGATAGATGTTACAATTTCTTTAAAATCTTTAATGCTATCAACATCATAAGACTTTACTCTACTGCTAGTTGATGGCCATTGAGATATAATAATATCTCTATCATCTTTATCTTTTAAATGGTTCCAAATTTCCTCAGAAATAAATGGTGAAATTGGATGTAATAGTAATAATATTTTTTTGATAATGTGTTTTGAGATATTAAATGCATTACTGCGGAGAGATAAGTTTGAACTATTAAATCTGTCTTTTACAATTTCAATGTACCAATTACAGAATTCATTCCAGGTAAAATCATATATTTTTTTGATTGCTTCATTGAACTGATACTTATCGAACGATTTATTTACTTCCCTTATTGTATCATCTAATGAGCTTAAAATCCATTTATCAAAGTTGTCAATATTATCATAATCAATTGCATCAGAGAAATCTTCGTTATGATTTAGCATAATAAATCGACTAGCATTCCAGATCTTTGTCATGAAATTTCTACCAACCTCAATTCCTGACTCTGAAAAATACACATCAGATCCCTGTGGAGACATAAGCATTATCGAAAACCTGGTTGCATCAGTACCGTATTTATCAAAAAGGGTTATTGGATCAGGCGAATTTCCAAGTGACTTACTAAGCTTTCTACCTTTTTCATCTCTTAAAATACTGGTAAAATAAACATCTTTAAATGGCAAATCTCCCATAAATTCGTATCCTGACATAATCATTCTTGCAACCCAAAAAAATATGATATCTGGACCAGTTACTAATGCATTAGTTGGAAAATAATTGGTCTTTTCTTTATCTGGCCACCCATGCACAGCAAAAGGCCATAGCCAAGAACTGAACCATGTGTCTAGTACGTCTTCATCTTGCTCCCAATTTTCTATGTCTGGAGGAGGGGAGGTAGAAATATACCAGTTCTCTTGATTAGCTCTATCTACATCTTTCTTATACCATACTGGTATTTGATGCCCCCAATATAACTGCCTACTAATACACCAATCTTGGATATTATCCATCCAGTGATTGTACGTTTTTACCCAATGATTTGGATAAAAATTTATTTCTTTATCTTTGACAGCTTTGCTAGCAGGTTTAGCTAGATTTTTCATTTTTAAAAACCATTGTTCAGATAAATAATATTCAATAGGCACGTTTCCTCTTTCTGAAAACCCTACTTTATGTAAATAGTCTTCTTCTTTAGTTAAGCATCCTAAATCTTTAAGATTATTTACAATTTCTTTTCTTGCGTCCTCTCTGCTCATGCCTACATATTTATCTGGAGCTTTATTACTTATAGATCCATCAGAGTTCATAATATTTATCACTTCAAGGTTATGTCTAATGCCTACTTCATAATCATTCAAGTCATGAGCTGGAGTAATCTTTACACAGCCAGTACCAAATTCTGGATCGACCATACTATCAGCAATAATTGGAATGTTTCTACCTACTAATGGCAGGGATGCTGTTTTACCAATCATTTTTTTATATCTATTATCTTTAGGGTTTACAGCAATAGCTGTATCCCCAAGCATCGTTTCAGGCCTAGTTGTAGCTATTTCAATAAATGAGTCACTATCATTAATTGCATATTTAATATGCCAAAGTTTTCCATTCACCTCTTTAAACATGACTTCTTCATCACTTAATGCAGTTTGTGATTTTGGACACCAATTAACAAGCTTACTGCCCTTATATATTAAACCCTTATTATAAAGTCGAACAAAAGATTCTAACACCGCTTTAGAATAGTGTGAATCCATTGTAAAATTGGTTTTATCCCAATCGCATGAACATCCTAGTTTTTGCAATTGATTAATAATAGTTCCACCATATTTTTCTTTCCATTTCCATGCGTGCTCTAGGAACTCATCTCTAGATAAATCTTTTTTGTTAATTCCTTTTTCTAATAACATTTTTGCGACTTTTGATTCAGTAGCAATTGATGCATGATCAGTTCCAGGAATCCAGCAAGCGTTTTTACCTTCCATTCTGGCTTTTCTAATTAATATATCTTGAATCGTATTATTAAGCACATGCCCCATATGAAGTTTACCAGTGACATTGGGAGGGGGAATAACAATTGTATAGTGATTATCGGATTCTTGACTTGAAAAGTATTTTTTTTCAAGCCAGTAATCATACCACTTACTTTCAATCTCAGATGGTATATGTTTTTTTTCTAATAATTTCATCTTACAAACTCTTCTAACTTTATTTGTAATGATTGTAGTTCATTCATTGATGTTCCTTCAGCAAAAATTCTTAGGATGGGCTCAGTATTAGATTTTCTAATATGAAGCCATTTGTCTTTCCAAATAAATTTAACCCCATCTAATTTATTAATTTCGTCAGAATTGAAAACACTATCAAGACTATCAATATCTATTTCTTTACCTGAATTAAGTTCGATTTTATCTTTAACAAATACATATTGGGGAATTTCAGTAATAATATTGCTCAGAGACTTACTTTTAATTGACATTAGATTTAATACCATAGCTGTGCCAACCAATGAATCTCTACCTAGGTGTGCTTCTTTAAGAATGATTCCACCATTACCTTCTCCACCAAGGTTAACATTATATTTTTTCATCAAGGATACAACATTCGCTTCTCCTATTTTTGATCTTATCAATGTCCCGTTAAAACTACTAACAACATCATCAACCATCATTGATGTGGATAAATTTGTAACAAATGTTTCAGGCTCGCTAGAGTAAAAACTATAATTCATAATAGCTAATGGTAAAGAAAGCTCTTCGCCAATAGCTATTCCCTTATTCGAAACAATAGATAAACGATCGCCATCCGGATCTGTAGCTAAGCCTATATCAGCATTTTCTTTTATAACTCTTCTTTCTAGTTCATTTAAATTGATTGATAATGGTTCAGGATTTCTAGAATAATTTCCATTACCATCACAACTAATCATTGTAACTGAACAGTGTAGTGCTTTGCACAAAGCAGGTAGAATATTCGAAGCTCCACCGTTCGTAGCATCTATAACAACTTTAAATTTATTATTCTTTATCTTTTCTGGCTCAATACATGACAAGTTTAAGATTGCTTCTATATGATCCTCATCAGCATCTTTATAGTTTGAAATTTTTCCAATAGATGTTGATGATTCTTTTTGAATTTTATTATCAACTGATTTAAATAGTTTTTCGCATTGTTTTGGAGATAAAAAAGTTCCGTCAGCTTGCAAAAATTTTAATCCATTGTATTCTGCTGGGTTGTGACTTGCCGTAACAACAATGCCTCCATCACACTGACTTTTTTCTGTAATTAATTGCATAGTGGGAGTAGTTGCTAATTCGCAGTTAACCACATCAACTCCGTTTTTAACTAAAGAATCTATAACCCATTCCGAAATTTTGGCTCCAGATTTTCTCCCATCTGTTCCTATAGCACATTTATTAATATTTTGATTTTGTATGTAAGAGGAAATGTATTGATCTATGATAGCTGAAGAAAAATCTTCTTTTGCTATTCCTCTTAAGCCTGATGCACTTCTTATAAACATAGTAGAAGGTTAGAAATTTTTAACTAGAATTGAAAGAGGAGTTATCGACTAATTAGTTATTAAACTTAGCTAGTCTTACTGCTCTACGGATAGTTTGTTTTTTAGCGATTCTCTTTGTTACGCTTGGCTTCTCATAAAATGCTTTTCTTTTTACATCTTTAAGCACACCCGAACGTTCCCATTTCTTTTTGAAACGTCTTAAGGCTCTTTCTAGAGATTCGTTATCTTTTATATTTACTTCAATCATTGTGCGGAAACTTAACGATAAAATTCAGAAATGCCAATTATGATATAATATTGTTTGAAATATCAACAAATTGCTGAATTGATAGCTGCTCAGGTCTTTGTTTAAAATCTACTAAACATTTGTTATGATCAATTTCTAGCGACGAAAGAGAATTTCTTAACATTTTTCTTCTTTGATTAAATGCCATTCGAACAACTTGACTAAATTTTTTTGTATCAATCTTATTAATATCATATTTATTATTTTTTTTAATAGATATGAACGCTGAATCGACTTTAGGCTTAGGCTTAAAAACATTCGGAGAAATATAAAAACAAATATTAATATCAAAATAAAGGCTAGTCATTACAGTAATTCTGCTATAATCTTTTGTTCCACTTTTTGCAACTAATCTTTGCGCAACTTCTTTTTGTACCATTAGAAAAGATTCATCCCAAAATGGCAAGTTATCAATTAACCAAAAAATTATTGGGGATGTGATATTGTATGGAATATTCCCAATTACTTTAGGATTATCTATGTCTATATCTTTAATGTTTGTCTTTAAAATATCTTGATTTAGAAGTGGAAAATGTGATATAGCCAAATTCTGTTTAATTGATTGTATTAAATCAGTATCAATTTCAACCATTGTAAGGTTTTTCGTTTTTAAAGCAATCTTTTCAGATAGGGCACCATGCCCTGGCCCTATTTCTAACACTCTACTTTCTTTGCTTAAATCAACTGTATTGATAATTTTTTCAAGTAGGTTGTTATCTACTAAAAAATTTTGTCCCCATTTTTTCTTTGCAAATACCATTTATATTTTAAAAAAATTTTGTGCATTTCTTGTTGTAGCTTCTGCAATATTTTTAATACTATCTGATCTTATTTCAGCAATTTTTTCTACAATAGTATGTACATGAGCAGGTTCATTTTTTGTACCTCTAAATGGATGTGGAGCTAGAAATGGACAGTCTGTTTCAAGGACAAAATCACTCAATGAAATACTTTGAACAACTTCAATATTAGTTGCATTTTTAAATGTTACATTTCCTGAAAATGATAATAATATGTCCAAAGAAATAAGTTTTTTCGCAAAGGATAAATCGCTTGAAAAACAGTGCGATAAAGCCTTATAGAATTTGTAATTGTTTAAAACCTCAAAAATATCATCATCTGCATTTCTATTATGAAAAACAATTGGAAGATTTTGTGATATTGCCAACTCCATCTGCTCAATCATTACTTTTTTTTGAATATTGATTGGAGATAAATTTCTAAAATTATCAATACCTATTTCTCCTACTGCTACTACCTTATCATGTTTTGATAGCTCTTCTAATTGCATGATATAATCTGAAGGTACATCCTTAGCATCGTGTGGATGAATGCCAACAGTAGCAAACACATTATCATATTTTTCTGCAATCTTGACTGATTTTAGCGAAGTATCAATATCTGTTCCTATGCAGACAATTTTATTTACTCCTTTGGAGCCTGCTCTTTCAATCACTTCTGAAAGCACGCTTTCCATGCTTTCATAGTAAAGATGAGCGTGTGTATCAATTAAAGACATTAATTTATTCTTGGAAAGATTGGTTTAGAAAGTGTGATACTAGAACTAGGTTTTATTTTTCCCCATACTAAACTTTTTTCTTTTGTTCCTAAAATTTGAAGGATATCCTCTGACTTTGATGGCATAACCGGCGACAAAAGAATTGATGACAACCTTAGTGCTTCTGCGCAATGAAATAGTATATTTCCTGCCTTATTTTTATCCTCTTTAACCAATTTCCATGGTTCATTTTTTTCCATAAATACATTTACACTTCTTATGAAAGTCATTGTACTATTAATTAATTTATCTATTTGTAAATTATCAAGCTTATCTTTTAAAATAATTTTCTTATAGTTCTTTGCTAAATCGCTTTCCATCGTAGATGGAATTGGAATTTTAGAATCAAAATTATTATTTATTAAAGTTGAAACCCTACTAACAAGATTTCCAAAATCATTAGCTAGGTCACTATTATATTTCTTTTCAAAAGATTCAGATGAAAATGTAGCATCCATTCCAAGCACCATTTCTGACATTAAGTAATATCTGACTGCATCAACACCAAAATCATCAATAAGCAATAATGGACTTACAACATTACCTAAAGATTTACTCATTTTTTCGTTATCTGTTAACCACCACCCATGAGCAAAAATTCTTTTAGGAAGGGGGATGTTCAATGATAGTAGCATGGTTGGCCAGTATACTGAATGTGTAGTTAAAATATCTTTACCAATTAAATGAACATCTGCTGGCCATAGTTTTTTGAAATTTTCTGTATTTTTAAAGGCTCCTATTGCAGATATATAATTAATTAAAGCATCAAACCAGACATAGGTCACATAGTCTTTATCAAATGGCAATTCAATTCCCCATTCTAAGCGCGACTTTGGTCTTGAAATACATAAATCTGACAGCTCATTCCTTAAAAACCCTAATACTTCATTTTTTCTACTAACGGGTTGAATTAACAGTTCATCAGATTCAATTTTTTTAATTAGTTGTGTTTGATATTTGCTCATTTTAAAAAAATAATTTTTTTCTTTAATCTTTTTTACTTGACCGAACTCTCCACTATCTAGTTCTTTTTCTGTAATAAACCTTTCTTCTGAAACAGAATACCATCCCTCATACTCATCAATGTAGATATCTCCATTTTTGTGCACTTCATCAAGAATTTTTTGTACAACAGTAGTGTGCCTTTCTTCTGTTGTTCGGATAAAATCTGAATATTTTATATTTAATTTTTCCCAAAGATTTACAAAAGCTGGGGCCATATCATCGCAATGGTCTTTCGGAGATTTACCATTTTTTTCTGCTGCTTGTTGCACTTTAAGACCATGTTCGTCAAGACCTGTTAAAAGTATTGGCTCTTCACCTAACAAGACTCGGTATCTTGCAATAGTATCTGCTAAAATAGTTGTATAGGCATGCCCTATATGCGGCTTATCGTTGACATAATAAATAGGAGTAGTTAAATAATATTTTTGCATACGCTAATTTAAGGCCTTATTTGAATTAATTATCATGTTCATTAGAGATAATTGAGGATTTGCATTTGCATTTAAAGATTGATGAAAGTCTTCAATATTTTTAACTAGCTCTGTATGATTCATGTTTATGTATTTAGAGCTTACTATTGATGCAAGATCCTCAAACTCATTAAAACCAATTTTTGAATCAATAGATTCATTTTGCATAGAAAGTAATTTGATGAATTTTTTAATTACCTTGAAAGATAGGTTGAATTCATTTCTTGATGAACTATATAAATCCAAAGTTGAATTTTTGAAGCTTGAAATTGAATCTGCATTTTTATATCTGATTGCATTTATATAGCTTTTAACACATCCAAGAATTTTTACTTCATTCCACAACATCAGGCTATCAATTGTATTTAAATTATTATCTGAAATGAAAGATATGAAATCGGTTGAAAAACTCTTATTGCTTAAAAATATCTTTGAAATAATATCTGAAGTTATTCTTGGAACGTATACTGTTTGGCACCTAGACTTAATTGTTGGCTTTACTTGATCTATCAAATCGGTAACTAGTATAAATGTGGTATTCTTAGGGGGTTCCTCAAGAATTTTTAATAACATATTTGCTGATTCAGCGCTACCATGTGATAAAGCTTCAGAATTAAAAATTAATACTACTTTTCTCTTTTTAGATTTGAAATAAATTTTTTCTTTTAGGTTTTTTATTGCTTCTACAGGAATATTTCTACTGTCTGATAATATTTTTTTTTGCAGTGGATTATGGATTTTATTACTTAAAAATTTTTTCCATTTTTTATACTCCTTTGAGTCGAATGATTTGCTCTTAAAAAGTTTTTCGTAAAAATCTTTTTTTGCTGGAATAATAAAAAAAATATTATCGCTAGAGATAAACTTCTCTGAATTTGTAGATGATATTACTTTGGCAAATTCTATTGCTAACGCTTCCTTTCCTGACCCAGATGTTCCATAAAAAATATAAGCATTAGAAATTCTTTGCTCATTTATTGCAGCATTTAAGAGCTTTGATATTTCGCTTTGAATAATCTTAATTTCCACTTACTAACCAACTTTCAGGATTAAGTTTTTGATTATTTCCCCAGATTTCAAAATGAATAATATTATCACTGGAAACATACCCAATATTTTGACCTTCTCTAATATTTGTATCTTCTGCTATCAACAAGCTTTCAAGATGTGTAAATACAGTATAATAGCTATTATTATGATCTACTATAACAGTTGTCCCATATCCAGCAATAAATGTAATAGTAGAAACATATCCATCAAAAACGCTTTGTACTGGTGTTGTCGCTCTAGCACTTATATCTATGCCTGGATTATCAAGCGTTGTATTTAATTTGGGATTCCATTGAGGTCCAAAGGATTTTACTATCTTTCCTTTGACTGGCCACTGCAATTTCCCTTTATATTTTCTTATATCTCTATCAATTTTATTTAAACTTGCCAATTGCTGAGCATTATATTTTTCTTTATCAGCAATAATTTTCTTTCTTAGTTTTTCTAAAGATTTTATCTGCTGTAATTGTTTATCAATTTCAACCCTAACAAGTTTTTCTTCATTTTTAAGTTTGCTTAGTAGTTTTTCTTGATATTTTTTTTTACCATTTAACTGTACTATTTCATTTTTTTTGGAGTTTTTGCTAGATTCAACTTTTACCACTAGCAATTCAATTTCTTTAGTTTTTTGCTTATTAAATCTTTGTGTTGTTTTAATTTTATTCACTGATTCTTGGTTAATCTCTGATATAATATTGAAATATTTTAACCGATAAATCATTTGTGAAAAACTTTTAGAGTTAAATATATAATTTGAGAGGCCAAGGTTCTTATTCTTATAAAGACTGATTGATCTTTTTTCATAAGATTTCTTTATTTCTCCAATTGTTGAATTATTTTTTTTAATGGCAATTTCAAGATTATTCAATTGCTTATTATAAAGCTTAATTTGTTTATCGTAAGTATCTATCAATTTATTTGAATTCTTAATATTTTTTTTGGTCAGTGCTAATATTTCTTTTGTTTTCTTTGACTGCGACTGGAGCTTTTTAACTTCATTATTTCCAGCATTGATTGAATTTTTCAATTGCTTAATTTGATTTTCAGTATCTTTAATTGATTGATCAAAACTTTTTTCTTGAGGAATAACTACAGATATAGTTAACAAAATTATAAGATAGAATTTTAGTGTTTTCATTTAAATAAAATTAAAACCTAAATTGTTAATAATGATTAAAAAACTAAATATTGTTGTTTTATTAATAGCTGTCTTCCTTGTTGGAAATTTATATGCTAAATCTGATAAAATTTTACTAAAAGGAGAATGCAATTCTGATAATATTTTACTTCTTACCTCATTCTTGAATGATCGTTCTAACATTACAGTTTCTATAAAAAATAGTATGGATGGTGATTATGATTTTAATAATCATGCAATTATTTTCTTATGCTCTAATGAGTATCTGAAGCTATCTGAACTTGAGATTATCAGCCTTCAAAAAAATATATTAAATGGTTCATTATTAATTATTGATAATTTTAATTCTGATTATACTTTTTCAATTTTTTTAAAGAAGATGCTTCCTGAGTATTCGTATAGTCAATATCCTCTCACTGTTGTTGCAAAAGATAATCCATATAAAATAAATTTTGGAAATATTGATCTAAATACTAGGCAGATTTTCATTGGAGAAAAACTAAGAATTTTAGCTATTCAAGATAAAAGCTTGCTAGGTGAAATGAATAATGAAAATCTCGATTATACCAAGTTTCTTGCAACTGTAGTATTTAACTACTTATAGGACACTAGATTTTCTTTTTTTCAGCTTCATAAACTCTTTTTCTTAGCTCAGAAGTTGAATATCCATGATCTCTTGAGTTAAATATACATTTAATAGGCAGTTCATGTCCTGTAAATTCTGTTCCCTTTATGATCTGCGCCTAAGAATTCTAACATCAGGATTAACCTCTTTTAAAACTTTAATTAAATCAGATTCAGTATTATAAGGAATCACTTCATCTACAAACTTTAAAGAACTTACTAATTCCCATTCTTTCAATATGCGTTTGTATAGGTGAATTTTTTTCAGGTCTGTCAATACTGGGATCTGACTGCACTCCAACAATTAAGTAATCACAGTACTGCTTGCACTCTTCAAACATTAATGCATGTCCATAGTGACATAAATCAAATGATCCAAAAGTTATTCCTCTAATTTGCTTTTTCTTCATTTTTTGCTTTTTCCCAATAATTTAAAAGTTCTTTTAAAGATAAATCCTCAATGTTTTGTTTTTTACTCTTCAGCTACATTTTCAATGTAATGAAACCTATTATAAAATTTTTTATTTGTTTTCTTTAGCGCAAGCTCAGCAGATACATTAAAAAATCTAGCTATATTCACAACTGTAATTAATAGAGTCTCCTATCTCTTCTTCAATATTTTTATCATCATTTTTTTAATAGCATTTTTTAATTCATTTAACTCTTCATCAACTTTAAGCATTGCCTGCTTAGCATTTTCCCACTCGAAACCAACAGCTCCAGTTTTATCTTGATATCTTTGAGATATAATAAGGGAAGGAAGAGAATTTGGAACTCCATCTAAAATTGATTTTCTCTTTTTTTCTTTTTTCTTATTTAGCTCCCAATTCTTAACTTTTGAAGGATCTTCTCCTTCATAATTTTTATCAAAATATGTGGGATGGCGTTCAGTTAATTTTTTATTGATATTTTTTATAATATCATCAAGCTCAAATTGATTTCTTTCTGAAGCAATAACTGCTTGAAAAATAATGTGCAATAATAAATCTCCTAACTCTTCTTTTAGGTTTTCAGTATTATTATCTAGGATTGCATCAACTACCTCATATGTTTCTTCAATTAAATGAGGAGTTAAAGATTCTGGAGTCTGTTTTTTATCCCACTCACACCCATTATCTGACCTAAGTGTAATTACAATATCTATCAACTCTTTTAAAGATTCAAACTTCATCACATAGTTTTTTGTTAAAATTTGATATTACTTGCTCTTGTTTTTCAAACATTTCTTTTTTTTTTCTTTAGAAGTATCATTAAATCCAATCAAATGTAAGATTCCGTGAACTATTAAGCGTGATATTTCATTATTTAATGACACTTTGAATTCTTTTGCATTCTGATTGCCATCTCATGACTTATATATATTTCTGCTTCAAGCTCAGAATCATTTCTTATTGGAAAGGTTACAATATCTGTAAGCACATCATCATTAAAGTATTTTACCTTGAAATCATTTAATGTCTGATCGTTACAAAAAATGAAGTTCAAATTTATTTTTTCATAATGAATTTCATTTAATGTTAGATGTACTAATTCGCGTACTTTAGAATCTTCAATTTTAAGATTTAGTGCTTTATTGAAAATATTAATTTCAATCATCTTTTGAAGGATATTCTGGTCTTGAATGATATAGCCCTGAAAGTACTGGTATAAGACCATGCTTACCGTCTCTTCTGCCTTTAATCTTTTGCAAGTCAGCCATTGTTAGAGGGCACTCGTCTAATTGTCCGTCTTCTAATCGACTACGTATTGCTTTATCTATCATTTTTTCAAACTTTTCAAGTGTAGGATTTTTAATAGAATTTGCTTGCGCCTCTATTGCTTCAGCAATCATTACAATACCAGTCTCTTTAGAGTTTGGCTTAGGGCCAGGATATCTAAATTCATTCTCATCAACCGATTCTGGATTATCTGCATTTGTTAAAGCTTTCTGATAGAAAAATTCCATTCTATTTTTAGCATGATGTGTTTCAATAAAGTCTTTAACAATCTTAGGCAACCCATATTCATCAGCTAAAGAAATTCCATCTGTAACATGCTGTTTTAGTATTTTAGCACTCATATGTGGAGAGATAGAATCATGCTTATTTTCTCCAGTTTGATTTTCAGCATAATATTCAGGCTTTTTAATTTTACCAATATCATGATAATATGAACCTACCCTACAAAGTAGTGCACGCGCTCCTATAGCATTAGCACATGACTCAGCCAATGTACCAACTTTCACGCTATGGGTATGTGTTCCTGGTGCATCTTCCATTAGTTTTTTCAAGAAGCGGTTGATCATAATCAAGTAACTCTATTAAGCTTAAATCAGTTGTAATTCCAAAGAATGATTCAAATAATGGTACTAAACCAAAAGAAAGAATTGGACAAAGAAAACTAGCTAAGGCTAAATATCCGACTGTAGAATAATTATAATCAAGAAAATCAATTCCCTTAAAAAGCATCACAGAAAAGAATACAAACAAACTACAGAAAACTAATGTTATCATTGTTGCAATAATTTGTCTTCTTTTACGAAGCTTCCTAACACTAAATATTGCAATACAAGCTATAATAAACTGAATTATAGCAAAATCTAAATCGTTACCAATTAGTAATGATATTAACAGAATCAGAATAGTGGAAGAAATTAATGCAACTGTTGTATCTAGCAATACGGTTATTAGGATAGAAAACATTGCTATAGGAATGATATAAACAGGGAACTGATAATTAATAATTATCCATGAAAAAAAGACTATTGAGTACATTAGAAAACCAATTAAAACTAAAATCTTATAGATTTTCAAAATAGTTTCCTCTATAGATATAAAAAAATGAAAAAAGTAAGAAAAGCAATATAGAAACAACAAAAAATGCTCCTAAGTATTCTCTAAATTTATCTGCAGCCTTTTCATAGCCCAATCTTCTTTCAGATTCAAATCTTAAAGATTTTAATTTTAATAAAACTGAATCTGTAATTCTGTTATTAGTATCAACAATTAATTCATTTGCAAGCACTGTTCCTTGAAAACGCGATACTCTATCCAAGCGCTCTTTTTGCCTTGACTCAGTCAATTCTTTATCAAAAATAATATTTGGTTTTGTAAACTCATTAATGAGTTCGTAGCTCAATATAGATTTAATATCTACATCATTTTCATAAATAAGATTTACTTCTTCTTTATTTTTTTTCCAGGCTGATTCTATATCGTTATAGTTCTTGGTTGGAGCAATAATAAGCTCTCCGCCTTGCACTATACTAATTTCGCTACTCAAAATATTTGTCTAATGGTTCATCGATTATGCCCTCAGCCCATCTATTAAGACATATTTGTTTAACTTGATTTTTGAATATCTCTAAGTTTATAGGCTCTGCTAAACTTTCATTAATTCCTAACAATTGATCCCATTGATTTTTTTTAATTTGAAACTGATATTGATCTAAGAACTCATTATAAAGCGTTACATACGTTGTGCTATCTGCAATAAAGCTAGTCTGAAAACTTTCAAATTCTGGTTCATATCGATATTTATATAGTGAATCTTGTGAGGATATAAATAATTCATGTGAGCTATAAATATCATTTAAATAAATAAAAAAAGTATCAATGGAAGCAATTTGGTTATCAACAAAATCTTGATTTCTGCTAAAAGAAAAAGGTACTGATTTCTTTGCTTCATCTAGGTCTTTTATTAAGCTTTTGATCTGTTTTAAGAATTCCAAAATCAAAAGGTGCAATTATTGGTTCATTAGCAATATCATTCAACTGATAAGAATATCTAATTGAAAATCCAGTTGGAAAAGTTAAAGATATAGCAAATGATAAGAGGAAAAACCAAAGTATTGGAAATCTATTTTTTAAGTAAAAAATCTTTGAGCTGTTTAAAATTATTCATACTACCATTTAATTGCTGCCGATGCCCAAGTATATCCTGCGCCGAATGCTGTTAAAATAATATAATCACCCTTTAGAAAATTTATTTTCCTGCTAAAGCTTCACACATTGCAATTGGAATAGTAGCAGCAGTTGTATTTCCATATTTATGAATATTCACAAACATTTTTTCCATTGGCAAATTCATTCTTTTAGCACAAGTCTCTAATATTCTTTTATTTGCTTGATGAGCAATAACCAATGATACATCATCTATGTGTAAGTTATTGTGTTTTAGTGCAACATCTATAGCTTCAGGCATTCTTGTCACAGCGTTTTTGAATACTTCTCTACCATTTTGATAAGGTAAATGGTGCTCTTTCAGCTACAATCTTATCATCTATTCTAAGCGGATTAAATACGAGCCTGGAGCTTTTGCCCCTAAATGTTCAACACCTTTTCCATCAGCAAAAAGATGAGTTGATAAAATCTGACTATCATCTTGAGATTCTTGAAGCACGACTGCACCAGATCCATCGCCAAACAATACACCCGTTGCTCTACCTTCAGGTGAACGATCAATGATTGTTGACATCAAATCAGAACCAACTAAAAGTACATTTTTATATTTTCCAGTTTTAATATATTGATCACCCATTTCTAATAAATAAATAAATGCTGAACATGCTGCACTGATATCATATGCAGGAACATGGTGAGTTATACCTAATTTTTGTTGAATAATTGGTGCCATTCCAGGAAAATTATAATCTGAACTGACCGTACCCACTATAATAGCATCTATTTCATTTGGTGTAATACCAGCTTTTTGGATTGCTTCTATGCAAGCCGGTAGTGCTAAATCAGAATTGGCAGTTCCAGCTTCTACCCACCTTCTTTCCTCAATTCCTGATCTTGTTTTAATCCATTCGTCAGTTGTATCCATCATGTCTTCTAAATCATGATTTGTTACAACGTTATTTGGAACATTAAATCCAATACCTGCTATTTTTGATTTCTTCATAACAATTTTTTGAGCTGATTTATAAGCCGGGTTTTGTACATCAATGATGCGATGATCATTCCTCTCTATTTTATATTTCTATAAAACTCTAGCAATCTACCCTTCCCTCAAATGATGCGAGCAGCATCTTGGGTCTACGTGATCTTGCACCTAGTGGGGTTTACCAGCTAATAATGTTACCATTATTACTGGTGGTCTCTTACACCACCGTTTCACCCTTACCAAATAAATGGCGGTCTACTTTCTGCTGCACTGTCCATATTCTCACGAATCCCACCTGTTAGGTGGCACTATGCTCTGCGGTGCCCGGACTTTCCTCTCGAAAAAATCGAGTAATCATCCAATCAGCTCTTGGAGATATAATAAGGGATTGAAATTGAATTAAGAAGAAAAAAATTAATTTTTTGTATTGTTTTCTGACTTATACAAAAATCTACTACATGTACCACAATTGACTATTTCTTTGGATAGGGCTTCATTAACTAATTGAGGAGGAATATAGGCTCCACAACCTTCACAATTATTGTCTAAAATTTCTGAACAAGCTACACCTTCTCTAGCATTATAAATTTGCATATATGTTTCCATAATATCTTCCGAAATGTCTTTTGCAATATTATCTCTCTCAATTTTTAATGCATTATTTTCTTCTGACACTTCTTCCATTTTGACATTCAAATCATCTTTTTTTGACTTTAATTCTGTGATGATTCCATCTAATGAAGCTTTATCTTCATCAATTTCTTTTGATAAATTTTCTTTTTTAGTCATTAACTCAATTAACTCTGATTCTTTTTCATCTAAAAGATTTTTTTCAAAATCTATAGTTTCCATCATGGCATCATATTCTTTATTTGTAGAAATTGATCCATCAATTAGCTTATCTTTTAGAGAATTTATTTTATCAGAAGTGGTTTGTACAAGCGTTTCATTAGTACTAATAAGCACTGTTGTATCTTTGAGATCGTTTTCTTTATTTTCTAATGATATTTTCACTGAATCTTCTTCTTCAGTTAATTCTTGGACTTTTGTAGGAAGATCGCCTAGTAATTTATTGATTTCAAATAATTTATTATCTACATCTTGTAATAAAATTATTTGATTAATTAGGCTCATAGAATAAGATATTTCTCTGCTGTCTTCATATCGAGATGAATATATTCTAATTACATTACAAAAAAAACATTTATTATGACTTTAATTAATTATATTATTTCACGTGTCAAACTTTGAAAAATTAAAGACTTTTGAGCCATTGCCCTCCTCTTTAACTATAAGAGAATCTTCAATTCATGGATTAGGTCTTTTTGCTTCCACAAAAATTACTTCTAAAACAGAGCTTGGAATCACTCATGTTAAAGATAAAAGATTTTCACATGGATATATTAGAACGCCATTAGGTGGATTTTTTAATCATTCAATAACCCCAAACTGCGAAGCTGTATATGATGGAGATTTTATAAAGCTATCAACAATAAAAAATATAAATCTCGGTGATGAAATTACCGTTGATTACACAAAACATGATTGGATAAAAAAAGATTTATGAAAAACTATTTTTTTACATCTGAATCAGTAACAGAAGGTCACCCAGATAAAGTTGCTGATCTAATTTCAGATAATATTGCAAATTATCTAATAAATCAGAACGAAAGTCATAGAGCGGCTATTGAAACAATGGTTTCGTCAAACATGGTAACCATTGCTGGAGAAGTCAAAACAGACTTAATGGACAATACTGATTCAATTGAAGAATTAGTTAGGCAAACCATTAGAAACATTGGTTATGAACAAAAAAACTTTCATTGGAATACACTATCTTTTAAAAACTTAATTCATACTCAAAGTGTTGATATTGCTAGAGGCACTGATGACTTTGGTGCAGGTGATCAAGGAATGATGTTTGGCTATGCATGTAATGAAAACGATTCTTTAATGCCAAGTGCCATCTACTACAGCCACAAGATTACTAAAGCGCTTTCTACGGCAAGACATAATGGACAAGACTGGATGGGTCCAGATGGAAAAGCGCAAGTAACAGTCGAATATAGTAATGTGAATGACCCAGTAAGAATATCAAATGTGGTTTGTAGCACTCAACATAGTAAAGATTTAAAAGATAATCCTGATGAAGTGCAAAAAAGAGTAGAAAAAATTATCAAACCAGAATTAAATGATATGTTTGATGATGATACTATTTTTCAAATTAACCCAACTGGTAATTTTGTTACAGGTGGACCAGATGGCGATACTGGAGTTACTGGACGAAAAATCATAGTTGATACGTATGGTGGCTATGCACCTCATGGTGGAGGAGCATTTAGCGGAAAAGATTGTACAAAAGTTGATAGAAGTGGTGCATATATGGCAAGGTATTTAGCTAAAAATATTGTTGCATCAGGAGTTCGCAAAATGCTACTATCCAACTCAGCTATGCTATAGGTGTTAAAGAGCCTGTATCGCTTTACGTATATTGTGATGGTAGAGTTAGAAATGATATATCAGATTGGATTTATCAAAATATTGATTTGACACCTTTAGGAATTATTAGAAGATTTAATCTATTTACATTAGATCTAACTAAAACTACAAATTATGGCCATTTTGGTAAAAAAATCTTGCTTGGGAAAATACTGATATAGCAAATCAATTAAACTTTTAAGAGGAAAAATGAGATTACAAACAACTGAATCAAAGAAATCAATGAAAACCAAAAGAAAAACAAATAATCAATCAAAAAAGATTGTTGAGTCTTACCATACAAAATTAAAGATATTGCACTAGCAAAATTAGGTAGAGATAAGATTGATATTTCTGAAAAAGAAATGCCAGGCTTGATGGAATTAAGAAAAAATATTCTAAATCAAAACCTCTAAAAGGCTTTAGGCTTACTGGCTCATTGCATATGACAATCGAAACAGCAATTCTGATAGAAACATTAAAAGATCTTGGTGCTGACATTCGCTGGGCAAGTTGTAATATTTTTTCTACGCAAGATGAGGCTGCTGCTGCTATTGCTAAAACTAAAACTCCAGTTTATGCTTGGAAAGGTGAAACACTTGAAGAATATTGGG
The DNA here is from genome assembly GCA_943788675.1 of uncultured bacterium. GTDB lineage: Bacteria > Fidelibacterota > Marinisomatia > Marinisomatales > Marinisomataceae > Marinisoma. Next base: position 117,172 of record CALSRE010000001.1, read on the forward strand.
ATTGTACGCTTCAAGCATTAACCTTTAAGAATAATTTAGGTCCAAATCTTATTGTAGATGATGGTGGCGATGCAACATTGTTAATTCATAAAGGATATGAATTGAGAATTACTATTTAAAGAACATAAAAAACTTCCAAAAATCAACTACAGTTGAAGAAGAAATTGTGATTGAAAAACTTTTAAGAAAAGTTCATAAACTTAATCCAAATCATTGGCATAATATTGTTCCTGAAATTATAGGCGTTTCAGAAGAAACAACAACAGGTGTAGCTAGATTACAGCAAATGGTAGAAGATGCTACTCTATTATTCCCAGCTTTAATGTAAATGATGCAGCAACTAAATCTAAATTTGATAATCTTTATGGATGTAGAGAATCGTTGGCCGATGGAATTAAACGTTCAACCGAAATAATGCTTGCTGGAAAAACCGTGGTTGTTTGTGGCTATGGAGATGTAGGTAAAGGTTCAGCACAATCAATGAAGTCATATGGTTGTAAAGTTATTGTAACTGAAATTGATCCAATATGTGCTCTTCAAGCAGCGATGGAAGGATTTGAAGTAAGAAGACTAGAAGATGTTTTAAACTAGAGGAAATATTTTTGTTACAACTACTGGTAATAAAGATATCATCACCTTAAAACATATGAGAAAAATGAAAGATCAAGCCATTGTTTGTAATATTGGACATTTTGATAATGAAATTCAAGTTGATGCGCTTAAATAAATCAGGAGCAAAGAGAGATCAAATAAAACCACAACTAGATAGATATACTTTCAAAAATGGTAAGCAAATATTTTATTAGCTGAAGGTAGACTAGTCAACTTAGGGTGCGCAACAGGGCATGCTAGTTTTGTGATGTCTACTTCCTTTTCAAATCAAGTATTAGCCCAAGTATTTTTAGCAAAAAATAAACCTGCAACTGGAATTTATGATTTACCCAGAAAATTAGATGAAGAAGTTGCTAAGAATACATTTAAAGCATCTGGATGCTGATTTAACTAAACTTACAAAATCTCAAGCAAAATATATTGGTGTTAAAGTTGGTGGTCCTTATAAAAAAGATGATTACAGGTACTAATTTTCAATATTTATTTTTGGCAAATTTGATAATAAAATTATTTAGCTGATAAATAAAATAATAGCACTATTTTAATTATTTTCATTTCGCCACTCTTCATAACTTGTTTCATTAATTAATTTTTATTTCTGATGGGTCTCCTATTTTATATATGTCCAAGAAAATTATGGTTTAAATCATAAGATTTTTAATCTCTACAAATTTAGGACTATGAAACGTCATACACCTCGGAGCTCCCAACTGAAGAATTGTAGTAATGCCGAAGAATAGTTACATTTCAATTTTTGGTAAGTATTCTTAAGAAAATTTAGTTTCGATGAACTTACCCCAGTTTTTCAATATGTTCTCAAAGGTGATATGCATTTTATAGGTCCCAGGCCATGCATGGCAAAAAATGAAGAGATTGTCAAAGAAACTGAGGGAGCTCAATATGGTGTACATAAAATAAAGCCTGGAATAACTGGTCTAGCTCAGGTTGAAGGTAGAGATAGCAATAGTTATGAACAAAAGGTTGATTTAGATTATACTTACTTAAAGAATAAAAATTTTTTAATGAATTTAAGAATACTAATAAAAACAATATTTGTAGTTCTTTTCACTAGAGACATAAAGCATTAGATGATTTTAAATACAATATATAAAAATGATGGTGCTGAATCAGTTCACTATTTCGATAATGAAATAAATGTTTTCACAAAATTTGATAAAGTTTTTATCGAAGAAAATTCATCAATAACTGAAATACAAATACCAATTAAATGGTGGAAAAAAATCGTTGGTAATATAAGAATATTAAGAAGATTATTAAGAATTGATCAATACACCATTAAGTTAGTAGGAAAAAATAAACAAGGTTTAGTTATAATAAATGATGGTAATGTTTACTACTATGATAAGCAAAAAAAAATATTGCAATTAACTTTAAAATTAAAACAGTGTAGACAATTACTAAAAAATTCAATATGTGAAACGAAAGATGGGGAGCTTTTTTTTGGAGAATATGGGCAAAATAAAAAAAGGCAACCAATACCTATTTATAAATCTGCCGATAAAGGTAAATCTTGGAACATAGTTTATAATATTGAAGCAAAGAAGGCTAGACACGTACATGGATGTTTTTGGGATAATTTTGAAAATAAAATTTGGATTTTGACAGGTGATTTTAAGGATGAAAATCACTTTATATGCGTAGATAAAGAATTCAAAAAAATAGAATGGATAGGTGATGGAACGCAGAAATTTAGGGCATGCAATCTCTTTTTTGAGGAAAATTATATTTATTGGATTACAGATTCAGAACTTGAGAAAAATTATCTTTATAAATTAAAAAGAGAAAATAGAAAATATCTTAGGCTACAACCTTTCCCAGGTCCAGTATGGTATACCAAAAAAATAAATGAAAATAATTACTTAGCTTCAATAACGTGTGAGAAAGGACCAGGGTCACATCCTAATTACGGTTTTATATATCATTCAAAAAACTTAGAAAAATGGAATAAAGTTATGGTACTAGAAAAAGATTTTTGGCCAAAAAAATATTTTAAAAACGGAGTAATTTCATTTTCAGATGGTAAACAAACACATGATTCATTCGAAATATCGGGTGAAGGTTTTAAATATTTTGATGGTAATTCTCATATCTGTGAAATTTTAAGTATTAATAAATATGTAAAAAAATTTATTATAAATAATATTTTAGATTTAAATAAACTATCTTTAAAAAAAGGATATCTTAGTTCTAAAAAAAGAAAGTTTTCAGAATTGGATACAGATGATCTTATACACTTAATCCAAACTACTGACTATAATGATATTGATATTAAACTAAGCGAAAAAATTTTAAAATTTTGTGAAGTTAAAAATAATTCATCAATAGAAATTTATAATAACTTTAAAGGAGATCATAAAATTGAATTATTAATATCTGTTCTTTTATTGAACTATTCAAAATTTGATGATTTAAGATATTTGAATGTTGTTTTAAAAATACTTGATAATTTTAATAATAGTTATTTCTCACAAAAAAATAATAAATCTAATTTCAATAGTCTGGTTGAAATCCTAATATCAAACAAATTTTATGACTAATAAAGGTATTATAATATTCTCTCCGAGCAAATACAGTCTTTACACATTATGTGTTGCTAAAATGTGTTTAGATCAAAAAATTCCTATTGCAGGTATTATTGTTTTAAAACTATTTAATTTTCAAAGATTCAAATCTGAGTTTAGAAGAGATGGAGATAGATTACTAAAAAAAATATGGAAAAAAATTTTTTTAAAAGAGAAAGCATATACCAATAAACGCTTTAATATAGTTAATCTCAAACAAACCTTAAACCTAGATGATAGCAATATTGTAAATTTTGCGAGAAAAAATAAAATTGAATTAATTTTCTGTAACAATTTTAACAATTCAAAGATAGAAAAATTTTTAAAAAAAATAAAACCAGAAATAGCGTTATTTACAGGAGGTGGCATAATTAAAAATAAAATAATAAATAATTTTAAAATTGGTATTGTTAATTGTCACATGGGTCTATTGCCAGATTATAGAGGTATGGATGTTGTAGAATGGCCAATACTAGAAAAAAATTTTAAAAAATTAGGTTTAACAACGCATTTAATGGATACTGGGATTGATACTGGAAAGATAATTCAAAAAAAAGTATATAAACTAAAATCTAAAATAAGTATTAAAAATATAAGAAATGACTATGAAACGTTAATGTGTAATCTCCTTATTGAAGCATATTTTAAATTGCGAAATGATGAAAAACTTTTAACTCAAAATTTTAGTGATGGAAAACAATATTTTATTATGCATAAAAAACTAAAGCATTATGCAAATATGAATATTAGAAAAAAGAAATGAAAATTATTTTACTCAGACATGGACAAAGTCAATGGAATCTTGAAAATAGATTTACAGGATGGAAAGATGTAACGCTTACTGCTGAAGGTATTGAAGAAGCAAAATATGCCGGAAATGCTATTTTAAAAAATAATATTTGTATACAAAATATTCATACTTCAATACTAACAAGAGCAGTAGATACTTCAAAAATTGTATCAAATATTATTGGTTTTGATAAAAACAAAATTGTGTATGACTGGAGACTAAATGAAAGACATTATGGTGCATTAGAAGGTTTAAATAAATCAGAAACAGCTGGTAAATATGGAGAAAAACAAGTTCTAATATGGAGAAGGAGTTTTAGCACTCCTCCCCCACTTCTTAAAAATAATGATTTTAGACACCCCAAAAATTCAATGCTTTTTAAAGATATTTCAATTGATAAACTTCCATCAGGAGAAAGTCTTAAAGATGTTATTATAAGATTGAACCCTTTTTGGGAAAAATTTTTAAAAAATGTTAAACAAAGTTCACGAAATCACTTAATTGTTGCTCATAGTAATTCACTGAGAGCAATTGTTAAAATTTTGGAAAATCTTTCAGAGAAAGAAATATTAAATGTAAATATTCCTACAGGAATTCCTCTGGTGTACGAGCTAGATACCAAATTTAATATAATTATGAAAAATTATTTGATCGATAGTAATACTCTTAAAGAAAAACAGGCTTTAGTAGAAAATCAAGGTAAAAAATGAATATAATAAATGAAAAAAAACTTAGGAGAAAAATATCTAAATTAAAAGTTCTCGTAATTGGAGATTTAATGTTGGATTTTTATCAAGAAGGAAAATCGGCAAGACTATCTCCAGAAGCTCCTGTTCCTGTTGTAGAGCTCATGAAAGAAAAATTTGAAGCTGGAGGGGCTGCTAACGTAGCAATAAATTTATCAAAAATGGGTGCAAATGTAACATGCATAGGATATGTTGGAGACGATTTATGGGGAAAAAAACTAACAAAGATTCTAAAAAATTATAAAGTGAATACAAGAAATATTGATATAATTAAAAATCATATAACAACTGTTAAACAAAGGATTATTTCAAATTCAAATCAAGTTGTAAGAGTTGATCATGAAAAAGTCCTGAAAACATGGAAACCAAGAATAAATATAAAATATGAAAAATATGACATTATAATTTTATCAGATTATAATAAAGGTGTTTTTAAAAATAATTGGTTTAAAAACAATGGTAACATTGTAGTTTTAGATCCAAAAAAATCAAACAACCACTTATTTAAAAATTCTTCAATTATAACTCCGAATTTAGATGAACTATCAATTTTATCAGGAATTAAAAATATTGTGAATAATAACTTAGTTCATAAAGCTTCTAAAATACTTATTGAAAAATATGGGTTTGAATATGTGATTGCAAAGAAAGGACGAAAAGGTATCTCAGTAATTAATAATCAATTCAATATTGAAAATATTAAACCAATTAAAATTAATAATCCTGATGTAACTGGAGCTGGTGATACAGTAATTGCTATTTTTTCTCTATTTTATGTAATAACAAAAAATGTTCGTAAATCTGCTTTAATAGCTAATTGCTCTGCAGCAATGGTTGTTAATAAAAAAGGTACAGTTGCTTGCTCATTAAATGAATTAATAAATTTTTCTATAAATAATAAAATTAATTTATCTATCTCTCTTTAATAATATCTAACATTTTATTCGCTAATTTTTTGTGATTATATGCATTCGCTAATGATGTACAATCTTCTTTACAAGTATTGTAAACTAAATGATTATCTTTGAGAAGTAATAAATTTTCTTTGAAGCTTTGATAATTTTCAGGTTCAAAAAAAACTCCTGCATTATACTGTTCTAAAATTTTTCTTGCTTCCCCATCTACGCCCAATAAAATTGGTTTTTTCATTGATGCTAAATTGAACAATTTTGAAGGAATAACTTTAACAAAAGCATCATTTTTCTTCAAATTAACAAGACCAATATCACAAATTGAAATATAGTCTAATAAAGATTCTTCCCCGACAGTATCAATAAATGTAATGTTTTCCAATTTATATTTCTTGGACAATTGCAGTAAACTGTTCTTCTCAGCTCCATCACCAACAAATAAAAAATGAAATTCGTTATCTGACATTTTATGATTTGATTCAATTATAAAATCTAAAGCGTGAGAAATACCATGAGTACCATAATATCCCACAACAAACTTATTTTTTAAATTAAGTTTTTCAATCAATTTATGATTTTTTACTTTAGGGCTATAGATTTCTGAATCTACTCCATTAGTAATTACATGAATTTTATTAGGACTAATTCCTCTAGAAATCAAATTTTCTTTAAATGCTTTGGTCAGTGAAATGACTATTTTAGCATCATTATAAAGAAATAGTTCTATACTTTCTAATATACTTAATACTGATTTATTTCTTATTACACCAAGTGCCTCAATAGACTCAGGCCATAAATCTCTTAATTCAAAAACCCAGGGCTTTCTTTTAATTTTACTCAGAAAAAAAGCTGACCATGTAGTAAAAAATTGAGGTGATGTAGCAATTATTATATCATACTTTTGGAATAATCCAAAAAATAAACTCATAATTGCATAGCTTAATTGATCAAGAATTCTTTTAACTACACCAGAATTCGCTGCCATGTATGACCAAACTCTGATTAATGTAATTTTTTCCATCCTCTATTGTTTCTTTTGTGTAAAATTTATTTTTATAACCACTATAAACTTTACCTTTTGGATAATTTGGGAAACAAGTGATTACAGTAATATGTATATCATCTTTTTTAACCCATTCTTTGATATTTTTCATTGTTCTTGTTGCAGGAGGATTAACCTCAGGGGGAAAATTATCTGTCAGAAATAAAATTTTCATAACATTCTTAAATCTCTTGTTAAAAATGTTTCAAGTTTTTTATAGTCTTTATCTGCTAAAAATAAATTAGTATCTAACACATTCAAGTTTTTGACATACTTGTTGTAATTATTGAATATCATTTCTAATGAGCACTTTAAATCCTCAAGATTTTGATAATTTGTTTGTAAGCCAATTGACAAATCAATAACTCGTGAACCTAAATATGTATTTTTAGATGTTATAATTGGCACCTTATAATACATAGCCTCATATAGTTTATTTGGTAAAGCTAATCTGTTATTCATTGATTTATTTATTTTGCTGTATGGCATATAAAGTATATCTATAGAACTATAAATCTTAGAAACATCATTAAAAAATTTGTAGGGACCAAAATATTTTACATTTTCTATTTGTCGAGCGTAAGCCGTAATTTTTTCTGCGTATTTGCCCATCCCATAAATATGAACTTCGTATCTACTATCATTTTTAACAGCTTCAAAAAGCCTTTCATACACATCTAATTGTAATAAAAGGCCAACAATACCAATTATCCTTTTTGAATTTTTATTTTTTGGTACTTTTTCAGGTAATAAAGATTTTAAAGGCTTATTTTCTAAAACAAAAAAAGCACCTTTAAAAAAAATTTTATAATGTTCCGTAAAAAATTTTTCAGATGTAACTATTAATTTATCAACGCTTCTAAAAACAATTTTTTCTAGAAATAAAAAAATCTTTGCATTTAATGAAGTAGATTGATGATAAGAAAGAAGATCAGATATTTGAATTACTTTTGTCGTTTGTTTTGATCTAAATATGCTTGAGATATTATACATTAATTGCATATCAATATTATTTGTAATGCATATATCAATTTGATATTCATTTAATTTTTTGTTTAAAGTAATAATTGAGGTTAAATATTTCCATATTCTATTAAAATAATTTGATATTGATGATAAACTATCAGGAATAATATCTAAAATAAAAATTTGCTTTACATCATATTTGTAATCTTCTAATAAATCATTCATAATATTTCTGTAAAAATATATTAGAATAACATTATTTTTTTGGGATAAAAATTTAATTTGTTTTACAAACCTAGGATTAGGCTGATGACTTAGAAGAAATAGAATATTTAATTTATTTTTATTCATAATTATTGAGGTGTTTCAAAATTTCTTTAACCTTGTTATTCCATGTATAATAATTTTTAGCTCTTAATCTTGCGCTAGCTCCCATATGCTTTAGAGACTCATAATTTTTTAACGTAAATTTAATCACTTCACCCAACAAGATAGAATCTCCTGGTTTTACGGTAATACCTGTATCTTCAGCGTTTATTTTAAAATCATTCAAATCATTATTAGATGATATTTTTAAAGATGGGTATAATATTTCTGATATTTGATCTAAATGAGATGCAATAATAATTTTTCCAATTGACATATACTCAAAGAGCTTTGTCGGTGAACCTATGAATTTCTCTTTTGTGCTTATATTATGTGGTGATAGAAAAATATCAGCAATAGATAAATAATCAACTATTTTAGAATAATCAACATTCCCAGTAAAGGTTATATTTTTGGCTCCCTTCATTTTTTTTTCAAAATTGTTTCTATAGAAACCATCACCAACCATTAGGAAATGACAATTTATATTTTGTTCATTTAATTTATTTATTGCCTCCTCCATAATATCAACACCATGCCAAAAACCAAATGAACCACTAAAACAGACAATTTTTTGATTTTTATCTATCTTTAAATTTGATTTTAAATCATTATTATTCGCTTTAAAGATATTAACATTAACTCCATTTGTAACAACAAAAACATTTGTATATCCTTTTTTTGCTAATTCATCTTTTAATACAGAAGAAACAGCAATAATGATTGATGCTTGGTTCAACATTATTTTTTCCAAAATTTTGGTTATCTTAATAAAAATTTTTTCAATGAAAAAAGAGCTATTCTTTACCTCCCAACTCATAGAACTATTATATTCAACTATAAGAGGTATTTTGAAAAATCTACTTAGTAACGCACCAGAAATATCATCTCTACTTAATCTTTGATAAATAATATCATAGTTATTGGATGAAAAATAATTTTTCAACTTATTAAAAAAATATTGAGAGAAAATTAATCTGTTTGATATGTTTACATAATTAAGAAAGCGAGATGGTCTGAAAATAGTACTTTTTATATCCTTGTTAATGTCTTGCAGTTTATCAATACCAAAAAAATGAATGTTATTAACTAAATCATTGAACCCATCTAATGTGCCTAATGTGTGACCAAGTGAACCTCCAGATCTTAAATTATATGAATCTGTTGTTCTCAAATATGCAACATTTAAATGTTCAATTTTTTGATTTTTTTTAGGCATGTTTTTTTTACTAAATGCAAATTTTATTAATAATAAAGGGAGGTTTATAAGATATAATATTTGAAGGAACGAAGATATAATTGCTAGAAAAGTGCTCTTAACTAAAAAAAAATTTGTGAACTTAATTATTTTTTGATTTGTGTCAACGATATAGGTTTTTTTTGAATTGAAAAATGAAAGCATTAGATAAAAAAGAGAAGACCACTTGAGATAATTAATATCGTAAATGCCAAAAAATAATCTATCTAATTTTTCGTCTCTTATTGCATTAAACTGCTTTGATTTGTTTAAATAAAAATCAGAGTAATTTTTAATTTTTACCTCTTCAGATATATTAAATTTATTTAAAGTATGTTCTATTTCTCTAAATTTTATATCCTTTAATAATACTAATTGTTTCGTAACTCGCCTCCAAAATATCTATTTATGTAATATATACTTATCATAATTAAAAATAAGAAAATATCAGTTGGATTTAATAAAGAGTCAAAAATTGATGTCATTGAAAGAAAAAGAGCTTTAGTCATCATGTAACATAAAAAAACTAATTTAATTGTATTATTTTTTATAAAGCTTATAAAAAATTGATATATAAATATTAATGCGTTAACAATAATTACATAAAAAAATACGCCAAGAAAACCAAAATCGCTATATGCATAGCCAATAGCCGGAGCAGGTGCATTAGCTACAAATCCATAAATTAAATAATGTAGTTCGTGAGATAAATTAATCTGATTAAAATCAAATAATCCTAAAGGGTTAATTATAGTTGCACCATAGAAAAAACCATAATGGTTTACTAAATCCGGAACTAAAGATAAAGCTAATGGATAAACTGCAAAAATTCGTTGAAATAACGCAGATAATATAAAACCTAAACTAATATCTAATTGTCCAAAAAAAGAAAGATAGTACAAAGAAAACATAGAAATAAATAAAAATACAGAAGAAATAATTATAGTTTTAAAATCAATATTTTTTGATACAAAAATTTTAATAAAAAATAACTGTAGTATTAAGATTACAATGGGTGTTTTATGTAAAAATGATAATGATAAAATTACAGAAAAAATAAAGTAAGAATAAAATTTAAACATGTTTTGTTTTGACTTATTTTTTAGATAATCAATATATAATATTGAACATATTATTTGAGGGATGTAGTAAAATCCTAATCTAAAAAACCAAAAATTATTTATTTCTAATAAAAAGTTTGAACGTGATTGAACAATTAAATCATTTCCTAATTCAAAAAAACTTGTTGAAAAAAAGGGCGGTATTCCGTTTGATATATAGTAATAAATTACAATTAAAAATGATATCAAAGCTAAAACATATTTATAAGATATGACTCGATCCAAACTCAATTCATTATAAATTCTATTGTTTTTTAAATGAATTGGTAAAAAAAGTATAAAGCTTAATACCTGAATCAGAAGAAGTGCAAAAAAAATATTTAATGAAGAACTTTGAGTTTTATATATTGAATAGTCAGAAAGAAGATTGCTCTCGGGGAAAAAAATAAAAAAACTACCAAAAATATTTAGAAAAATGAAAGATGCACAATAAACAAAATTGATTGGTGTTTTTAAAAAAATTCTTTCTTTCAAGCACAAAAAAATAAAAATGAGAGATAAAAAAATCAGTGATAAGTAGTATAAAGTATTAATCATCTAATACAAGATCTTTAGAGTTAAATAATATCTTTTGAGACTTTAAAAAAGTAATAAAATTTAAAAGTAGCCATGCAAATAATGAAAAAATTGCTAAACCTATAACATCAAAAAAAATGATAATAATTGGGGAGGTTAATAAATAGATAGAAAAAATAATTGAATAAATTTGAAATAAAAATTTAGCATTTTTCGCTCTGAAAACTATATTTACATATGGGCTAAAAAGAAAAGAAAAATATGATGATATAGCTAATATCTTAAAAATCTTAATTGACTCTGGATATTTATTATTATCCAAAAAAGGTATAAAAAAATCACTTAAAAAAATTATCATGATAAATAGTGGGAAAGCTGTAAAAGATAAATAACTAAAATTTTTCATTATAGACTTTATCTCATCAATAGATTTACTTTTCTGAACTAAAGGTAACATAAGTTTATGAATTGAATTTAAGATAGTCCTAAGAAATCCATAATAAGTAAATGCTGCTGCAAAAATTGCAACCGAATACTCCGTAGAAAAATATTTTAACATTAATAAATCCGTATAAGAAAAAAGAATTACAATCAAAGAATAAAGTAATAGAAACATTTCATTGCCATGTAATAAAGATTTTGTGAAGATAATAACATTTCTTAAATCTAATAAATCCTTAATTCTTAAAAGTTTTATTCCAAAAAAAATAAAAGACGATAACGATGATAGGCAATAAACTATTAGAATATTCATTGTGTTTAAAGTATTCAAACATATTAGAGTGATAAAACTGAATGAATAAATTGCGATTCTTGTAAAATCAGATAAATAATAAACTTTAAAATTTAAACTTGCTTGAAAGTGTGTTTGAACAAACAAAAATAATACCTGAGATAAAGTAGCTAAAAAAATAATTGAAAAATAATTATTAAAGATTGAACTCATTGGTAATAAAAAAATAAAAATTACTGCTGTTAACAAAATTTGATAAGTAAAAAAAGATGATTTAGGTAATGATTTATCAATACCCCCTGCAATATATAGTCTATTAAAAATTGATGAAACAGATGAAGATACTATGTTGATTAATGCAATAGAAATTGAATATATTGCAAACTCTTCAACTGATAAAAACCTAATAATTAAAATACTCATTATCCCAAAAATTGCTTTTGAAATTATATCTAAAGTAATAATCTGAAATAAATATTTAAAAATGCTCATTTAGTTAATTCAATTTTAGTTTCTAAATCTTTATCAAAATCAATTTGAAATCTCAAAGCATTATTATTGATTTTTCCATACTCTGGAGAGCTGAAGAAATTAAAAAGTTTAATTTTTGAATGATTACGAAAAGTTATTTTCCCAAATTTAAAATTAATTTTATTATTGTCATTTTTAATAAAAGTATCTTTATTTAAAATTAAAGAAAATGATTTTGGCAATGATGAATTATCAAAAGAGTCATTAATTAAAATTGAATTTTTTGATTTATTGTAATTTATTTTTCTTTTATGAATTAAACCTTTCCCAATTCTACTATACCCATCATGTGATCCTGAAAAACTAAATCCTTCACTACTAATATTAAATTCAGAATACATTTTTTTTGAATCAAGCGACATACCAAATAAATATTTATCTATGAACCTGTTTTGTTCTTGGTTATTAACAATTACTGTATTGTGACTCTTTGTAGATCTAAATAAGTTTCTTTTTTTTGACAAGGGTGTATAAAGATATGTTCCGGGGTCAATAAATATATCTTCTCCTTTGTACTTAAAAATAAAACTCAATTTATCATTATGCGCATGACCGCCATTGCCTCTTTGACCATTTAATCCATTATATATAGTAAAATGGATATCATCATCATTATAAACAAAAATTCCTGCTTTTGGACAAAATAATTTCAAATTATTATATTTCGAATCTTTTATATCTTGATTAAAAATTAAGCTGTAAAGCCTTATTAAATATCTATGGTCGGTTAAATCCTCATTACCTAATCTTAAAAAAACTCCGCTATCATTATCGCCAATTTGAGGTATTTTCCCAGAATTGTCTTGTATGTAATATGAAAAATGAAACATTTTTTCTAATCTTTTCATGAATGCATTAGAAAATTTATTTTGATTTTTTGTAAGCATAGCTGAATATGCAAACAATTCTAAAACTAATCTATGATACGAGGTGGAACCTTCACTATTCATTCCATTTTTATATGTTTGTTTAAAAATTTCTTTTTCAATTTCTTTTTGAAATTTTCTATTGATAGAATGAGATTTTATATAAAATGGTGCGTATGAAGATATAAAAAATAACCCTACAATATCAGATAAGTAATGGTTTGAAGTAAGTGTTGATCTCCATTCTAAATTATTAACTAAATATTCTTGATGGTGATATATTGATTTTGCTAGAGTTAGTTTAAAACTTTCTTCTTGAATGAGTTCTGATCTTCCAACAATATCTAATGCAACGAGCCAGTTTGATGCCCTTATACCAACATCCATTGCACAAACCCAATTAGGTCCACAACAATATGGATTATTATTTATCCAGTCGATAATCTGATTTTTTATTTCAATTACATATTTTTCATCCTTAGTGAATCTATATGCAATTGCAAGGGTGACGAGATGTTGACACCTTGAAAGCTCCCATGGAACTTTAATATCCACACCTTCAGGATTCCCTGAAGAAAGAATTTTATCATAGAATAATTGATTATCCCATTGATAACCTGACTTAAAGTCAATAGTCCAATTAATTGGTTGATAATTTTTATTTAATATATTATTAAATGGAATATTTTTAATATCATCTTTGAATACAATTCCTTCAACCCCCTTGGGAGTTAAACCATAATTAACATTAACTAAACCACTACCCAGTAAATCAAAATTATGTTGCATTATTCTTTCTGCCTCATCGATCAAAAAACTTTTTTTGACAATTAATTTCTCGATATTTTCTAGATTATTAAAAATATTCATCTTGTTAAAAGAAAATTTTTTAAGGAAAGATTTTTTTTCTCTTGTGATTGAATTTTTTAATAAATATTTATCTTCATAAAAATAGGCAATACTTTTTTTCTTAATTTTTAGCTTAATTTTATTTTGATATAAAATTTTATTTATTTTTATAATAAAATCTTTATGATTAATTCTCTTGCTTCTTAAAAGATGAATTATTGAAAAAAAATTTCCATTTATGATGTAATTAAATAAAAGTTTTAGCACTCTAATCATTTATCAAAATTTTTTTTCATCCATAAATTTAATGAATATAATGTCCATATTTGAAATCCGTATAATTTAGATTTACTATGTCTATTATAAAGATTTTCCAAAAAATTTATATCAACATACTCTCTTATTGGAGAATCTTTATCAATGATAACATCTTTGTGAAACCAAGCTGGTAATTCATTTTCGAAGAAAGGGTTTAGCAGTTGACCAAATCCTATTTTAGGAGCATTAACAATATATTTGGGTAATTTATCTTCTCCAATTCTCTTCAAAATTGATTTTGGACCATTCTTCATTTTGATATTCCAAGGTAAAGTTGCAGAATATTCAATTAAATTATGATCCATGAAAGGACTTCTTGCCTCAATGCTTGTTGCCATACTTGGGTAGTCAACTCTTGGCAATAGAAGCTCTGCTAATCTCAATTTATACTCAATATTTAGAACTTTTCTCAAAAAACTATCAGCAATATCGCTCCTAATTTCATCAGCAAGTTTTTTCAAGTATTCATATGAATTGTATTTTTTGTTTTTAATCCAAAAATTTCTTTTTTCATCTTCGCTAAATCCAAAAATAAATCTATTTGCATAGCTTGGTACTGATAAAGATCTTATAATTCTTTTTGATAGTCTATTGTTTGGGTACAGTTTAAATAAGCTAATAATAATTTTTTTAATTATGTCGGGTATAAATATATTTACTTTATTCAAAAAATTTAGTTTAGTATAAATTGGATATCCCCCTATTTCGTCACCACCTTCTCCAACTAAAAGTACTTTAAAATTATTTTCTCTAGCTATTTTAGAAATACCAAACATTAATGCAGTGTTAGGGTCACCTAATGGTACATCTTTTGAAATTTCTAAATAATCTTTTATCCAATTTGTAAAATCGTTTTCATTTAATATTTTATTGATGAATTCAACTTCATTTTCTTTAGAATATTTTCCAGCGATTGCAGACTCATCTCCTTTTTTTGAAGATTCAAAAGAAATATTAATTGAAGCAATCTTGTCAGCTCTGAATTTTTTTGTATAATGTAAATTTAAAGAACTATCTATTCCTCCACTCAAGGCAATTGAAATTGGAACATCTGCAACATTTCTAAATTTCATAGATTTTTCTAGAAGATTTAATGTTTGTGACTGTGCATCATTAAAATTGGAATTATTCACTTTGTTGATATAATCAGAAATATTCCAATATTGAACTTTTTTATTTTTTTTATTTAAAGAAATTTCTAAATAATGACCAGCTTCTAATTTAAAAACATTTTCAAAGAAGGTTTTGGGAGCAGGAGTTGTAAGGTATGTCAGATAATTATAGACTGATTCTTCATCAATTTTTTTTTCAATTAAACCAGAACTAAAAAAAGCTTGATTCTCTGAACTAAAAAATAACGTATTATTTTTTGATACATAGTATAAAGGTTTTTTCCCAAGTCTATCTCTAACCAAAAAAACTTTATTTTTTTTCTTGTCATAAATTGCAAACGCAAACATTCCTACAAAATAATCTAGACATTTCATGCCCCACTCTTTATATGCATTAATGATAACTTCCGTGTCTGAGTTTTTTGTTTGGAATATATGTTTTTTATGAAGTTTTTTTCGGATTTCTTCATGATTATAGATTTCACCATTATAAACTAAAACAACGTCTTTATCCTTTGAAAACATTGGCTGATTTGAATTAGAATCAATATCAATAATTGATAACCTTCTATGTGCAAAGGCAATATTTTGATCAATATAGAAACCATCTGCATCAGGGCCTCTGTGAGAAATGCATTTAGAAAAAGATTTTACAATTGATTCGCTTGTAGCATCCAAATTCTGAAAATTGATTGCACCAGCAATTCCGCACATTATGAATCCCTTATAATAAATGTGGCTTCAGTTGTTTGAATCATATCCCACAAGTCAATTGGCCAACTTTTAGATTTACCTCTTATTGAGTCATAAAATGCGTTTAATTGTTCTAAATGACCTTTTTCGTTTATCCTTGAAGTTATATTTTTAATTTTAATATTAAATCCCTTTAAAGATTTATAATTATCCATCAAAATACTTTTCGAGTCAAAATGTACCTCTAAATATTCTTTCGATAGCTTTTTTGCGCCATTTGCAAAATATTGGATATTCGCAATAGAACCATCTGCATACTTTAAAACAATAGACTTGTTATCTGAAGTAAAAAAGTGCTCATTTTTAGGCTTTAAAGTTTCTGAAGAAATAGAAATAATTTTTTCATTTGTCAAAGATGTCATAAGGTCAATAATATGACAACCTTCTCCTATTATTCTTCCTCCATCTTTGTGAACCCAATGATCGTCGGGAAGATAGCCTGCATTCATTCTATATTGAATAAATAATGGGTTAACTCTTTTATTGGTGTGTTTTTTTATTTCTTTAATATATGGACTAAACCTTCTATTAAAACCTGTAAAAATTATCGGAGGATTGTCATCCTTATTTTTTGAATAAAAATCTTTAATCTGATTTAGCTGTTCTTGATTGATTGCCAAAGGTTTCTCAACGAATACATGCTTCCCAGATTTTAATGCCTTAAGCGATAATTCAGCATGACTTTTGTGAGGAGTCGATATTAAAACAGCATCAATACTTTGGTCATTCAATATATCATCGTAATTTGTTGTTGCATAAGATGCACCATAAGTTTCAGAGACATATTTAGCTGATTTACCAGTCCTATTCATGACAGCGTGAAGAGAAAATTTATTTTTTAATGAATTAATATTTGGTAGGTGTACAGCAGTAGCAAAGGCTCCCGAACCCACTAAAGCTAAATTCACTAATTTATCATTTTTCTTTACTTTAGAATGGATAATTACTTTCTTGTCATCATGTAAATATTTATCAAGATGATTGAGGTTTGCTTTGCCATAATCTAATAAAACAATTAAAGGTTTATCTTTAGATTGTAATAAATCAAAAGCTTGTTCAATGTGTTTTATTGGGTGAACAGAATGAATTATTTCATCAATTATAATTTTTTTTTCAGAAAGTAATCTTAGATACTCTTGCATATTTCTATTTTCGGTCCATCTTACATAAGCATAAGGGTAATCATTACCATCTTGCTCATAATTTGTATCATACCGTCCGGGACCGTATGATGTTGATATAATTAAATCTAGTTCTTTTTCATAAATATCAGGTCTTTTAACATTTAAACCAACTACTCCAACAACTACAACTTTTCCTTTTCTTTTACAAGACTGGAAAGATTCGGATAAGGGTTCACTTGAATCTGTTGCGGCACACAACAAAACACAGTCTGCACCTCTACCTCCTGTCCAATTAATAATTTTATCTATATTATTTTCTTTTTTTGGGTTAATTGTAATTTCCGCTCCAAAAGATTTTGCAATCTTCAACCTAGAATCATCTAAATCTACTGCAGCAACTCTAACTCCAGTTAGTTTTAACATTTGAATACACAATAACCCTAATAAACCAGTACCAGTTACAACACAATACTCTCCTAAATTTAAATCAGCTCTTCTGACACCCTGCATAGCTATTGCACCAAGTGTTACTGTAGAAGCTTTTTCAAAATTGAGACGATCTGGTATCTTACATACTAAATTTTTTGGTACATCAACAAATTCAGCGTGATTTGCAATTCCTGCACCTGATGCAGTAACCCTATCACCAACCTCAAAGTCTTTAACACCATCACCTACACCCACAACAACTCCACTAATAGAGTAACCAGTAGCAGCTCCACCGTCAACAATGCCTTTGACTTTAGCGATAGTTTTTTGAATTCCTAGCGATGATACAGAATTTAATACCTGCTTTACTCTTTCAGGTTGCTTAAGGGCTTTCTTTATTAGTCCATCTATTTTGGAGCCTTTAACACTATGAGATTCGGTTCCAGCAGAAATACAACTATTTACAACTTTAATTAAAACACATCCTGGATTTACATTTGGGGAGGGAACATCTTCACCAATTACTTTTCCTTTTTTTATTATTCCTTGAATCATTACTTATCCTTAAAATTAATTTAATATTCCACAAAAATCTAATGCATCACAAACTTTAAGACTTTTAAATTGATCATGTCCAACTAAGAATACATTAATATCTGCATTACTTAATGCATAATCTATGTCAACAAGCTTTAAATTATTATGAGATGAAATGTTAGGCTCAACAACTACTACATTATGATTACTTTCGATTAATTTATTAACGATGAAAATAGCTGGAGATTCTCTTAAATCATCAATATTAGGCTTAAAGGATAAACCAAAACATGCAATTATAGGATTTCTTTTTTTTGAAACTAAAAAATCTTTTGCCTTTTTTTGTATTTTCTCGATTACCCAATTAGTTTTTTCTAAATTTCTTTCTCTTCCTAACTTAATTATTTTGGATTCTTCTTTATCTGAACTAACAATAAACCATGGATCAACTGCAATACAATGTCCACCTACACCAGAGCCAGGACTTAAAATTTCAACTCTTGGATGCTTATTAGTTAAGCGAATTAAATCCCAAACATTGATATTAAATTTATCACAAATAATTGAAAGTTCATTAGCGTATGCAATATTTATATCTCGAAAACTATTTTCAGCTAACTTGGCAAGCTCCGCAGTTCTATCATCGGTTTCTAGAATCTCTCCTTTGACAAATTGTTTATAAAATTTAGATGCAACCTTTGTCGATTCGTTATTAACTCCGCCAACAATACGATCATTTTCAATTAATTCTTTCATTATATTGCCTGGCAAAACTCTTTCAGGGCAATGAGCAATATAAATCTTAGAAGTATCAATACCCATCTTTTGTAATTCTGATTTTACTAATTGAGTAGTGCCTAAAGGTGAAGTTGATTCTAAAATAATTAAATTATTTTCTTTAATGTATGGAGCTATTGATTGAGTGGCATCAATTACATATTTTAAATCTGGACTAAAGTTCTCTTTGAAAGGCGTTGGCACAGCAATTATAAAAATATCAGAAAATTCTGGTTTAATGCTAGCTCGTAGAGATTTTGCTTTTACAGCATTCTTAACAAAGTCTTCTAAATCATTTTCTACAATATGAATTTCACCACGATTTATGGTGTCAACTGTATCTTGAACAATATCAACTCCATGAACATCAAAATCTTCATTAGCCAATAATGCAGCTGTAGGAAGACCAATATACCCTAAACCAATAACACAAACTTTTTTCATTTAATATTAGATTCTGATTTAATAAAATTCAAAATTCTAATAGATGCTTCTCCATCGCCATATGGATTTTTAATTTGGCCTATTGAATCATATAATTCTTTATTTGCTAACAAATCATTAGTTTTTTTTACTATTTGCTTAGTTTCAGTTCCAACCAAAATCGTTGTTCCAGTTTTAACTCCTTCTGGCCTTTCCGTATTATTTCTCATAACTAAAACAGGTTTACCTAATGAAGGTGCTTCTTCTTGAATTCCACCACTGTCAGTTAAAATAATATATGATTTATTCATAAGCCATACAAATGCTGGATAATTTAATGGTTTAACCAGGTGTATGTTTGATTTATTAGATAAATATTTATTAACGGTATCAACAACATTGGGATTTAAGTGAACAGGATAAATAATTTCAACATCTTTAGATTTTGAAATTTCCAAAAGTGCATTACATATATTTTGAAAGCCTTGGCCAAAGTTCTCTCTTCTATGACCAGTAACTAAAATGATTTTTTTATTTTTATTAATTGTTTTTTTCAAGATTTCAATTTCTTCATTTTTATAATTATTTAGTTTTTCAACAGCGTATAATAGAGCATCAATAACAGTATTCCCTGTAACGCATACTTTATTTTCATCAATATTTTCATTTAATAAGTTAGTTTTAGCTTCATTAGTTGGAGCAAAATGAAAATCAGCAATTCTACCTGTGATTGATCGATTCATCTCTTCTGGAAATGGAGAATATTTATCAAAGGTTCTTAATCCAGCTTCAACATGACCAACTGATATTTGATTGTAGAAAGCAGCAATTGCACCGAAAGAACTAGTTGTTGTATCTCCATGTACAAAAATATAATTTGGCTTTACTTCATTAATCACAGTATCTAGTGAAGATAAAATTTTAGAAGATAAAGAAGTTAAGCTTTGATTTTTTGTCATTAATTCTAAATCAAAATCTATATTTATTTCAAAAAAATCAGTTACTTGGTCTAGCATTTCTTTATGTTGACCTGTTGAGCAAACATAAGTATCAAAAGAAGATTCATTAGATTTAAATCTACTTATTAAAGGAGCAAGCTTAATAGCTTCTGGTCTGGTTCCTAAAATAAATAATATTTTTTTTTTCATTATTTTGACTTAAATGCGTCGTAATCTATTATGATTAAACTATATTTAAAATAATTATTATTAGTATTTGTTATGGATAATTTTAAACTTAAATTTTTTCGTGGTGCATAGATTAATATATTTTTTATTGATTTCAGGATTAGTATTTGGTCAATCAATTACAAATAGCCAAATAGAAAAAATTAAAAGTGAATTACAGAAAGACTTAATTAATAATAATCCAAGTCAAGATGCTGTGATTGAAGGTAATCAACCCTTGGATAAAGTCAATATTTTGGTAGAACCTTCCCAAAATCAACTTACTTCACCTGAATACTTTGGTTATGATTATTTAGAAAGAGATTTAAACTTCTATGATAATCTCTCTCCATTAAGTAACTACATTCTTGGTCCTGGAGATGAAGTAATTATTTCTATGTGGGGGGAAACTAATAACCGAGAAACTTTTATTATTAATAAAGATGGACTTATTTATTTTGAAAATGTAGGATTTATCAATATTTCTAATTTGAATATTTCTGATGCTGAAAAATTACTAAAAGAAAGATTGTCAGAAATTTATTCCACACTAAATGATAAAGATAATCCAACAAATCTCAGAGTTGAGTTGGGTAAAATAAAATCCATTAATGTATTTTTTACTGGTGAGGTGAACAATCCAGGAATAAGCATAATCCATCCTTTTTCTGATATACTCACTGCTTTAATTCAAGCAGGTGGTGTTCAAAAAACAGGATCTTTAAGAAATATTAAGCTGATTAGAGCTAACAAAGTTGTAGCAACAATTGATTTTTATAATTTTTTCAACTTTGGTATTAAAGAATTTGAAAACTTACCAATTACTAATGGAGATATCATTCATATCCCCTTTGTTGAAAAAAGAGTGAAAATTGAAGGTGAAGTTAATAGACCAAAGTTATATGAATTAAAAAATAAAGAAACACTATCTGATTTGATTACCTTTGCTGGAGGATTGAAATCTTCTTCTAGTGCTAAAGCTGTAATTAAAGAAATTGCAGGGCTATCAAGTAGAGTTAGTGATGATTTTGCAAAATATGGTAGATCTGTAAATTTAATAAATTCTAAGGAAATTGTTTTAACGAATGGAGCAGAGATTTTTGTTTTACCTATTGCTGACAACGATTTTGAAGTAACAGTTTATGGAAAAGTTAACTTTCCTGGGAAATATCCAATATCCAGCGATAATAATTTAAAAAATCTCTTAGATACAGCTGGTGGATTTAATGACCCTATCTTTAGAAAATCGATTGAGGATGAAATAACTATTTTGAGACTTGATGAAAATCAATTTTTTTCAAAAGGATTTTCCGTGAACTATACAGATGCTGAAAATTTTGAACTTAAAGCTAATGATCAAATTTTTGTTTACGAAAATCAAAACTACCTTAATGCTCAAATGTTTTCTGTAGTTGGCGCAGTTAATAAATCTGGAACATTTCCTCTAAAAACAAACACAACTCTTCGAGCAGCTATAGAATTGGCTGGGGGAATAAATGAAATGGGATCTTTAAAAAGTATAGCTATAGATAGAAACTTTAAAAGTTTTGATGAATTTGGAAATGAAATAGTAGAAATTAAAAAAATAGGTAATATTGATTTGGATTTTGTTTTATCTGATGAAGATGTTGTTAATGTTTCTTTTTTAAGTAATGTTATTAAAGTTGACGGCAATGTTTATAGTCCAGGCTTAGTTGCTTTTTCAAAAAGAATGACTGTGTCAAAAGCTGTTGAATTAGCTGGAGGCTATAAGCCAAATAGCTTAAAGAAAAGATCATATGTAATTAGAACTAATGGTGAAATTGAAAAAGTAAATCTTTTTAGAGGACGAGCAACAAGGGTGTTTCCTGGAGATACAATATTTGTTCCGGTAAATACAGATCCAAATGAATTTGATATTACTCAATTTATTGCTGACCTTTCTACTACACTTGCAAATATTGCTACAATACTAATCCTTGTAGATAATCAAGCCGACTGATGCAAATTTTTCAATACAAAAAAGCAAAACAAAAATTCAAAAAATATTTTAATTCATTTATTAGAGTTGTAACGATCATATCTATTTTTTTTACATTTTACTACTTTTTCAAAACTCCAGTTTATACTTCTCAATTAACATTTTATTCTACATACCAAGACAATCAAGATGCCTCTTCAATATTAAATCCATTCGGCGGCTTAATGGGTTTAAATTCTGGCTCACTTGACTTTTCTGTTTCAGATTACATTAAATCAGATAAAATGCTAGGGTCGGTTTTGGCTAGTGAATATACTGTTGAAGGGCAAAAAATATCTTTAGTAGAATTATGGGTTGGAGATTTTGATAAAAAAACATTAAATCCTATAAAGACATTTTTTCGATTCAATACTAATTTAAAGTTTAACAATCAATTGACTATTGATGATAAGAAAATGGTTATTGCTAAAGAAATTTTAAGCAATAAAATTAAATTTTCTGAGAATAGAATTTCTTCATTATACTCGATTACTGTTACTGTTCCAAAGCATCCAACTCTCTCAAAACAAATTCTTGATAATATTTATGATTCAATTATTAGATATACAAATGAGATTGAAAATTCTAAAGCATCAGAAAAAATATCGTTTATTAATGATAGATTGCTACAAATTGGAATGGATTTAAAAAATGCTGAAAATGAACAGCTTATTTTCCTTGAGAAAAACAAAAGCCTAAATTCACCAGCATTAGTATTGAATAGGGATAGAATTCAAAGAAAGATTGATTTACATGATGAAGTATTTAAAAACCTTTCAAACCAACTAGAAATTGCAAAAATTAATCAAAAAGATAATACATCATCAATTTTTCTTCTCGATTCTGCACAAGTCCCTTCTAAAAAGAATGGTGATAGTCTCATATTATCATTATTAAAAGTTATCATTCTAGCTTTTACTTTTTTTGTAGTTTTCATCTTTTATAAATCTTCTATTGAAGTAAATGAATGATTATTTGGTTCACAGGCCAGCCCGGAAGCGGTAAAACAACTCTTGCTCATCATATTATTGAGCATTTTAAGAAATCATCTGATAGCAAGTTAAAAATAATAAATATTGATGGTGATGATTTAAGATCGATTAGTAAAAATAAGGATTACTCGAAAGAAGGAAGAATAAAAAATATTTCTACTGCAATCTCAATAATACGATTTCTTGCTAATAAAGGGTATATTTGCGTTGTTTCAATTGTTGCCCCATATAGATTCTTAAGAGATGAATTAAAAGATGAATTCTCTTTTTTAGAAGTATATTTGCACACAAGTGAGATTAGAGGAAGAGAAGATTTTTTTGCTTTAGATTATGAAGAGCCCATTGATTCTAATCATTTAGTAATAGATACAGGACAATTAAACATAAAGGAAAGTTTAAATGAAGTACTCAATGTTTATAGGAAGATGGCAACCATGGCATGATGGTCATCGGTGGCTTATAAATCAAAGATTAGACGAAGGTAAGAATGTTCTTATTTGTATACGTGAAGTAAGTCTTGATGATAAAAATCCTTACAATCCAGAAGAGGTAAAAGCAAATATTGAAAATGAGCTTTCCGATTTAATTGATAAAAATAAAGTTAAAGTCATTATAATTCCTGACATTGAATCAGTAAATTATGGTAGAGGTGTCGGTTATGAAATCATTGAGCATAAACCTCCAAAAGATATAGGCGTAATTTCAGCTACAAAAATCAGAGAAAAAATTTTTGAAAAATAAAGAGGGCCCATAGCTCAATTGGTTAGAGCAACGGACTCATAATCCGCAGGTTCGGGGTTCAAGTCCCTGTGGGCCCACAAATGAGTAGTCATTCTTATATATATAACTCAAAAAACGAAAATATTTATATTAATATTAATGGTGAATTGTTTTCCAGAAGATGAAGCCAAAATATCTGTATTTGATAGTGGATTTTTACTTAGGAGATGGAGTTTGGGAAGGTATTAGACTTCATAAGTCTAAACTTGTTTTTATTGATGAACATCTTGATAGACTTTTCAATAGTGCTCATGGAATTTCATCTAAATATTCCTTTATCAAAAGAAGATATATTTATGAAATTAAAAAGTATTATCGAAAAATGAAATGACAGATGATGTTCATATTCGCTTAATTGTATCTAGAGGGGATAAAATTACTCCGTATCAAAATCCAAATGCAAATGTAGGCCCAATAAATTTTGTAATTATACCTGAATATAAAAAAACTGACCCAGAACATATATGAAATGGAATAATAATTGGAAGAGTCTCTACAATTAGACCTACTGAAAATATTTTAAGTCCACATTATAATACTCTAAGTAAACTAAATTGCATCTTGGCTAGTATCGAAGCTAATAAACTTGGATATGATGAAGGTATTATGAATGATCCTTACGGAAATATTAGCACTTGCAATTCTACCAATCTTTTTTTTATTAAAGAAGGTCAAGTTTGGACTTCAACTGGAAAATATTGTCTCAATGGAATTACGAGAGAGTAAAGCAATTCATATTTGTCATATTAATAAAATTCCTTGCATTGAAACGAACTTTACTTTTGAGGATATTAAAGATTGTGAAGAGGCTTTTGTTACAGGGACATTTGCAGGAATTATTCCAGTATCTAAAATCGAAAAGATAAATTAAGTTCAACAAACTCTAACTCTTTAGTTAATAAAATAAGAGCCTTATATAATCAATATATAAATCAATACATATATTATCAATGATAGTTGCTTGCTGGTCAGGTCCAAGAAATATTTCTACAGCACTAATGAGATCATGGTCTTCAAGAAAAGATACATTTGTAACAGATGAACCTTTTTATGCATATTATCTTAAAACAAACTAAGTTAAAACATCCTCAATATGAGGAAATAATTAATCATTATCCCTCAAATTATGATGAGGTTGTTAATTATCTTGTTAATAAAATTCCCAAAGATAAAAAAATTTGGTATCAGAAACATATGGCTCACCATATGCTTGATTTAAATAATATAGATTGGGTGAATAATTGTGAAAATTGTATTTTACTAAGGCATCCAAAAGAAGTAATTAGTTCTTATTCCAAAAAAAATAAATTGAATTCAGTTGAAGAATTAGGATACCCACAACAATATGAAATTGTAAAATATCTTAAAAAAATAAATAGATCATATATCATTATTGATTCAAGTGAACTATTAAGAAATCCTGAAAAGGTATTATCAGCTTGGTGTATGAAAATTAATATTCAATTTGACAAGTCTATGTTGAAATGGAATACAGGTAATCATGCAAATGATGGTATTTGGTGGAAAAGCTGGTATGATAATGTAATTAAAACTTCTGGATTTCAAAAATATGAAAAAAAAGATATTAACATTGAGAATAAATATGATTCTATTTATAATGAATCAATGAAATATTATAGTTTTTTAAAAGAGGATAAAGGATGAATTCTTTACTAAAATTATGGTCACAACCAACATGGATAAAATGGCTTATTTATTTAGCTATTGTATACATTTTATTCCTAATCAAAGAAGCGTTTGCTATTGTGTTATGGTTCCTTTTTTGTGTTATTCTATACTATATAATTTTTGCTAATAATGTATTTAAAACAAGGACCTATTATGAAAAAAATAATTTTTAGTATATTTGCACTAACATTCTTGTCTTGCCAGGAAAGTAGACCTCATGGAAACCAATATAAGCTGCCAGAATTAACTCCAAATAATTATTTAATAGGAAATTTAAATGAAAATCGTTCATCATATAGAGTTTCTTTTTATGATATAAATATTGACTTTGATATTGAAAAAAAATCAATAGATGGATATGTCACAATTAAAGCTGAAAGTGTAAGAGATTTAAAATCACTACAGGTTGATTTAGCTGAAAATTTAAACATTAAAAAAGTAACTCATGAAGATAATGAATTATCTTTTTCAAGAGAATATGATGCAGTTTTAATTGATTTTATTTCAACTATAAAGAAAGATAGTATTTTTGAATTTACGGTTTTTTATCAAGGAATTCCGCAGAATGCAGATAATCCGCCATGGGCAGGAGGATTTACATGGTCGAAGGACAAAAATGGAAGAGACTGGATTGCTGTTTCATGTGAGGGTGAAGGTGCAAGAATATGGTGGCCTAACAAAGATCATATTACAGCAGAAGGTGATAGTGTTCGAATGGCATATACAGTTCCATCAAATATGGTAGCAGTTGGCAATGGTAAATTAAAAAGTATTGTGAATAATGGTGATCAATCTACCTATGAATGGTTTGTTAGCAACCCAATAAATAATTATAATATTTCAGTACAAATTGGAAATTACGTAGCAGTCCAAGATACTTTAATTAAAGGTGATAAAATTCATGAAATGAACCACTATGTGCTTGATTATAATGAAGAACTTGCCTCAAATTATTTTACCCAATCAAAAGAAGTTATAAGATTTTATGAAAAATACTTTGGCGATTATCAGTGGTATGATGATGGATATAAACTAATTGAAGTACCATACTTAGGAATGGAACATCAATCTGCTGTAACATATGGAAATGGATTCAGTATTTATAATGGAGTAAGAAGTAAAAGTTGGCCAATGTATGGTGTTATAGATCCTCTTATTATCCATGAAACAGGCCATGAATGGTTTGGTAATAGTGTTACTGCATCGGATCCGACGCATATTTGGATTCATGAAGGTTTGCAAGTTTATTCTGAAGCAATATATTTTGAAGATAAGTTTGATAGTTATGAAATTGGAGTCCATTACTTAAATACTCTAAAAAATAGAATTGTTAACGAAATACCAATTGTCGGAAGAGAAAATGAAAATCATTGGGCACTACATGGTGATACCTATATGAAAGGTGCATGGGTAATGCATACTTTGCGAAGTGCGATTGATAATGACGAAATTTGGTTTCAAATTTTGTATGAATTTATGACAGAAAATGCAAAAGGTTTTGCCAATACAAATGATTTTTTTAAAAAAGTATATGATAGAACAGGTGAGAATTATTGGTATTTTGCTCAACAATATTTTTATTCACCGGAACAACCTATACTTGAATATTATCAAACTGAAAATAGATTTTATTTTAGATGGAACAATGTAAATGACAATTTTATTATGCCAATAGATTTATTGGTAAATGGAAAAGAATTACGAGTAAATCCAAATAAAGAATTTCAATTTTTTGAAATTTCTAAACATTCTCAAGTTGAAATTATGGACTGGAAATATTATGTTTTACCATCAAAAACAAAATAATTAATGAGAGCATTATTTTTATCTTTTGTATTGCTGTCATTTCTTTTATCCCAAGATAAAAAAGAAATTAATTTTCAACTTCAAAATCAACAAAATCTAGAGTGGTGGTCAAAATACAATAATAATGGGATAGATTTTAAAAAATCTTTTGTCTCTACCTATTTTAAAAAAAAATTTAATTCAACAAGCCTTACAATTAAGGCTTATTTTTCTGAAAGCGAAATATTATTAGGTGAATCATTTATAGGTATAAATACAAAATATGGCAGAATACAGGTTGGAAAATATTATAGAAATTTTAGCTACTATTTAAATGATAATTTAAGTTCTGGATCAATGCTCATTGGAGTAAATGCACCTCCAGTTCTAAAAATAGGGATTGATGGTAGTTATAAATTAAAAAAAAGAAATGATTTAATTTTCCGTTACGGAAGTTCAAATGGTATCTTTGAAAAAAATGAGGTCTATAAAGAAGCTCCTTATTACCATGATAAATTTATTTATTTAAGCCAAATAAAAAAAAATAATGAATTTGGTGTGGGGTTTGTTCATACGGCTATGTGGGGTGGCTATTCAAATATTTATGGTCGTTTTCCGATCGGGTTTGATAGTTTTTTAAAAGTTCTAGTTAGTGCAGATGGAGAAAAAAAAGATAGCCAACCACATGCGAATGCCTTGGGGAATCATTTAGGTATTTGGGATTTCTATTGGATATTTGAAAGGGAGCAAAAATCTCTAAAGTTTTATTACCAACATATTTTTGAAGATACAAGTGGATTAAGATTTGCAAATAAAGCGGACGGGCTTTGGGGGGTAGAATTATTAAATCGAAAAAATAAAGTTAGTTTTATTCTTGAATATATTAATACAATTAACCAGGATAGTAACCCACCATATGTTAACGAATCATACTATAATCATTCAGAATACTCTTTGGGATGGAGTTATAAAGGATATGTTTTAGGTAATCCATTTATAAATAATTTAACTCCTAATCCCTCCGAGGTTATTTACCTCGCATTAGCTGCAAAGGAAATAAATTCTTTTAGAATCAAAATTATTGCTTCCAAGCAAATTAATGCAGGTGGAGACTTAAACTACTCTTTCAGTTTTGGAAAGAAATATGAAAATTATATACTATCTTTTTTTGTAAATGGAAATAAAAAGAATAATTTAGGATTAAAAATTGCTTATGAATTATAAGTAGTTTCTACTATTTCACAAATAATATGACCGATTAAAATATGTAATTCTTGTATTCTTGCAGTATTATTAGAAAAAATATTAATATTAAAATCGGATAATTTAGAAACTTCTCCGCCGTCATTTCCTGTCAAAGAAATTGTAACTATTTTTTTTGATTTAGCAATTTTAATTGCATTAATAATATTATGAGAATTACCACTCGTAGTTAAAGCAACTAATACATCACCGCTAGTACCAATAGATTCAATTTGTCTAGAAAAAATATTATCATAACTATCATCATTTGACCAGGCAGTTATAAAGGCAGTATCAGTATTGAGACATAAGGATTTTAATGGAGATTTTTTTTTCTTAAACATACCACCAACAAGTTCTGCAGACAAATGACTTGCTTGTGCTGCACTTCCACCATTACCACACCAAAGAATTTGTTTTTTATTTATAAGTGCCTCAATTAAAATTGAAGTTGTTTCTTCAATTTTATTTTGAAAATAACTCTGATTATCATTTAATAAATTAACATGTTCGGAAATAGCTAAATCTATTTTTTCAGTTTTATTCATTAAAGGTAAAATAAAGATTTATAATTTAGTAAATAAGTTTTTTTAATATTATTTAACTATATTAATGATTATGAAAATAGGAATTATTGGAAAAGGTTTTGTTGGTTCTGCAGTTGAATATGGCTTCACTTGTGATGAAAATTTAAAAGCACAAATTAAAATTTATGATATCAATCCTGATATCTCAACAAACTCTTTATCAGAAACTATAAACGATTCAGATTTTGTTTTTATTTCTGTTCCAACTCCTGCAAATAATGATGGATCTATAAACTTAGAATCTTTGGATATTGTTTTAAAAAAAATTAGTGAATGCATTGAGAATGATTGTATAATACTTATTAGATCTACTATTACACCAGGAACTTCATTAAAATTTTCAAAAAAATATCCCTCACTTAATATTGTTTTTAATCCAGAATTTTTAACTGAAAAAAATGCAAATAATGATTTTATAAACCAATCTCGAATAATTCTTGGAGGAGAGAAAAAAAATACCTCTAGAGTAGCAAAACTTTATAACTGGAGATTTGAAAATAAGATTCCAATAATTGAAACAAATTACCAAACTGCTGAATTAATTAAATATATGAATAATACATTTCTTGCAACAAAAGTATCATTTATGAACGAAATGTTTTTAATTGCTAATAAAGTTGATGCTGATTGGAGCAAAGCTGTTGAAGGATTCATATTAGATGATAGGGTTGGCGCCTCTCATGTTAATGTTCCAGGACATGATGGGAAGTTTGGTTTTGGCGGAAGCTGTTTCCCAAAAGATATTCAGGCATTAATAAAATTTTCTCAAGATTTAAATATTGATTCAAAAGTTATTCAAGCAGCATGGAGTACCAACTTAGAAGTAAGACCAGAAAAGGATTGGGAAAAACTCAAAGGAAGGGCTGTTGTAGATAAAGATATTAATTAAATCGATAGCCATCTATCGTTATCCAAAGTCCAATTAATAGTCGATTCAAGTCTATCATATGCTGATTGTGGCTCCCAACCCATCTTTTTCATTTTTGAACCATCGAGAGCATATCTTAAATCATGTCCTGGTCTTTGAGAGTGAAAATCAACCATTTCATAATCAAGATTTTTATGTTGAACTTTTGCAATAAATTGTGCCAATGAAAGATTATCAATTTCATCTTTACCAACTATGTTAAACTTTTGACATTTCATTCCAGTCGCATCTGGAGTAAACAATGACATATCATAATTAAAAAGGAACATTAAAGCTTCGGCAACGTCTTCAGCATGAATGTAATGTCTTGAACCTGCTATAGTTTTTTCAGGATTTGCGTGTACTGTTACAACTTCATCATCTCTTACTTTCTTGATTACCATTGGAATGAATTTTTCGGGATTTTGTCTTTCTCCAAAAACGTTCATTGTATGAGTAATTAATGAAGGTATTCCATAAGTATTTTCAAATGCCACTACCAACTCTTCTGCTCCCGCCTTTGAAGCGGAATAAGGGTTAGTGGAATTATATCTATCATTTTCTTTATAATTAATCCCTTTCGGAGCCGGGCCAAAAACTTCATCTGTACTAAAATAAGCAAATCTTTCTAAGTTATGTAGTTTTCGTGCATAATCTAAAATATGAGCAGTCCCCACAACATTATCCATTACAAATTCTAAAGGATAACTAATTGATCTATCAACATGTGACCCTGCCGCCAAATGGCTTATAAAATCAACTTCACCGATAGTTGAAATAATTTCAGGGTTTAATTCAGCTTTTAAATCGTGATGAACGACTTTAACTCTTTTTTGCTCTGATTCAGGATAAGAAGAAACAACCTCTTTAAGACGATTTAAATTACCGCTGAAGTCAAGCCTGTCTAAGGTAATAATTTCCCAATCTGTTGTAGATAAAATTTTATCTATAACATGATGTGCAATAAAACCAGCTCCACCAGTTATTAAAATTTTCTTACTCATGCTATTTTAACCCTTTATTCTTTTTATAGTTTTTTATCCAACTAATCAAATCAGTTGTAGGTGCCCAACCTAATAATTTTTTTGCTTTTTTAATATCTGATAAATTTGCAAAAGGTTCATTCAGTGGTTCGTTGAAAACAACCTCTCCTCCAATATTTTCAGCTAGTTCATTGATTGATATATTTTCTCCATTACCTATATTTATTACTTCACCTTTTCCAACATTTTTGGATTTTGCAGCACGGATATTTGCCCTAACTACATCACCAACATATGTAAAATCCCTTCTTTGATTACCATCGCCATTTACTGTTAACGGATTTTTATTTATCAATTGATTTAGGAATATTCCTACAACTGTTGCGTATGCGCCTCCTAAATTTTGTCTTTCTCCAAAAACATTAAAATATCTCAAAGATACTGTTTCAATATTATAAACCTTCGAAAACATTCTACAGCAAAGTTCTCCATAATATTTTTGATTTGCATATGGAGATATTGGATTTGGCTTATCTGACTCTTTGGATGGAAGTTTTTTAGTAGATCCATACGCGGATGAGGAAGCACTATATACAAGCCTTCGAACACCCATATCAACTGAGCATTTAAGCATATTCATAATTCCAATAGTATTGTTTAATTCATATTTAATTGGGTTAAGAATTGATGGTTGAACTCTCGCTAAAGCAGCACAATGAAAAACTGTATCACATTTATCAAGGACATTTTCTATTATACCTATATTTGCTTCATCAGCAATATCTATCTCATGATATTTAGCATCTTTATTACAATTTTCTTTTTTACCAGAAATGAAATTATCAATAACATGCACTTCATGACTTTGACTTACTAGTTTATCCACTAGATTAGATCCAATAAATCCTGCACCTCCAGTAACTACGTATTTCATTATTTTGATTTAATTATATTAACAATGAAATCTATATCAGCTTCGGATAAATAAGGATGCATAGGCAAACTGATAATTGAGTGTGATAAATTTTCTGAAATAGGCAGAGACCCTTTTTGGTAACCTAAGTATTGAAAAGCTTTCATTAAATGAATTGGAAACTTATAATATATAACAGAAGAAATTTTCTTTTGTGATAATCTATCAATTAAATTGTGTCTTTTATTGTTTGATCCTAGCACAATAGAAAATAAAGCGTGTGCAGATTGATACCCTTTAGGATGATGCTGTGCATTATTAAGATATTTCCGATAATAAGAATTAACTTCATTTCTCATTTCCAGTTCTTCATCAAAAATAGATAATTTTTCTAATAAAACAGCTGCCTGAATACTATCTAACCTACCATTCAATCCAATCATTTCGCTATTGTATTTATCTTTTTTAGTTCCATGAATACGAATCGCTTTACATTCTTCTGCTAAATTATCATCATTTGTAAAGATTGCACCGCCATCTCCATAGCACCCCAAAGGCTTAGCAGGGTAAAAAGAAGTAGCAGCAACATCACCAAAATTACCAACCTTATTATCTTTGATAGATCCACCAAAACTTTGAGCTGCATCTTCAATAACTTTTAAGCTATATTTTTTAGCAATTTTATCTATTAGTCTATATCTTGCAGGTAGCCCAAACAAATCCACAGGAATGATTGCTTTAGGCTTAAGCTTTCCATCATTAATAACTTTATTAATTGCAATTTCTAATTTTTCACAATCGATATTAAAAGTTGATTCATACACATCTACAAAAACAGGAGTTGCGCCTAATAAAGCAATCACTTCTGCTGTTGCAACATAGGTAAATGGTGTGGTAAATACAGCATCACCAGGGCCTATACCCCATGCCATAAGTGGAATTAATAATGCATCGGTTCCAGATGAGCAAGAAATTGCATGTTTAACTCCGCAATAATCTGCTAGTTTTTCTTCAAGTTCATGTACCTCTGGACCCATAATGTAAGCACCATGATCAAGAATCTTATTAATTCTTTTTTCTAAAGGCTTTCTGATACGTTTTTGTTGTTTTTTAAGATCTAGAAATTCCATAGTTAGATATCAATATTAGTGAAAAATTAAAAATAAAAACAAAGCTTTAAAAAAATAATTAATGAAACAATAATAACAATAGAGATAGATTTGATTTTTTTTTATATGAATAAAAGTTTGGATTTTTGATATAAAACTCACAAATTCCCAATGTAACTAGATTGTTATGACAATGATGTCAATACTAAATAACTAATAATGAGGATAAAAACTATGAAACGTACAATTTTTAGTGCTCTTCTAATGTTTTCTATTTCAATGACTGCTTTGTTTGCCCAAGGAACTATTTCTGGTAGCGTAACAGATGCAGATGGAAAACCATTACCGGGAGCAAATGTAATTGTTGAAGGAACAAATTTAGGTGCTGCTGCTACGTTAAGCGGTGGTTACTCAGTAGATGTTCCATCTGGTTCCTACACTTTAACTGCTTCTGTAGTTGGTTTTTCGAAAGAAACAGTGACAGTAAGTGTTGGTAATTCAGGAAAAACAGTAAATTTTACTTTAAATCCCTCTGCTGTCGCGCTTGGAGGTGTTGAGGTATTAGCAAACAGAGTTAACGAAAACTCTGCTGTACCTTATACAGATTTCTTAAAAAGTGAAATTGACTTTAGGCTTGGTGGTAGAGGTCTTCCACAAGCACTTTCAACTCAACCAAACGTTCACGTTAACCAAGGTGGTGGTTGGGACGACGAAAATGTATTTGTTAGAGGTTTTGACGACAGATATACTTCATATGCAATTAATGGTGTACCAATGAATGATATGGAAAATGGAAATCTATATTTTTCAAACTGGAGCGTATTAGCAGATGTTGCTAGTGTAGTTCAAATTCAAAAAGGTGCCTCAGCAATTAACTTAGCTGTTCCAAATTTGGGTGGTGTAGTTAATTTTATGTCATTTAATCCAAACCAAGAAAAATCTGTAAGCGTAAAGCAAGAAGCAGGTTCCAATGGATTAAATAGAACTGCTCTCGTATATAATAGTGGATTTTTGATGGATGGTAAGCTTGCGTTAGTAGCAGCGGCTTCTAGAAGAACTGCTCACCAAAGAGTAGCCAAAGGAACGTTCTCAGAAGCGTGGGGATATTACTTTATGGGATCATACCAATTTGACAAAAATAACAGAGTTGAAATGGTAGCCCTTGGAGCTCCTCAAAAACACGGTCAGGCGTATTACACTGACTATATCTCATACTATAGTAATGATTTAGCATCAGAATACGGTGTTGCTGATAGCGATTTAAGAGATGAAAGAGGTTGGGATTATAATGCAAATGGTTATGGTGTATTTACTGACGGCTTTAAAGATAAAAGAGCCTGGGCTAGTTGGGTACCATTCGATGGAAACATCAACCAAACTATGAGAATAGATAATGAAAATTGGTCAAGTGACGAGTGGACTACAAGAGTAAACTACTTCCATAAACCAATTATTCAGTTTAATTCATACAACACGTTTGCAAATGGAATGACATTAACTTCATCATTATACAATTCTGGTGGAGAAGGTGGCGGGGGTGGATTCACTTCTGATCGATACACACTTGTTGGTGATGTTGGTGACGATTTGTCAAATTCTGATGGAACAGTTAATGTTGACTGGTTAGTAGAATATAATTCAAATCCAGCAACAAGAATTGAGACTGACTATGGTATCGCAACGCCAGTAGCAGGTAGATCTTCAAGAAACAACCAAAATACTACTGGATTAATGTCTAAACTTTCTATGGATTTAAATTCTGAAAGTAAATTAACAATTGGCCTTGATGTAAGGACTGCTGAAATTGAACATACTAGCAGAATTGTTAGTCTTTTCGGTGCAGATGTTTACAAAAATACTTATCGCGGAGATGCATCTTGGACAGACGCACAAAAATACAGAGGCTTAGGTGATAGACAAGAATATTGGACTGTTACTACTGTAGACTGGCAAGGAATGTATGCTCAATATGATTATAGCTCTGGACCAACTACAGCTTTTGCTGTAGCAGGTTTAACTACAGCTGAATATACCGCTACTGATAAATTTGGTGGTGGTGTTGGAGAAGAAGACCCAATGCTAAAAGCTGATGCTGCCACTGGTTGGCAAGTAAAAGCTGGTGCAAGCCATAATCTAAATGACACTTATCAGCTATTTGGTACTGTTGGTTATACTCAACTTACACCATCGCTTGATAAGTTAATTAACGATGAAGCTTTCATCATGAATACTGATTTTGAAAATGAATTTGCAACTTTCGTAGACTTTGGAACACGTTTCAAATCTGCAAATGGTCAAGTTGTTGGTTCTGTTGGTATGTACTATACTCTATGGGAAAATAGAGATCTTAGAGTACAGCAAACTGATGCTTCTGGAGACAGATCATATTTAAGTATTCAAGGTCAAGATCAGGCTCACTCAGGAATTGAATATGCAATATCATATCAACCAATTCCTGTTTTAAGATTTGATCTTAGAGGTTCAGAAAATGTTTGGGAAAACACAAGTGATTTAACTTTCAATTACATTGATGATCTAACCGATCCAACAGATGTGACCACAGTTGATGCTTACATGAAAGGTACAAGAATCGGTGGAGCTCCACAGAGTCAACAATCGTTTATTGTAACTACTTTTATGAACAGATTAAAAGCATCAATAGAACTTGAAAGATTTGGTAATATGTATGCACAATTTAAATACGGTGATGATGCAGCAGACAGACTATATGTTTTCAATGACCCAGACAATCTATATAAAGACATTCAACAAAAATCACTTGATCATCAAGTAGTTAATTTTATGTTTGAATATCAGTTAGATAAAGTAAAACTAAATCTAGGTGTATTTAACGCACTCGACGAAGAGTACGTTCTTGACCTAGAAGACAATGGAATGGATGGAGAAGTAAAAGACCTAAAAGGTCAACCACAAATGAAACGTAATTATACATTAGGGGTTTCTTACTCATTCTAATTTAATTAATTATTAGTTATTGAGTAAAAGGGCTCTCAAACATGAGAGCCCTTTTCTTATTTTGATGTTTTCTTTTGAAGAGCAATTAAGTCTAGGACCATTTCTTCACTAGCAATTTCTCCTGACTCTTCAATAATACGAATTTGATTTCTAAGTTTTGAAATTTTATTCTTTATTTTTTGGTTTTCTAGCGTTTCAATACAGTCCGATAATATATTTAATTCGTTTTCCTTATCAGGAACATCAACAGCTAATAATGCGACTAGGTTTCTTTCTTCAGGGGCATTTCCAAGATATTCTAGTAACTGCGCAACATTTTTATATCTATTTGAATTATCAATTATAGTTTTAACAATATTATAACATAGCTTATTATCAAACAAAGATAGTGATATATCTTTTGATAGCTTTTGGTTATGAATGAAAAGTTTCAGAATTTCAAATTGTGCCTTGTCAGATTTTGAATCATAGTGTTTGATTTGATTTTTTTTATCTTTTTCATTTTTTTTATTATATCTTCTGTTTGACTTTAACTCTGCAAATCTTCCAATAACTTCATTTTCAATAACACCAAGCTCATCTGATAGTCGTTTAATTAAATCATTCCTGATAATAACATCATCAACCAACTTGATTTCTTCAATACATTCATTTAAGAATTTTGATTTATCCGAAGCACCTAATGAGTGTATATTTTTTTTATTGATAATATAGTTAATTGGGTGAAAAGCAGTTTTTATCAGCTCTTGAAAAGTTAGTATACTATTTTCTTTCAACTTGAAATAATCATCAGGGTCAAGCCCGTCGCCTAAATCTATCACTCGTACTTCAAAACCATTTTGTAGTAAAATATATCCAGTTCTGATTGCGGCATTAACTCCAGCATTATCTGAATCGTATGTAAGGATAACTCTATTAGTATACTTAGCAAGTGCATTAGCATGCTTTGTAGAGAAAGCCGTACCTGAAGTAGCTAAAACGTTTTTAAAACCTTTCTCATAGAGTCTAAGGAAATCAGTTTGTCCCTCAACTAATAGCACATAATTTTTTTTTCTGATTTCTGGCATTGTTTGATAAGAGCCATAAAAAACTTTACTTTTTTGGAATAGTAATGTTTCAGGTGAATTTAAATATTTAACATCTTCTTTATCTGACAAGCTTCTTCCGCTAAAACCAATAACCTTTCCTGAAGGGCTGTAAAAAGGAAACATGATTCTATTTCTAAATCTATCTAAAAAACCCTTTTTACCACTGGAAAATAGACCTGACTTTTCAATAACCTCTTCATCAAATTTTTGATTCAGTTCTTTATAAAGCAAATCCCATGAATCAGATGCAAATCCGATATTAAACTTTTCTATAATTGCTTTATCAAAAAAACGATCATTTAAATACTTGCTAGCTTTTTTCCCAGCTGATGATTTAAGATTATTTGAAAAGAATAAGTATGCTAAGTTGTGTATCTCATATAGCTGATCATAAAGATTGCTCTGCTGTTCATTCCCTACTTCAATTATTTCAATACTATGCTTTTCAGCCAATGAACGGATTGCTTCTGAAAAACTTATTTTCTCATACTCAATTAAAAATTGAATGGCATTACCTCCTTGGCCTGAACCAAAGTCATACCACATATTTTTTTCAGGAGCAACGCTAAATGATGGTTTAGTTTCTGAACGAAAGGGACTTAAACCAAAATAATTTCTACCTCTTTTTTTTAAATCTACGTATTGAGAAATAACATCAAAGATGTCTACTTCTTCTAAAACTCTATTAATTGTTTCTTGTGCTATTCTTCTCATTATTTAAAAATATAGTCTTTGAAAGGTTCGAGTAAAACAAGAATCTTTGACTGATTATATAAAATTTGGTACACATTATCAGAAATATATTTTTCAAAAATACCA
This sequence comes from uncultured bacterium, assembly GCA_943788675.1. Classification (GTDB taxonomy): domain Bacteria; phylum Fidelibacterota; class Marinisomatia; order Marinisomatales; family Marinisomataceae; genus Marinisoma. The sequence goes on from CALSRE010000001.1 coordinate 155,548, forward strand.
GCAAATAATATGAGGGCAATAATGCCTTTTATGCCTCCAAGTATAAAGCCTAACACCATATTCAAATTCTTATATGCATAAATACCACCATCAAGCAGAAACAGTAATAAGCTCGTTAGCAATCTTAATGCTATAATAGACATTAAAAATATTATTGTAAGTGAAAAAATTATTATAATGGTCGCATTTATTGATATGTACTGTGATATCAAAAAAGATAGGTCAACATAAAAAAGAAGGGCCAATGCAATGCCAACAACTAGGTTCAAAAAATCTGTAAATGATTCTACAAATCCTTTTTGCATACCAAACACACTCATGATTAGAATAATCATTGAAAAAAGTAAATCTAAAATCATATTATGATAATAGTTCTTTAACAATAGATTGAGCGGTATTACCATCAATCTTACCAGCTCCCTGCTTCATCACATTGGGCATTACTTTACCAAAATCTTCCATACTAGTCGCACCAACTTCAGCTACAACAGAAGATACCAAGCTTCTTAAATCTTCCTCACTCATCATAGACGGAAGATAAACTTCCACAAATCCTAATTCTCGTACTTCTTCCTCCACTAAATCATTACGGTTTCCCTTTTTATAAAGCTTAATAGATTCCTTGTGCTGTTTTGCTACCGTTTGGAGCACTTTAATTATTTCTTGATCAGATAATTCTTTTCTTAATTCAATCGCCTTATTTTTGCATTTTGATATAATAAGTCTTAATGCACCTGCTTTTTCTTTCTCTTTACTTTTTAAGGCCTGCATCATGTCTTGTTCTAATTTTTTAAGCATTAGTTTTCTCTTTCATTAATTGTTTTCATGGCTAATAATATTTGATCCTGATTTGCTTCAAAACCAATAAATCTTCTTCCTCTTTTTTTTGCAACAACTCCCACAGCGCCTACATTCATAAAAGGATCTAAAATCCAATTCAATTTGAAGCTACTTGCTTTGATAACTCTATGTATAATTTCTTCATAATCTAGATGAAACCATAAATTATCTTTGATATCGTCAGGCTTTGGATTATTAATATTTTTACCATTTACAATATAATTTTGGTTAAAAATATAATCATTGGTTTTAGTCGCAAACCAAATATCAGAAATTTTGTTTTTCCATTGTGACAGTTCAACATTTTCAATTTGTCTTTCAGCAGTAATTCTAGATTGCACAATAAATTTCTTGCCTAAAACAGAATGATACAGTGAAGATGATTCCCATGGGCAAATAATATAAATTGAACCACTAGCTGTTAATACCCTCCTACACTCCTCCATCCATTCATCTATCCACCTAACATATTCTGTGTAGGTTAATGTATTATTAGGATCTAATGATGGCTCAGTTACTATTAAATCAATTGATTCATCAGGCAGCTTTTTTAGCCCTACTAGAGCATCTGATTTAAATAACCCTTCAGATAACTTGTCCTTAAAATGAATATCAACCTCTGTCTTTATAGCAGGTAAATATTTGTTTAAGTCTTTTACAGTTAAAATATCTTTATTCACTGCTATAATTTAATCTTATAATGTTAATTTAAAAATTGTAAGTTTTCGAATATGAGTAATTCAATAAAACCGAGAATAGCTATTAGCTCTTTACCAAAATCTGGCTGGTGGCCAAATGGTATTACAGCATATGAAGATAATGATATGATGAGTAATGGCGCATATCCTAATCAAATGCTTCTCAAAGAAGAGCACTTAAGCTTAATAAAAACTTTGAATAAATATTCTTTAAGTATTATGAAAATTCCTTTTAAACAAGAGCTAGAGGCGTATGAAAAGTATGACTTTGTTTTTATGAGAGATCATTTTTTATGCAATACAAACAAAGATATTGTGATGTGTAATATGAAGCTTTCAGAAAGAATGAATGAAGGAGAATTTGTTATTTCAAATCTGGAAAATATAGGATATAATATTTCATTTCTAGATGACGAATGTATAGCAGAGGGTGGTGAATTTTTTTACTTACCAAAAGAAAATATATTGCTTGCTGGTCAATGTAGGAATAATCTCAAAGGCGCTGAGCAGATGGCAGAAAAATTAAAGGTTTCTAAGTTATATATTATTCCATCTGGTGGATATCATCTTGACACATCTATCTCTCCAATTTTTAATAATAACTATGATTGTATTGGAATTATTTGTGCAGCTGAAGTATTTAATAATGAACAATTCTTAAACTTTTCTAATATATGCCATCAAAATAATTGGGATATCATTAAGGTTGAGCACCACAACCAACTTGAATCAATTCAATTTAGAACATCGATGAATAGCTTATCGCTTCCCGGCCTAATGATTGGAAGCGCAGCTCTTAAAGACAAACAAATAATAGACTTTACATCAGTAAATAATATCGTCTTAGATACCACACCCGCTTCTCAATTTAATTTAAGCGGCGGATCTGTACATTGCCTTACAAACGAGCTATTTTAGCTAGGAAAGTCATCTTCGAGAGATTCCCATAAATATAATGTGGATATGGTTTTATATGGCGCCCATTTTTCAGCAATTTTTCTTATTTCGTCAAGTGTCTTAACTTTGTATTCTTTTTTAATAGCATTAATCAATGCTAAATCTCCCTCTGGAAATATATTTAAATCTCCTTTTGTGAAAATCATAAACATATCTATTGTCCAGTTTCCAACGCCTTTGATTTTAATAAGCTTACTTCTAATAATAGACTGATCTGTACAATCATATAAATCATTTATAGAATTTTTTTCTTTAAAAATATTTTCAATATAGTTTTTTTTCTGTTTTGAGAGTCCAATCTTCTTACAATCCTCCTCTTTCCATAAAATTATATTATTTTTATTGAGATTATAGAAATCTATAAATCTTTGATATATACTATTTCCTGCTTTTGTAGATATTTGTTGAAAAATAATATATTTACATAAGTCTAATATATAATCTTCAGACTTTGAAAGTTGTGGTTGGTCATATTTCTCTATTAATCTTTTTTGAACTTTGTCAATTTTTGACAAATGTTTTAAATGAGAGTCCTTGATATACATCACTGTTGATTTTTAAAGAATTGCCAAATTAATTCTGAGCTTGAAATGTCGTGTCCCCAATTTTGGCTAAACCATGTATGTCCTTCTCCTTCTAAAGAATAGAGCTCAACTGTTTTTTCTTCTCCGCAGTTATAAGAAGTTAGCTTTTTAGTATATTGTCCGTCTCCATTAAAATCTGGAAGATTTATAGAAGCTTGATTGCTACACTCATTGTAATTTTTCCAAAATTCGTGTGCTTCATTTGCAGAGTATAGCCAATCTCCTCCATCATATGGAACGACTGTATCGTCTTCACCGTGAAAATGAATAATACTTTTTTTTGTTTTGGGTTCACATGCAGTATAACCTCCCATTGAGCCTGTTACTGATCCAACGCTATTTACATCATCTAGTTCGCAGGCTAAACGATAACTCATAAACCCACCCATGGACATCCCCGTAGAAAAGATTTTTGCTGAGTTGATATTGTAATTTGATTTGAAGTAATTGATTAGAGATCTAAACAGTCCAACATCATCAACTGTGGTAAATGCTCCAAATATTCCAGCATTCCAACCTGTATTTCCATAGATATCTGTAGTTCCTTGCACATAAACAGCAATGAAGTTTTCTTCATCAGCAATTTGATCAAAACCGGAGTATTGTCTAATAATTGGAGCTTGACTGGTATATCCGTGTAACACAAACACTAAGGGAAGAGACTGGGTTTCTGAATCAAAATTAGGAGGCACATGAACAATGAAATTTCTTACAAAATTTCCAAACGGTGCTGAAAAAGAAGCAGTTTGAGAATCATAAGTTGTTATGAGCTCAACAGAAAGGTCTTCTATAGTCTCTCCACCTCCACCGGTATTCCCATTGCCATTGTCTGTCAGAATACCCTCAGAACCAATATCAGAAGAACAGCTTACAATAGCCAGCGAGATCAATATGTAGAATATCTTATTCATTTGTAATTTTAGTGATTATTACATCAATCTTTTGAAATAATTCTGATTCTGTTGAATTATTTTCAACTATAAAATCTGCATGTTTTACTTTTGTGGAATCTGGAAGTTGCAAATTCATTCTTCCTAATATTGAATCTTCTAATAAATTACCGCGCATGAGAGCTCTTTCTTTTCTTATAGCTTTGTCTGCAATAACAACCAATAAAATCATCCCCTTATATCTAAAATAGTTTACTGAACCAGATTCTATTATCATCGCTGCATCAATAATGAAAAATGGATGTTTGCCATCTTCGTTGACAATTCTTTGTTCAATTTCTCTCTCTACTAATGGGTGTATGATACTATTTAACTTTAGTTGAGATTGCTTATTTTCAAATGCAGCCTGGGATAATAAATCTGTTTCCAACGATTTTAATTGAGGAAATGCTTCTAATATTTGCTTTTCAACTTCTTTCGTATGAAGTATTTTTTTTGCCTCTACATCTGCATCAAAAATATATGCTTTGTATTTGTTTTGAAGATATTTTGATATACTACTTTTTCCTGATGCAAGACCGCCAGTAACACCCAAGACAATCATTTATTTAATTATGTTAAAAATTCTTGAAGTAACCTTTTTAATAGATCCATCACCATCAATATTAATAATTTCATTATTATAAAATTTTATCAACGGAGCAGTCAATTCTTGATATACTTTTTGACGGTTAACAATTACTTCTTTAGTATCATCTGCTCTACCAGATTTTTCAGCTCTTTCTACTAGACGGTTTATTAACACATCTTCATTTACATATATATTTATTACATAATCAATTTTCTGGTTTAATGATTCAAAAATGGCAGACAAACCTTCTGCTTGAGGAATAGTTCTAGGGAAACCATCTAAAATCAAACCATTTTCCTTAAAATTTTCTAAAGTTGTTTCCATCATTGCTAAGAGAACTTTATCCGGAACCAAATTTCCTGCATTCATATAAGATTGAGCTTCTATTCCCGTTGAAGAACCTTTAGAAATTTCAGAGCGTAGGATATCGCCCGTAGACAAGTGAATCAAATTAAATTTGCTAGATAAAATTTTTGCTTGTGTACCCTTACCTGCTCCTGGAGGACCCATAATCAGTAACTTCATTTTAAATTCCTTGTGACTTCGGTGGATCGAAAATTGCCTGCATTACTATGCCTAGCTTTGTAGGATCATTCTGCAGTTTTTTCTGAATGGTTAAAAGTTTTTTTGATGTTGATGTATTTTTTTTCTGAACTAGATTGATTTTTGTCTCAAGATGAGATAAATGTTTTTCATTGAAATCATATTTTTTCTCTACCTTGATATCGTTTACACTATAACTATCTTGCTTCGCGGTGCTTTTAGCTCTTAAAGTATCTACTGTATCAATTTCACTGTTGGCTGTTTTAGGCAATTCTTCCAGATCAATAGTAGATTTTTCCATTGCCTCATCAAGAAACTCAAATATGTTGAAATCTGAGTTTTTTGATTTATTTTCTTGGTTAGACAATGGCTTAGGAGCAAATACTTCTTCACTATTTTGTTTCTTCTGCCTACTTCTATATGCAGAAAAAATATAGAAAAGAAATATCGCCCCCCAATATATTAACTCTTCCAACGATTAGCCCTCAGAGTCATCCTTTTTATCATCTGACACTCCTGCAATAGACTGTCTCATGCTAGTGTCGGATGCTATATTGTCCAACTTGTAATAATCTAACACTCCTAAGTTGCCTTTTTTAAAGGCTTCTGCCATTGCAAGAGGAACTTCGGATTCAGCTTCTACAACTTTTGCTTTCATTTCTTGCTCAAGGGCAACTGCCATCGCTCTTCTAGTTTCGGCCTTTGCTTGTGCAACTCGCAGATCTGCTTCAGCCTGATCTGCTTGAAGTTGGGCACCGATATTTTTACCAACATCTATATCAGCAATATCGATTGACAAAATTTCAAAAGCCGTGCCGCTATTTAGTCCTTTTTCTAATACTGTTCTTGAAATCGAATCAGGGTTCTCAAGCACTGCCTCGTAAGTTTCTCTTGAACCAATAGCGCTTACAATACCCTCACCCACTCTTGCGATGATAGTATCTTCAGTAGCTCCACCAACTAAGTTTGGAATATCAGTTCTTACTGTTACTCTTGCTCTGGCTCTTACTTCAATACCATCCTTTGCAACAGCAGATAATTTTCCATCTACGGGTGCATCAATAACTTTAGGATATACACTAGTTTGCACAGCTGATAGAACATCTCTTCCAGCCAAGTCAATAGCAGTAGCAATAGAGAATGTTAATTCAATTCCTGCTTTTGATGCAGCAATTAGTGCATCAACAACTTTATCTACATTACCGCCGGCCATGTAATGAACTTCTAAATCATCACCGCTGACTTGATCTAATCCCGCCTTTTTTGCAGCGATCAACCCGCCAACAATAACTCCCGGAGGAACTCTTCTGAACCTCATACCAACGAGATTAAAAATTGTAACATGTCCTCCTCCAATACTAAAAATAGCTTGTAGCCATAGTCCCACAGGTACAATCCATAGTAGTAGTAAAATAAATAATATTAATGGTATGGCAACATATAGTCCCATTACGCCTCCTTTATGTTATATATATAAATTTAAGTCTATTGTTGATTAATAATTATAACTACTCAACTTTACTTCTATTTTTATAATTCTTTTTTAATGTGGTTTTATTTGAATCAGTATTTATAAGCTTTTGAAAAAAGGCAGATTTTCCAATGATTCTTAATAAAAATATTATTCCAAAAATTCCAACAACTATAGCCCATGAAAAACCATCCATAGCCTCAGAATATACTTCTGGTCCAACTGGAATATCGGGAATTAACAATAAATATAACCCATAAAATAAAACCACAATTCCCGTAATTCCAAATAATCCAAATCCAGGAATAGCAACAAACTCAACAAATAGCATTGCTAAACCAAAAAATACAATTAACAAATCAGTTGCTGAGGCTAATTGAGTCAAATATCCTGCGCCCAGTGCGAGAGTTAAGCATATAATACCAATTGTTCCTCCTATGCCCCAGCCTGCACTATATAATTCGGATATTACACCTATAGTTCCAAACGTAGTAAGTAAAGATGATACAGTTGGGTTTGTCAATATACGGACCACATTCTCTGACCAATTTTCATCGACAACTGTGATTTGGTAGTCTTCAATATTTAAGCTTTTCAGAAGCTCTTCAACGCTTTCACTCTTCCCATCTGCGATACCGTACTTTAAAGCTAATTCGGTAGTAAGCGTTATTAATTTTCCCTCTTTTCTTCCTTCAATATCCGTGACCGTTAAAGTATCTCCTTCAACTATAAGAAATTCAAAGCTTAGTTCTTCATCAACCATTCCTCGAGCAATTTCAGGGTTTTTACCTGATTTTTCTGCAGTAGCAGCCATTTCTTCACGCATGTAGCTTTGTGATTTCTCTGACTGCTTAGAGCCGGACATATCTACAACGCTGGTTGCCCCAATGGTAGCCCCCTCTGTCATAAATATTTGATCGCAAGATAAAGATATCAGTGATCCGGCTGAAATAGCTCTTCTGTTGATAAAGGCAATAGTTTCAATTTCAGTAGATGCGATTGCGTCTTTAATTTGTGTTGCTGCATCAACCCTCCCACCAAATGTATCAATATCAAATAAAATTAAATCAGCATTATTAGATTCTGCCAAATCAATTCCTCTGTTTACCAACCCTGGTATACCAAGATCAATTACGTCTTGAATCGGTATGACATATACTTTTTTACTTGATTCCTCTGCAGCAATAAATGCTGAGAAGAAAAAAATAGTGCCAATAATTATGTTCTTAAATTTTGTTTTCATTGCTAATTCAAAGATTTACATTTAGGTGATGTATTTTTTTTTAAAAGCTTTTTCTTTGTACTTGAGAAATGCTCCAACATTTGCTTATAAAATTACCTATAAAATTATTTATAGTCTACTATTCCATGTACTAAAAATGAGGAAAAAAGTAATTTTAAAAAATTTGCAGTGGGCCTATCCAGAAAAAGATGAGGCCTGGCACAATGAGGTGATGAAGAAAACATACAAATTTTATACTAAAGAATTTTTAGACTTTATTGCTTATCCAAAATTCTACGATTTAACGAAGGTTAAATTTAAAAATGAGGATATCCTCATAAAAAACTTGACTGGAAAGGGTGCAATATTAGTTAGTTCGCACTATGGATCATTTGATAAATTATTTTGTGCGCTTAGCGGACTGAGGATTAAATTGACTGGGGTAGCTTACAAGCAAAACAGTGGTGGTGCCGATCTCTTTTTTAAACGAATTAGAGAGAAATTTATGGAAAATCAACTATACAAGGGAGGAAACCCTAAGTTGCTATCAAAAGCTCTAAATGATAATAATGTTTTGATTTTACTTAGTGATCAGGATGCTAAGAAAAAAGGAGTAAAAGTTAAATTTTTTAATATTGATTCTTCAACTCATTCGGGTGCTGCTATCTTAGGTAAAAGAAAAAAAATTCCTTTAATATATGCTGATATAATAAAAAATAATGGTTCTTATGAAGCATCATTTAGTGAAATCGATACCAATGATAGTATTCATGCTATTGTACAGCAATATACCAGCAAAATTGAAGAGACTATCAGAAAAAAGCCCGAACAATATTTTTGGTTTCATAAACGATGGAAGTCTGTGAGAACATACTAATGGAGAGAATCAAAATAAATCAACCGGGTGCAATGAAAAAATTTATAGATGCCTTAAATGAAAATAAGATTATTGCATATCCTACAGATACTATTTACGGATTAGGTACGGCAATTGACAATGATTGCGGTATTGATAAAATAAATGAATTAAAAAATCGTATACAGCCAATGAGCATTGCAATCTCTAGCTATAATATCATTAAAAATCGAATTATGATTAATAGTACTATCGAAAAAAAAATAATTGAATTGATTAAAGATGGTAGTACATGCATAGCTGATTATTACCCTGAATCATTCAACAAAAAAATTACAAAGGATGGCAAAATAGGATTTAGAATACCAAACCATAAGTTTTTAAAAGACGTCCTAGATAATTATAATAAGCCTATAACCACTACAAGCATAAATAAAACAGGTAATAGTCCGCTTACATCTCCAGAAAATATAGAAGAGATATTTGGCAACCAAATTGACCTGCTAATAGATGATGGAGTGTTAAATAATAGTGCATCAAAAATATTTATAATTAATAACGACGAGATAAAGCAGATAAGATAAATGAGAGCTTATTTAATAATTCTACTTATTTCTTTTTCTTGGAGTATGTCTGACGATAGTCGATTTAGCAAAAAGGTAGAGTATGAATATAGTGCTTATATAGATCTTCTAAATATCAAAATAGGCGAGGCTTCGTTATCTGTTGAAGAGTCTGATAACATTGAAGGTAGAGATGTCTACCATTTAAACTTTAGTGTTAAAACATCAAAACTGGGAGACAGAATATATAAAATTCGAAATAAAATTGATGTTTGGATTGACAAAGAAAATTTAAATGTTGTTAGACAAGAGAAGAGTGTGCGAGAAGTACGCAAAAAGAAAAAATCTATCACTTCCATTCAAGGAGAGTTGGCAATTACAAATGGTAAAAAATATATTATTAACGAAAATACATTTGACCCCTACTCACTTTTACTTATTCTTCCTGAATTTGAAATACCGATAGAAACTTCAAAAAAATTTAATATTGTTGATGCTGGCAAAGTAAGAGAAATAGAACTAACAAATGAAGGATTTCGTAAAATTAGAACACCGTATGGTACATTTTTAGCTTATACATTAACACCAAGCAAAAATGATGATTCAATTCTTAAAAATAAAGGGGATATGGAGGTTTCTTATGCTTCAATTAGTGACAATTTAGTGCCAGTTGAAATATTAATAAAGTTAGGGCAAGGAGTTATAAGTCTTAGGCTTAAAAAAGTACGCGAATAATATCATTTAAAAGTAAAAAAACCATTAACGAAAGTAAAATAAACATTCCGACTGATTGAATTCTAATTCTAGTTTTAACAGATAGCTTTCTTCCTAAAAGTGACTCCACTAAGATTAATGCAATGTGTCCACCGTCTAACCCAGGTATTGGTAAAATATTTATATAAGCTAGATTGACACTGATTAATGCCATTAAAAATAAAAATGGAACTAAGCCAGCTTGTGCGGCTTGTCCCGCCATATCTCCTATCATGATAACGCTACCAACCTCATCTCTTGAAACATTACCTTGAAAAATCATTTTTAAAGAAGAGGTCATTAATGTCATTGCCCACTTGGTTTCCTTAAGTCCGTAAACCAAAGATTCTGTAAAACTTAACTCTACCGGGACCTGGTTTTTAGAGATTCCAAGCGCACCCACTTCTCTATCTACTCTACCTGAAGTCAAGTCAGGTCTTGCGCCTAAAGTAACTTGCTTATTCAACGTCTCGCCCTGTCTATTAAATGATATGGTAATTGTTTCATTAGGATATTTTTCAATTTGCCCCACTGCTTCATACCAGCTATCTACATTTGCTCCTTCGATTGCAATAAAAGAATCACCTACTTGCAAGCCAGCGTTATAGGCTGGTTGATCAGGTACAATATAGTCGATTGTTGTATTTGGATTTTCAATCTTTGTGTCTCCTTGCAGGTTTCCAATGAGAGTGAAAACAAAAAAAGTAAGTATAAGATTCATGATTACACCTGCGCTCATAACCCATATTTTTTGGAGAGCGTTCTTTGATTCAAGCTCATCTTTCTCTCCCTTAAATTCACTATCCATACTTTCGTCTAAAATACCTTTCATTTTAACATAACCGCCTAAAGGTAAAAGCCCGATAGTAAAAATAGTTTCTGAAGGAGTATTAAATGATGAGAGCGTAGTTGAATAAATTTTTTGCCATTTTACTTTTCCATTTTTTAAGACAAAGAAGTATATATCAATAATTAAACCTTTTTTAGTTTTAGTAAAATCGACAAAATTTGGTGGCATACCAATTGAGAACCGTTCAACACCAACGCCAACGCTTCTAGCTGCCAAATAATGTCCAAGCTCATGAACAAATACTATGACTCCAATTAATACTATGAATGCTAATATATAAATCATCTCTATTTAGGCTCCAAATATAGCTTAATATTTCTATCTAATTTAATTAAATCTTCAAGCATTGGTAAATCATCACTTGAAAAATTTTGAATTGTTTTTTTAATGAGGGGAAACATTTCATTGAATGCTATTTTTTCATCTAAAAATTGTTGTACAATATAATCGTTAGCAATGCTCATTATTGGAACTCTATTTCCACCAGCGTTGATTAATTCATTTACTAACCCTAATACTGGATATCTATTTATATCTGGTTTACTGAATTGTAAATCCATTTTTGTAAAATCTAAACTTTTAACACTGGCATTTCTCCTTGATGGACATGTTAAAGCATATTGAATTGGAACTCTCATATCCGGAACTCCTAAATGTGCCTTATAAGAACCATCAACAAATTCTACCATTGAATGAACTATAGATTGCGGATGTATAACTATCTCAATTTGGTCAAGGTTCACATTGAACAACCATAATGCTTCAACTAGCTCTAGTGCTTTGTTCATCATAGTAGCAGAGTCTATAGATATTTTCTTACCCATATCCCAATTAGGGTGATTTAACGCTTCTTGAGGAACTATAGATTCAAAAGTACTTAGCTCTCTTTTTAAGAAAGGCCCTCCGCTGCCTGTTAAAATTATTTTTTTTAATTCAGATGCATCTTCACCATGTAAACATTGATAGATTGCTGAATGTTCACTATCAACAGGAAATATGGTAACATTATTTTTTCTTGCTAGTGGCATGATAATATGACCCCCTAAAACAAGAGATTCTTTATTGCTTAATGCAACATCTACTCCATTTTCAATCAACTGGATAGTTGGCTGTAAACCAGCAGTACCAACAATTGCATTTACTGCAATATCTATATCTTCTAAAGGAATATTACTTGAAGCGTTGTCGCCATATATAAGCTTAATATTTTTTTTCTCGCAATATTTAATTAAACCATGCGATAAATCAATATTATTAATAGCAACCAAAGCGGGTTTAAATAATTTTATTTGCTCAAACAAAAGATCGCTATTAGAGTTACAGCTTAACCCAATTACATTATAGGTTTTGCTTTTTGATAAAACATCAAGAGTTTGGATTCCAATAGATCCAGTAGATCCAAATACAAAAATATTTTTTTTCATTTTAAGAGTCTAAATAATTCCTCTTTTGCTCAACTCATAAAACCTTATAATATCTTCAATATTAGAGTTGCCCTTGAATTCTTCTTTAATCCTGTTTAATGCATCTGATTGATTTAAGTCTGATCTAAAAAGATATCTATAAGCTTTCTTAATGGTAGATTTTTCATCTTCCTCAAAACCTCTTCTAGTTAATCCAAGAGAGTTAATACCAGAATACTTTACTGGATGTTTTCCTGCTAGAATAAAAGGAGGAACATCTTGAACTAACTTAGAGTTTGCAGCAACCATTGCATGCTTACCAATTTTACAAAATTGGTGGGCGTTGCTTGCTCCACCTAAAATAGCCCAATCACCAACTTCAACATGGCCGCCCAAAGCAACTAAATTAACAAGAATAGCGTTATCCCCTATGATGCAATCATGCGCAACATGAACACCCGTCATAAGTAAAACATCTTCTCCAATTTTTGTTTCTCCCGTCTCTTTAGTGCCTCTATTTAGGGTAACAAATTCTCTTATAGTAGTTCTATCTCCTATAACTAGCTTTGTTTTTTCTCCTTCAAACTTCTTATCTTGCGGGATTGCTCCTATACTACTATTGTTGACAATGTGACAGTCGTTTCCTATTTCTGTAAATTCAGAAATTGTATTAAAATTCCCAATTTTTACATTGTCGCCAATAATTACATTATCTTCTATAACATTAAAAGCTCCAATTGAAACATTATTACCAATTTTAGCTGTACTAGAAATAACATTAGTTTTATGTATTTTATTATTGATCACTTGCTCCTATTTATTAACTAGCGATGCTATAAACTCTGCTTTTGCTACTAGCTCACCGCCCACATGACATGTAGCATTAAACTTAAATGAGTTCATTTTTTCTTTGATTGTTTCTGCGTTAATTACAATTTGGTCGCCAGGTATGACATTTTTTAAAATTCTAAAATTATTAACCTTTGACAAGTAAACTAAATGATTCTTAGGATTGTCAATATAGTCTAAAATAATAAGGCATGCTGATTGAGCCATAGACTCCATAATTAAAACTCCTGGCATGATAGGTTTTTCTGGAAAATGACCAACAAAATAAGGCTCATTGATTGTTACATTTTTAATTGTCTGAATATTTGATTTTGCTTTTTTATCTATCACCTTATCAATCATAAGGAATGGGTACCTGTGAGGAATCATTTCTAATATATAGTTTATATCTTTCATATTAAAATTGGTCTTTAAATTCATCTCTTAACAATTTAGCAAATTCTACGTTTCCTTTATGGCCACTTTTGATTGCTGTTACATGCCCTTTGATAGGCTTACCAAGCAATGCTAAGTCTCCAATAAGATCTAAGGTTTTATGTCTTACTGGTTCATTTTTAAAGCGTAGTTGCTGTGACTTGTAAAGACCTCTTGTGCCTTTATAAAATTTAATACCAAATTTATCTTTAAAAAACTTTACTTCAGCTCCGTCCATATCCTTATCTACAATAATTACCGCGTTCCCCAAATTTCCACCTTTGATGAGTCCTTGTTTAGTTAACTCGGTCACTTCGCTTAGCAAACAAAAAGTTCTTGCAGGTGCTATCTGTGTTTCATAATTAGTATAAGCATTTTGGATTGAGCTATATTGCACATCTAAGTCATCTAAATCATACTGAATAGTAAAGGTAGTCTTAAATCCATCAAAAGGAACTGCTAACACCTCAACATCTTTTTCTTCATCGTTATAGACAACTGGCTTGGTAATTTCTAAAAAATCTACCTTAGCTTTTTGTTCAACTATTACACCTTCTTTTAGTGCTGAAACAAAATCTTTAGAGCTGCCATCCATAACTGGTGGTTCCTTGCTATTCAGCTCAATAATTAAATTATTAATTCTCATTCCAGCACAGGCAGACATTACATGCTCTGTTGTATGTACTCTAACTCCATTTTCTTCTATTGTTGTTCCTCTAGTAAGATCAACTACATTATCAATATAGGGAGTAACCACTTGATCTTTCATATCATTTCTGATGAACCTAATTCCAGTATTTTCATCGGCTGGATGAAATGTAATAGTACTCTGTACTCCAGTGTGGAGCCCAACGCCTGTACAAGAAACTGAATGCTTAATTGTTCTCTGCTTAGATGACACTATTTTTTAACTTTCTCTCTAATATTTCAAATCTAGTAAACAAAGCGTCTCTTTTTTGTTTTTCTTTAATTGGTCTAGCAGGGTTGCCTGCATATATTGCTGAACCAGGTAAAGACTTGAGAACACAAGATCTTGCTGCAAGAACAGCCTTTGATCCAATAGTTACATGTGGACCAACATCGCTTTTACCTGCAATTGTGACATAATCTTCTATTGTTGCGCTTCCGCCTATAAATACACCACCAGCTACTAAACATCCTTCTCCCATTTTAACATTGTGGGCTAAGTGCACTTGGTTATCGAGCTTACAATAATTTCCAATAGAGGTGTCTTGAACTGAACCTCTATCTATTGTGCATGAAGCGCCAATCTCAACATTTTCCCCAATTATGACATTTTTTATGTGGGGAATTTTATGATGACAATTGTCATTTGTATGGTAACCAAATCCATCACTACCAATTACAGTACCAGAATGAATAATGCTATTTGCTCCAATAGTAATATTATCATATAGAATAACGTTATCATAAAGAATAGAGTTGTCCCCAATAACTGAGCCAGCACCGATTTTAACACCGCTACCAATGAATACATTGTTGCCTATTTTCACATTCTCGCCAATCACTGAAAAAGGTCCTAAATGCAAACTTTCTTTTTTGTTTAAAGAATCATGAACGATAGAATTTTCTGAAACCTCATAGCTAGGCACGGGTCTTTGATCAAAAATGTCTAGAACTTTAATCATAGACAAATAGGGGTTATCTACAACAATTCCTGCTTTATTGCCTAAGTCTACTTCTGATGTAACAATAAAGGCTGAGGCTTTTGATTCAGCAATTGCCTTTTTGTATTTTGGAAGAAAAGCAAATGAAATAGATTCTTTAGACGCCAACACTATATCATCAACTGAAGATATAGGTATTGATTTATCGCCAATTAATTTACCATCAATTTTATCAGCAACCTCTTTAAGAGTAATCAAAGTGGTACCTTATTTATTCTGATGCTTGATTAGTCTTTCTAAGCTCGTAAAGTACGTCGTCTGTTAAATCAATTGTTGGTTTTGTATACAAAGATGCTTGTGAACCATCAATGATTAAATCAAAACCTTTTGAAATGGCTACTGAATTAACAGCTGCCTTAAATTTTTCAACAAGCTGGAACTCTAATTGGGCTTGCTTTTGGGTTAGCTCACCATTAGGTCCAACCTTAGATAGTTGAAAACTTTGCATTGATTGATTCATATCCACAATATCTTGTTCTTTCGCTTTTTTTAAATCTTCTGAAAGCATTAAGTTTTGTTGTTCGTATTCTTTAACCATGCTATCAAGCTGAGTAGCCATTGCTTGGTATTCTTTTTGAATTACCTCTAGATCAAGTTGAAGTTGTTGCTCAACCTGCTTGAATTCTTCAAAATTTAACCTAATTGTCTCAGAAAAAACTACACCCAATTTTTGCTGAGCAAAAATCATGTTAATCATCAACACACTAAATAATATTTTTTTATTAATCATATTAACTCTCCTTTTTAAAAAGTTTGTCCAAATGTGATGGTATATTCCCAACCATGGGGATTTCCATCGCCATTAATATCATCAAAACCATAACCCATGTCAAAACCTAATTTACCAAGACCTGGCATAAAAAACCTAACTCCAATTCCAGCTGATTTTTTCATGGAAATTGAATTGAATCTATCAATGTAAAATGGTTCTGTCAATCTGGATGTATTCCAGACATTTCCAAGCTCCCCAAAAGCCATGATATAAATTACAGGGTTCTCAGATATTGGATATCTTAATTCTGTAACTATTCTTCCCATTGAATTTCCACCTACAGCTTGCCCTCCATTAGATTGAGGTCCTAAAGAATTATCTGGATATCCCCTAAAAGCGTTTCCATAGGGTATTCCATTTCCTCCCATAATAAATCGCTCATCGAATGGTACAAAGCTTGGTGTATCATTATCGACACTAATATTTTTAATAACTCCCATTTTGGCTGAACTGTATAAAATAAATTTTGAGAATGTTGGGGTGAACCATTCAAGGTTTATCATATGTTTTTGAAAATTTTCATTTCCTCCAAGGATTCCACCAGAATAGGTACTATTAATCATAAAAGTAGAACCTTTTGTAGGGAATTCTGCTCTATTTCTACTATCCCTTGAAAATGTTTGGCTTATGCTAATTCCTCTAGTTTTTTGCAGGCCACCAATATATTGATCGATATCTGCCTGAGTACCTTCATATTCTTTCTGCATAAACTTTACCGACCACATAACTCTAAAAAAATCATCTGGCCATTCTAGTCTTCTTCCAAAACTTGCAACAGCTCCTCCAACAGTAAAGTCTAGAGGAAAGTAATAGTTTGTAGAAGAACCTCTATACGAATAAAATACTGATGCACCAACTAAGAATGGACTGTCGTTAATCATGGGATCTTGAAAGCTAATATTTAAAGATTTATATTTGGATGGCTCTTGACCTGAATATAAAGAAAAGTTGGTTCCTGTACTTAATCCTACATTTAATTTTTGGCCTCTACCTCTAAAATTATCAAACTCTACTCCAGCACCTCCTGTCATACCATACTCTCCAGTGAAGCCTAAATTTGCATTAATTCTTTGAGTAGATTGCTTTTCTTCTACAAAAAAATCAAGGTTTACTTTATCATCCGAAACAGGATTTACATCAGGAATAACATTATCAAAATAATTCAAAATCCAAATATCTCTTTGACTTCTCATGAGTTTAGACCTGTTAAAAACATCCCCAGGATATATTTTAAGCTCTCTTCTAATAACATTTTCTCTTGTTTTCTCATTTCCAGAAACAAAAATTTGGTCAATATAAACCTTATTACCCTCATTAAATTTAAATAATACATCCAAAGAATTTTCTCCAACTGGAGTGATTATTGGGGTCACATTACTAAAAATATATCCCTTATTTTGATAAATACTCATCATATTTTCATAAACAGATTTATCAAATTGTTCTTTCGAAAATATTTCTCCCTCTTTCAAGTTTAATAGTCTTTGAAGATTTTCCGTACTTGCGACCCTATTATCTTCAAATCGGAACTTTGAATACTTATATTTTGGTCCTTCATCAATTTTTAAAATCAATGAAAGGGTGGAATTATTTTTATCTACTTCTATGGTTTCACTTAGCACTCTAAAATCTCTAAAACCCTGATTATTATAAAAATTAGTTAGGCTTTCTATGTCTTCTTTTAACCTGTTCTTATCAAAATTCTTTACCCAAAATGTCCACCATTTTCTCTCTTTAGTGTTATTTAATTCTTTTCTTAATTTTCTTTGTGAAAATTGATTATTTCCAACAAAATCAATTGATGATAATCTATATTTTTTATTTTCTTTGATTAAAAATAGTATATCTTTTGCATGCTCAGTTCTTACAACTGTGTCCTTAGGTGCCACTATTGACGGTATGACTGAGATATCATAATATCCATCCTCCTTATATAAATCTATTATAGACCTTGATGCTTCATCTAATGAATTGATTTTAATTCTTTGCCCTTGCCTAATTGAGATTACGTCTTTTATTCTACCTTCTCTAATTGATATTCCGTCAAAAATAATATTATTTAAAACTGGATTTTCCACTACATTAATTGTTATCTCCACACCATACTGAGACTCATTATTCAACACTATAGTTATATCATTGAAAAGCCCTAAATCCCATAGTCTAGTTATTGCAGTAGAAATATCAGCTCTTTGAATTTTAGTACCATCTCTTAGGCCTGCTGAATATTTAATCATTTTGTCTGACGTTGTAGTATTGCCTTCAATATTAACTCTATATAAAGTCACGTCTTGTGCAAATAAACCCACAAAGATAAAGGCTATAAATACTATTAATTTCAATGATTTCATTTTTTAAACTTTTCCAAACTTTCTATGTCTATTTTCAAAATCTTTTATAGCTTTTTCAAGCTCATTTATATCAAATTCAGGCCAATACTTATTAGAGGTGTAAATCTCTGCATACGCTGATTGCCAAAGTAAAAAATTGCTCAACCTGGTTTCTCCACCAGTTCTTATAACTAAGTCTATGTCAGGCAATTCAGGGCAATATAAGTGATTTTTTAGAATATCTTCATCAATTATTTCAATATTTTTCTCTAAAATTGAGTTCATTGCATCTATTATTTCTTGGCGTCCTCCATAGCTTAAAGCTAAAGTTAAAAACAAGCCCGAATTATTCTTTGTCTTATTTATTGTTTGCTCCACAAATTCCTTAGTTTTTTTTGGTAAATCCTCTAATCTTCCAACGATATTAAATCTAATATTGTTCCTCATCATGGTATCTAATTCTTTATCTAACATTAATGATAATAATTTCATTAGAGTATCGACTTCTTTTTTTGGTCTTAGCCAATTTTCATTTGAAAAAGTATATAATGTCAAGAAGGGGATTTTTTTTTTAACACATTCATTAATTATTTTTTTAGCTGTTTGGGCTCCTGCTTTGTGACCAAGAGCTCTGGGTTGATCTTGATTAATAGCCCATCTTCCATTACCATCCATAATAATTCCTAAATGGTTTATAGAACAATCATTCATACTGTTTAACCAGGCTTTTGGCAATATTAATGAATATTTCTGAGACTGGATGACCTGCATTAGATTGGACCAACGGCTCTCCATGGTCAATTGAAAGCATTAAATCTTCAGAATAAGGTATTTCTGCTAGTAATGGAATATTTAACCTTGTGCTCTCTTCAAGCCCGCCACCTTTTTTAAATAAATGAAAGTTAAATGAAAAAGATTCATTTTCTACATTGACTGATTTTCCATTGATTGATATTTCCTTATTGTTTATCCCAGGTATTTTGCCTTCGATTTTCATGAAGGACATATTTTCAACAACTCCAAGTAATTTGGTTTTTACTTTTTTAAACATATCTGCACCTTTTCGAACATCAGTTAATGCAATATCATTTGGTGTAGTTACAATTATAGCTCCATCTAATGGAATTTTTTGTGACAAAGTAAGCTGAACATCGCCGGTGCCTGGCGGGAGATCTAATATCAAATAATCTAACTCTCCCCATGTAACATCCTTAAAAAACTGTTCTGTCATTTTAGCAACTAATGGGCCTCTCCAAACAACAGGTGCTTGATTGCCACTAATGAACCCAAAACTCATTAACTTTAAATTATTTTTTTCAATTGGTACAATTTTTTGCCCATCAACAACTTTTGGATTTTCATTTACTCCCATAGTAATTGGCAAAGAAGGCCCATATATATCCAAGTCTAGCAATCCGGTTTTATAGCCTAGACTAGCTAAAGCTGAAGCAATGTTTAAAGCAATAGTTGATTTACCAACCCCTCCTTTACCGCTTGCAACTGCGATAATATTTTTTATTTTGCCTGCAACGTTTGCATCTTTATTGCTTGTGTCTACTGTTTTTCTTGTGGGTTGATCTAAAACTTTTATTTTAATTTCAAACTCTTCTGATTGAACTGATTCTAAGACTTGTTTTACTAGCTGGTTTTTCTTTTCTTCATTTTGAGATGAAATTGAAAGCATTATTGTAATTATACTATTATCAATTATCACATCCTTAACCATTCCAAATGAAACAATATCTCTATTGAAGCCAGGATAGTTGATTGTCTTGAGCTTTTCTAGTATTTGATTTTTATTCATTTATAAATATAGTTTTATGAGTGTAAAAATAGAAAATCAAAGCGTAAAATGTTAGGGAATTATAAACTTATCTTTCTTGACCAAAAAAGCTATAATTTTTGTCGATAGAAGTTTCGTATTCATCAGGAACTTCGTCTTCATCATAAATGGCATCAACAGGACACTCAGGTTCACATGCGCCACAATCAATACATTCTTCTGGGTTTATATACAATTGCTTATTGGTAGCATCATAGCCACTTGCTTTTGCTTCTTCTCCAGATCCTTCAGGATCGTCTGGTCCATGAATGCAATCTACTGGGCAAACTTCTACACATGCTGTATCACATGTTCCAACGCACGGATCTGCTATAATGTATGTCATAATTATGTTAATAATACGTAGTTTCGTTCCGATGTTCAAAGGAAAAAATTTAAATATATTTTTATTAACAGTTCCGTTGATGAACTCAATTGCTAGATCGATTTACGATGTTGCCTTTATATGGCTTGTTTTAGATTTAACCAATTCTGAAAAAATCACAGGAATTGTTGCTATGACATCTTATTTACCTGCAATCTTGTGTGGCTTATTTATCGGTGCAATAGTTGACTTGTTTCCTAAAACAAAAATGATATCATTTGCAACTATAATGCAAGGGCTAATCTTAGCGCTTATACCACTATTATTTTTTTTCAACATCACTTCTATATGGGTAATTGTATTAATTGCCTTTTTTCACAATGCATTTGGCCTACCTATGGTGCCTGCATTTAATGCCTACTTGCCAACTCAAATTGATAAAGAGGGGCTACTTAAAGCTAATTCAATTGTTAATATTTCATGGCAAACCGCAGTATTAATAGGCCCAATTATCGCTGCTCAACTTTTAACGGTTTACAACGTTGAACACTTATTTATTTTTTGTCTTTTATTTTACTTTATAGCCGCAGCTATAACTACGATGGCTCCAAAAGATCTTGTTGAAAAAGAAGAAATTAATATTAATAAAATTTTCTCGAAAACAAAAGAGGGCATTCACTATCTCAAAGAACATACTACATTCGCATTTATCATTCTACTAACCTTGTTAAGCAATTTATTTGTGATGGGACCTGCAATAGTTGGCATACCAATATTAGTCAAGCTCTACTTGGGGGGAACCGCATCTGACTTTGCACTTGTAGAAGCATTTGTAGGTTTGGGGATGCTTATTGGAACTGCAACAGTATATAAAATTGGGAATAAGTTGCCCCATGGTCTGCTATTTCTTTTAGGATTATTTATTGATGGCGCAAGTTTTTGCTTTTACTATTTTATAGAAACATTAAGCCAATTAAGCTTTTTATCGTTCATGCATGGCATCGGGATTCCTTTCTTAATTATTTCAAGAGTATCAATTATGCAAAAAAATATACCCGAAAAATTACTTGGCCGTATCTTTGCAATTATTTCAGTTTCAATTTTAAGCATGACTGCTGTATCTAGTGGAGTGATTGGCTTATTGACAGAGTTTATGAGTATTCATGAAATATTTTTATTATTCGGATTAATGGCAGGATTATGTGGGGTAGCAGGACTAATTCACCCTAAAATTAGACATCTAAACTAAAAGATTTGACACTCTGGACTTTGTAAGATCTCTCAACTCTTCAACGCTTAAATCTTTATAATCAGCTGGAATAATTGGTTCTCCAAAAACAGTTATCAATTTTCCTGGATTGACAATCCAGCTATTCCTTACATTTGCGCTGTATGCTCCAATTAAACCAACGGGTACAATTGTTGCTACGTTTGTAGCTTTAGCAAAATGAAATCCCCCTTTTTTAAATTCTCCCATTTCTCCAGTAAGAGTTCTTTGGCCTTCTGGGGAAAATATCATAGAATCTCCATCTGTAATAAGAATTTTTTCAGCAGACTTAAGCGTAGACCTGGCTTGATCAGTATTATCATGCGTGATAGGATATGCCCCATATCTTTTAGCAAAATATCCAAAAAGTGGCCACTTGAAAATACCTTCCCATCCAATGGCATTTATGTAATAAGGTATTGCTCCTCCAAGCATAAAAACATCAAACATAGATTCGTGGTTAAACATAAATATATATGGGCCATTCTCTTTTTTTGGAACTTTCCCCTGAACGCTAAATCGTTGAAATGATACTAACATTAGAATTCTAGATGACAACGGAATTAAAGGATAATAAAGGTTTCTAGGGTGCATGATATAAGTACAAAGTATTCCTACTATCATTACAAGCGAGAAAAGCGGTATAAATAAAATAAATACTATTAATGAAATGAGAGTTTTTATCATAACGCAATATATTAATCTAACTTTTTAATAATATCTAACATTTTATGGTTTGCTTTTGGCAGAGCATATTTATCAATATCTTTAAGATAGACCCACTTATAATCCTGCTTAACAGATAGACTTCTGATAGATTTTGGAAACGAAATAAACAGTGCAATGTTAACTCCAAAGTGAGAATATTGATGCTGAACAGATCCCAAGTAAGTTGGTGCTTTAATAAAAAGATTAGTTTCTTCTTTTACCTCGCGAATAATAGCCTTTTCTGCTGATTCTTTTTTTTCAATTTTTCCTCCTGGAAATTCCCATAAACCTGTTAAAAATTTTGTATTGTCTCTTTTAGAGATGAGTATTCTATTTTCAAACTTTATTACAGCAACCGCTATATCGAATATTGGGATTTTTATAGATACTTTAGGGTGTGGATATTTTGTTGGAGAAGACGATTCGAAGGCTTTACATGAAGTACTTAAAGGACATTGATTACAAAATGTAGTGCTTGCCTTACACAAAGAACTCCCAAGGTCCATTAAAGCTTCATTGAAGTCCCCAGGCCTGCTACTGCTTTGATTTTTTTCTAAAAACATGGCAACTCTTTTTTGGTTTCTTTTGCTTTTAGTTTTAAGCCCAAGCTGTCTATAGCCTATTCTTTCTAAATTGGTATCAATTCCAACATATTTCTCTTTATATGCTATTGCAAGAATGGTTTTGGCAGTATAATCTCCAATACCCGGCAATTTTATCAAATCCTCGTACGTTTTTGGAAAAGATTTATCGATAATTTGTGCAGCACTATAAATGTTTTTACACCTACTATAATAGCCCAACCCCTCCCACATTTTAAGCAAATCATCGTAGTTAGCATTTTTTAATGCTTTGAGGTTAGGATATTTTTGCATCCATTTATTGAAATAAGGAACGGCTGTTTTTACTTGAGTTTGTTGCAACATGATTTCAGAAATCCAAACCTTATAGGGGTCCCTGTCATGTCTCCATGGAAGATTTCTTTTTTTTTGATCGTACCATTTTAGTAGCTTTTTATAAAACATAAGCTACAATTTACTAACTTAACTACAAGTTGTATCTATTAATGCTGCACACGCTTTATATGGATCAACGTTTGATGCAGGCCTTCTATCTTCAAGATATCCTTTTCCTTCATTGGCAACATCCATTGGAATTCGAATAGAAGCACCTCTATCACTAATTCCATACTTAAACTCGTTGATACTACATGTCTCGTGGTCTCCAGTTAGTCTTTCATCATTATAGGCTCCGTAAGCTACTATATGTTTTTCAACTTCATTGCCAAGTTTTTCACAAGCTGCATTAATTACGTCTATCCCACCTTCTGCTCTCATACCTTCAGTGCTATAATTAATATGGGCACCCGACCCATTCCAATCACCTTTGATAGGTTTTGGATGCAATTCTACTGATAAACCATAATCTTCGCCAATTCTTTCAAGCAACCACCTTGCAACCCAAAGCTGATCGCAAACTTCTAAAGCTGGTAGGGGACCAACCTGATATTCCCATTGACCCAACATTACTTCTGCATTAATACCAGAAATTTCAAATCCTGCATCTAAGCATAAGTCTAAATGTTCTTCAACCATGTCTCTTGCTGCTACATTTTCAGAGCCAACACTACAATAATAAGGCCCCTGAGGTCTTTCTGGAAAACCCTCTTCAGGCCAGCCAGCAGGTTGCTTTCCATCCATTAATGTATATTCTTGCTCTATTCCAAACCATGGTTTATGATTTTGGTGCTTATCGGCTAAATCAACAAGAGCTGCTCTTGTATTTGACTTGTGTGGTGTACCATCAGGGTTGCAAACTTCACACATCACTAGAATGTTATCTCCGCCTCTAAGTGGGTCAGGACACATCCAAACAGGTTTCAGTTTACAGTCACTATCTCCGCCTTCTGCTTGCAAAGTACTTGATCCGTCAAATCCCCATGTAGGCAGTTCAGATACGGAAGACACTTTACCGCTCAAGACTTTAGTTTTTGACCTAAGGCTTGCTGTAGGCTGATAACCATCAATCCAAATATATTCAGCTTTTACTTTCATTGATATCCTCTTCTTTAATAAAATTTTTACGAAATTAATACCTAAATATATTTAAAAAAATATATAAAAGTCATTATTTATTAACTATTAATTGAGGATTGACCTAATATATTTAGGTCAATTGATGTTTCTTCCTTATATGTAGAAAGAACTAAATTAGATTGAGTCCTTGAGACTCCAGGCCAATTCTGAATCTGATAGAGCAAATCCTCAAGAGCCTGAGAGTTTTGAACTCGCACTTTTAAAATGTGTGAACCACCGCCGGTTATAGAATGACACTCCATCACTGCTTCGCACTTATTTGCCTCATCAATAAAACTATTGTAATGATCTGAATGTTCACTAACAATAAATACAAATGCTGTTAAATCTAAACCTGCATTCTTATGATTTAAAATTCCTACAAATTTATTGATTAGACCTTTATCGGTTAATTTTTTTATTCTTTCAGTAACAGCAGGTATAGACAGCTTAACTACTTTGGCTATTTCGCTGGCAGAGGCCCTGCCATCTGCTTGAAGAATATGTAAAATTGATATGTCGGTTTTATCTATCATTATTAAAATTATTAATAAAAAGTTAAAATTAATTAATAAATTAATGTACTATAGGTAAATATAGTTAATGAATTAACGTTTAACAAAATATTAGATATGTCAATTAAAAATAAAGAATTTGAGAATTTACTATTACGAATAGATAGTCTTGAAAAAAGACTTGATAAGTTAGATCCTGTTAGCAAAAGAAAACTACCTAGTAAAAAAGAGCAGGTTGAAGAAATCCAAAATAACCTAGAAGAATGGTCAAAGAAGTTTCCTAGCCTTGATGTTGAATTTGAATTATTGAAGATGCTTGACTGGTTGAAAGCAAATCAAAAACGTAAAAAAGATTACAAAGCATTTTTTAGAAATTGGTTACGAAAGTCTTCAAACTCTATAGAGAAAAAGGTTGAAGACGTATATCGCTATATTTATGGCTGCACCAACAGTGGTGATTGCAGCACACAAGATTCTGAATACAAAGACATGTATATTTTTTGTAAAACATGTGGTTCACAAAAAACAATAATTAAGTCTATTAAAAGCTAGTCTTCTTTTTCAACTAACAAAGAAAAGCTACCTGAAATATCTCCTGTAAAAATAATATCAATTTTGTGCTCTCCGAGAGTTTTAATTGGTGAGCTTAAATCAATATACTTCTTATCAATTTCAATACTATTTTCTTGAAGAAGTTTCACTATATCAATTTTAGTAACTGATCCAAAAAGCTTATCTCCTTCTTCCGATTTCATCTTCACGCTGAGGTTGAGTGCTTCCACGTCTTTTAAAGTAGACAGAAGCTTATCTTTTTGCATTTCGAGCTTTCTATTTTCTAGCTTTCTAGTTTCTTCTATGCTCTTCATTTGTTTTTGGGTAAACAAAATAGCTAGATTCTGAGGCATTAAATAGTTTCTAGCATAACCTGCTTTAACTTCAACGATATCTCCCTGCTGCCCAAGATTGTGGACATCTTCCTTTAAAATAACTTTCATTTTTAATCCCTATCCACTGCGGCAAACGGAAGTAATGCGATATTTCTTGCTCTTTTGATAGCTAGAACAAGCTTTCTATGCATTTTACTACTAGTGCCAGTTACTCTTCTTGGGGTAATCTTACCCTGGTCATTGATAAACTTATTTAAAAGCTTAACATCTTTATAGTCTACGTCCTGAATGTTATTTCTTTTAAAATAACATGACTTTTTTCTACTTGATAACATTAATTTTCCTCCTGCACGGTGTTTTCTTTTGTGCTTTCTTCTTTGTTTACATCTAGCGAAGGCTTGTCGTCAAGCTTAATAATCATATACTTCATGACTTCCTTGTTTAAATTCAAAAAAACCTTAAACTCGTTTACGAAATTGGCGTCTTGGAATTCTGTATTAAGCAATACATAGTTTCCATATTTATGCTTTTTTATATTGTAAGCTAGTTGCTTTTTACCCCAAATATCATGATTTAAAATTGCATGTTTTTTCTTTTCAACAAACTCTGAAACCTCACTCATAACACCTGAGATTTGCTCTTTACTGTAGTTTGGGTTTAATATATATAGTACTTCATAGTAATTCATAAACTTCTCCATTATAAAAGTGGTGCAATAACAAGTGATACCACCGATATTAGTTTTATTAAAATATTTAATGATGGTCCTGCTGTGTCCTTAAATGGATCACCTACTGTATCGCCCACCACTGCAGCCTTATGAGCAGTACTTCCTTTTCCGCCATGATGTCCAGACTCAATATATTTTTTAGCATTATCCCATGAACCACCTGCGTTGGACATGAAAATAGCTAATAATACTCCAGTTACAGTTACACCAGCCAATATTCCACCCAACATTTCTTTCTGTCCTAATACTAAACCAAAGAAAATTGGTGTGAATACTGCTAATGCGCCAGGTAAAACCATTTTATTAATTGCTGCTGTTGTTGCAATGTCTACACACTTTGCATAATCTGCTTTTGCCTTACCGTCTAACAGCCCTTTGATTTCTCTAAACTGTCTTCTTACCTCTTCGATCATTTCAAAAGCGGCATCTCCAACTGCTTGCATAGCTAATGCTGAAAATACAAACGGCAATGAAGATCCAATAAGTAATCCAGCCATAACAGTAGGATTGTTAATATCTAAAGTTAAACCTCCTACAGTTTCTCTGAATGCTGCGAATAATGCCAAGGAAGTTAATGCTGCAGATCCAATTGCAAAACCTTTACCAATAGCAGCTGTTGTATTCCCAACAGCATCTAACTTATCAGTTCTTTCGCGAACCTCTTTTGGTAGCTCAGCCATTTCAGCAATTCCACCAGCGTTATCAGCAATAGGTCCATAGGCATCTACTGCCAACTGGATTCCAATTGTTGATAGCATCCCCAAAGCAGCTAATGCAATACCATACAGGTGTGCAAAGTGATATGCCCCTAAAATAGAAAGCGCAATAACTAACACAGGAAGAGCAGTAGAAAACATTCCGTTTGCTAGTCCTGAAATAATATTTGTTGCAGAACCGGTTTCACTCGCTGCAGCAACATCTTGTGAAGGTTTTTGATGGTCTGAAGTATAATACTCCGTTAATATTCCAATCAAAATACCAGATACCAAACCAACCACTGTAGCTAAAAATAAGTCGAGAGCTACAACGCTTTGATATCCTTCTGCTAATGCTACGGGGCCGCTTATTAATTCACCAATTAAGAAATAACTAACGACTGTCATAACAGCACCAGAACCAAATACACCAATATTTAATGCTGTTTGGGGGTTTCCGCCTTCCTTTGTTTTGACAAAGAATGTTCCAAAAATTGAAACTAAAATACCTGCTGCAGCTAAAAATAAAGGTAAAAAGACTAAGCTTTTTTCTCCTGCTGTTGCAGCTAAAACCATCGCACCAATCATTGAACCAACATATGATTCAAATAAATCTGCACCCATTCCTGCTACATCACCTACGTTATCACCAACGTTGTCAGCAATTGTTGCTGGATTTCTTGGATCGTCTTCCGGAATACCCGCTTCAACCTTTCCAACTAAATCAGCGCCCACGTCTGCTGCTTTGGTATAAATTCCTCCACCAACACGAGCGAAAAGAGCAATTGAAGAAGCGCCCATAGCAAAACCAGAAACCTTAGTCATAACTAAAGAAAAATCGGGTGAAGTTCCAAGGCCACCGTATAGGAAAAACAATAGCGAAAGACCTAAAATACCAAGCCCAACAACATTCATTCCCATAACTACTCCACCATTAAAAGCAACGCTTAGCGCTTTGCTTAAGCTAGTTCGTGCTGCTTCTGTAGTTCTATGATTGGCTAGCGTAGCAACTCGCATACCTAACGCTCCTGCTAAACCGCTACAAATTGCACCAACAACAAAAGAAAAAGCAACTTCTGTGGTGTTTGATGACATATTAACCCAATACAACAATGCAGCTACTGTTAAAACAAACACTGTTAATACTTTATATTCTCTAACAAGAAAAGCTGTCGCCCCTTCACGGATTGCTAAACCAATTTCTTGCATTTTTTCATTTCCTGGATTTTGTTTTGAAATCCAGCTACTTCTCATTAATCCAAATACAACTGCCAAAACTCCTGACAATGGTATTAAATAGTATAGATTTTCCACTATGCTACTCCTATAGTTTGATTATTAAAATTATTCATTGTGAATTCTTCGCCATTTTTCATTAACGACGTCATTGCTTCGCTCGAAAGAGATAATACATCTTTAACAAGTGCATGATAACGTTTATGAAAAGGTTTTAAAACATATTTCTCTGATGGCCTTTTATAGTCCGAAGCTGCAATACCAACTTTTAATCTCTTAATGTTGTTTGTTGATAAATATTTAATAATTGATTTCATTCCATTGTGACATCCATCACCGCCATCCATTTTAAATCTTATTTCGCCTAAAGGAAGATCAACATCATCAAAAATGATAACCAAATCGTCTTTTTTGGCTTTATAAAAATTTAAAACTTCATTGATTATGGCTCCGCTATTGTTCATACCGGTTGTTGGTTTAATTAGCATAAAACTAGAACCTTTTTTTGCAACAAAATAGTTGCCCTTTCCTGGTTTAAACTCCAAACCATGCTGTTCTGCAAAGCTATCCAAAACCCAATACCCAACGTTATGTTTGGTATTGTGGTATTTCAATTCGTGGTTACCTAAACCAACAAAAATCATCATTACCCTTCTTCTCCTGATTTATCAGAGGACTCTTCTGTGTCTTTTGAAGTCGATGCTTCAGAATCAGCCGCTACATTATCTTCTGTATCTTCAGCTCCGCTGTCAATATCTTCAATTGCATCATCTGTTTCTTCTGATTCTTGTTTAGGTTCTTGAACAGAAACCACAGCTATGTCTTGGGCAGTGATCATTTCAACATCGCTTGGCAAAGTGATGTCTTTTACAAATAAGTTTGTGCTCATTTCCATATCTGTTACATCAATTTCAAGAAACTCTGGAATCTCTGCCGGTCTACATTTAACTGTAACTGAATTAAGCATTTGCACTAACAGCCCACCAAGCTTTACGCCCTGAGCCTCTCCCGTGCTTCTAATAGCAACCTCAAGAGAAATCTTCTCATCTTCTTTTACTTTTTGAAAATCTATATGAATAATTTCGTCGGTTACTGGGTGATATTGAATTTCCTTTACTAGCACAAACTGGTTTTTATCCTCAACATTAACCTCAAATATCATTTGGCCCGTTTTTAGTGCTTTGTTTAAGCTTATTTTATCTACAGAAAGAGGGGTGGCCTCTATTCCTGAATGATAAACAACGGCCGGCACTTTATTTTGCAATCTAGTTCTTCTAGCTGCTGACGTGCCGTGTTCTTTTCTAATATCTACATTTAATTTTTCAAATTTGCTCATGTTACTTTCCTAAATAGTTGACTTACTGATTCACCATTATGAATCCTGTTAATTGTTTCTGCAAAAATTTTTGCAGAAGAAATAGTTTTTAACTTACTACAATCTTTTATATGCGACATATCAATTGTGTCTGTAATGAAAATATGGTCTATTGTATCATTTGACAGTCTTTCAATTGCATTTGCAGATAATATACCATGCGTTGCGGCAACTGTTACTGATAATGCCCCTTTATCTTTGGCCACTTGTGCAGCATTTGAAATAGTCCCCGCTGTATCGATCATATCATCTATTATTAAGACATGTTGATTTTCTAGCTCTCCAACAACTGAGACAACCTCTGATTGATTGTGTGCATTTCTTCTTTTATCTATGAGAGCAAAGCTCATACCAAGCCCTTTGGCATATGACTGCCCAAGCTTGCTTGATCCCATATCGGGTATAAGTACTGTCAAATTATCTGTGCTGGATATCTTTTTAAAATGTAGTTCTAGCTCTGGCATTAAAACCAAGCTTCCATAAATGTTATCAACGGGCTTTGAAGAAAAACCCTGGATTTGTGTAGAATGTAAATCCATAGTTACTATTCTATCTGCTCCCGCTTTTATAAAAATATCCATCATAACCTTCGCAGAAATGGGAACCCTCGGCTCATCTTTCCTATCTTGTCTAGAATATCCAAAATAAGGCATAACAACATTAATACTTTGTGCGCTAGCTCTCTTCGCAGCATCAATAAGCAGGGCTAATTCAACAATATGGTCAGCAGGTGCGTTAGTAGACTGAATAATAAAAACATCATTTCCTCTCAGATTCTCTTCATACTTAACCCACAATTCTCCATCACTAAATTTCTCAATTGTAATATCGCCAAGGGGTGTACCACACCCATCTGCAATTTTTTTTGCGAGCGCTGGATTACTAGATCCTGCAAATATTTTTTTTACATATTTACCCATATCTTTGTTGGGGAGCAGGGACTCGAACCCCGACTGCCTGGACCAAAACCAGGTGTCCTGCCAATTAGACGACTCCCCAAATTATATAATTGGATTTACACAGTAAGTAGAGTAGTGGGGACTGAAGAAAGCTTCTGCTTTTTGCGCAGCAGCTTCTGTAGGAAATATTCCAAACACAGTCGAACCCGTACCCGACAAACTGGCGTATATTGCACCTAAATCCAAAATTTTTAATTTTATGTCGCCAATTTCTGGATGTGTTTTAAAAACATACATCTCAAAATCATTTTTAAATAACTTAGAATTAAAATTATTATTTTTTAACTCTTCTAGTAATTGCGACAAGTTAATGTGCGTGTCTTCATTTAACAAATGGTTTTTTAAATCCAAAAAAGCTTCTTTTGTTTTAACTTTTAGTTTTGGTTTTACTAGTAAAACGTGTTCTGGGATTACTGTTTTAGAAATTTTCTTTAAAACCTCTCCTCTTTGTGTTCCAAGCTGAAGTCCACCATTGATGAAGAACGATGAGTCAGAACTAACTCTGCTTGATATCTCAAGCATTTCTTTGTTGGTTAAAGATAGATTAAATAAAGAATTTATCCCCTTTACTACCGCAGCTCCATTGCTTGATCCTCCTCCTAATCCAGCATTTATAGGGATATTCTTTGAAATAGAAATCTCCACATTTGGAATGTCTGGAAATTTTTCTTTAAGTAATTTATATGCAATGGTGCCAAAATTTTCTTTTTCATTTATTGACGAAAGGTTTGTTTTACAAGAAAATGTTTTTGCTTCTCTAATGTTAACATTGTCGTATAGGCTTATTTCTTGAAAAACTGTTGTAAGATTATGAAATCCGTCTTTGCGCCTATCATGAACATGTAGCCCTAGATTTATTTTAGCATATGATTTCAGTTCCATTTTTTTATAACAATTATTACTTCAGCTCCCCAACCATTGGTCATATCAACATACTTCAATCCATTGCGCGTAGTGCCCTTTATAGATATTGAGTCGTTTGAAATACCAAGAATTGAACTAAGTGATTGAACTATTTTATCTTTATGGGGTGCTATTTTTGGTTCGTTTAAAACAACAGATGCGTCAATGTGTATGATTGAAACATTCTTTGGGATTGTTTTCATAATTCTTTTTAATAGCTCTATGCTTGATATATCTAAATATTCATCGGTATTAGGAAAATGTTGCCCTATATCGCCAATATTAAGGGCTCCGCAAAGCGCATCTATTATTGCATGTGTTAAGACATCTCCATCAGAGTGCGCTTCTGATTTAAATTTACAGTCTATTTTATGCCCCCCTAAAATCAAACCTTCCCCTTTAACAATAGTGTGGAAGTCTATACCAATACCATAAAAGGTTTCTCCCTCCATTGCTTTTGATATGATTTTTAAATCTGCTCTATTTGTTAGTTTTGTATTTAACTGTTCACTTTCAAACATCTGGACTTCATGGCCAGCATTTTCTGTCATAGCAGCTTCATCTGTAAATTCGTTTATATTTTCTAAGTGTAAATTATAACTATCTTTTAAAATTTTATAATCGAATACTTGTGGGGTTTCTGACGTCCAAAGATGTGTTCTATCTACTGTAAACTCAGAGCAATTATTTTTAATAGATCGTACTGTGTCGTTTATTTTTTTCCCAAGTACAGCTATTTTTTTATTTTTAGAAAATGCGTTTAAATTCATTAACGCTTCAGTATTAATCAGGGGTCTCGCTGCATCGTGGATAAAAATCTTTGATTTTTTATTTTTTATTTTTTTGAAAGCTTTATAGACAGATTCTGATCTTGTCTTGCCGCCTTCGCAAATAATAACGTTGCTGTATCTTTTATTGTCTATTTCTGTTTTTACTGTATCAAAAAGTTCATTGTGAACTACTAAGAAAATTCTGGCGAAAATTCCTGTAGATATAAAGGTGTCAAGCGAATGCCTATAAATTGCTTTACCATGAATTACCTCGACCTGTTTAAATGATCCAAACCTTTTTCCAGATCCTGCACCAACTATAATTGCAATATTTTCCATTTAATTACACAATTAGCATAGAATCGCCATAACTAAGAAATCTATAATTTTTCTTTTTTGCTTCTTTGTATGAGTCTTTTATGAATTTGTATCCACCAAATGCAGAAGTCAGCATCAACAAGGTGCTTTCTGGTTGGTGAAAATTAGTAATCAGTCCATCTACAATTTTAAATTCATGTGGTGGATGAATAAACTTATTAGTCCATCCTTTTTTTGGAGATATTTGAAATCCTGAAACATTTACAGTTTCTAGAGCTCGCACCGTTGAAGTTCCAACTGCAAATATTCTGCGCCTTTTTCTTTTTGCTTCATTAATTGCTAAAGCCGTGCCCGGTGAAACTTCAAAATATTCCGAGTCCATATGGTGGCGGTTTAAATCCTCAACCTGCACAGGCTTA
This sequence comes from uncultured bacterium, assembly GCA_943788675.1. Classification (GTDB taxonomy): domain Bacteria; phylum Fidelibacterota; class Marinisomatia; order Marinisomatales; family Marinisomataceae; genus Marinisoma. Next base: position 188,866 of record CALSRE010000001.1, read on the forward strand.
AATGTTCCTAAGCCAATATGGAGAGTTATATAGTGTATATTTACTCCTTTTTTCTCTAATTTTTTGATAATCTCTGGCGTAAAATGGAGGCCCGCAATTGGAGCCGCAACCGCCCCTCTTTTGCTTGCATAAACCGTTTGGTATCTTTCTTTATCTGCTTTTGTTGCAGATCTTTCTATATATGGCGGTAAGGGCGGGTGGCCTAGTTTATCTAAAATATCGTCGAAATTTCCGTTATCAAATTCAAATCTAACAACCCTACCTCCAGATACAGTATTATCAATAACATCACAAAATAAACCATCTGATAAAATCAGCTTGTTTCCAATTCTAACTTTTCGGGCAGGCTTTACCAGCACCTCCCATAGCCTGTCTCCTAATTCTCTTAACAAAAAAATCTCTACCTTTGCGTCCGTTCTATCTTTGGTTGCATATAATTTTGCAGGAAACACCTTTGTATCATTCAGTATCAAAAGATCGTTTTTTTGAAAATAATCAGTAATATCAGAAAACTTTTTGTGTTTGATGGATTTGTCTTCCCTATCTAAGACCATCATTTTTGATTCATCTCTTTTTTGCTTTGGTTTTTGCGCAATATATTTCTTAGGGAGCTGATACCTAAAGTCGCTTAATTTATATTTTTTCTTTTTTCCTATCATATGACTATTCCTCTTTTTTTGGCTTGTTCATATTAAACAGTCTGTAAGCCTTGTCTGTTGCCACTCTTCCTCTAGAAGTTCTTTCAATGAACCCCTCTTTAATTAAATATGGCTCATATACATCTTCAATTGTTTGTATATCTTCATTGATGGATATCGCAAGCGATTTTCCACCGGTTGGCCCGCCATTATAATTAACAATTAAATTTTTTAATATTTTTCGATCCATATTTTCAAGACCATTTTTATCGATACCTATGCTCTCCAAAAAGCTTTTTGCATCATCTAATCTAACTTCTTTTAGATTTTTAACTTGAGCAAAATCTCTAACCCTTCTTAGCACTCTGTTTGCAATTCTTGGCGTTCCCCTAGATCTGCCAGCAATTTCAATCAAAGCTTCGTCATTAATACTTATTTTTAGTATGGATGCTGTTCTTTTCAAAATTTCAAAGATTTCTTCTTTTTTATAAAAATCTAGTCTAAAAATTGCACCAAATCTATCTCTCATCGGCGTAGAGATATTCCCAAGTCTCGTGGTCGCACCTACCAGAGTAAAAGGCTCAAGATCTATTCTCACGGTTCTTGCATTGGGTCCTGAGTCTATTAGTATGTCTATTTTATAGTCTTCCATTGCTGAATAAAGATATTCCTCCACCGTGGTATTAACCCTGTGAATCTCATCTATAAAAAAAACATCCCTATCTTGAAGATTTGTTAGCATACCTGACAGATCTCCAGGTATTGATATAACTGGACCTGATGTTGACAAAAATCCTTTTTCCAATTCGGTTGCAATAATATTAGATAGTGTTGTTTTTCCTAATCCTGGAGGGCCATATAGCAATATATGATCTAGCGCATCTTCTCTTTGTTTAGCTGCGGCGATATAGGTTTTTAAAGACTCTACAATTTCAGTTTGGCCTATAAAATCGTCAAATAAGTTTGGTCTGATTTGTTTGTCAAAATTTTTTTCTTCATTAGAAGAAATAACTATTTTTTGTTCATCGCTCACGCTATACTAAGATAAAGAGGGAATGACCGTTATCCAAAAAATTATTTTAGAACTTTTTTAAGAAACTTTCCTGTGACTGATTTTGATGTTCTAGCAACTTCCTCAACTGTTCCTTGGGCTACTATTACTCCACCGCCCTCTCCTCCTTCAGGACCTAAATCTATAACCCAATCAGCACACTTTATAACATCTAGGTTGTGCTCAATCACTATAACCGTATTGCCTTGATCTACTAATTTTTGTAGCACCGACAACAGCATTTGAATGTCATCAACATGAAGTCCTGTAGTTGGTTCATCTAAAAAATATATAGTGTTTTTAGTGCTTGTTTTAGATAGTTCTGTAGATAGTTTTATTCTTTGTGCTTCACCACCAGACAAGGTAGTTGCTTGTTGTCCTAATTTAATATAGCCCAAACCCACATCATGTAAAGTGTCCAGTCGTTTTTTGATTGGTTGTATGTTTTGGAAAAACATTCTTGCTTCATCCACCGACATATTCAAAACATCATCAATATTTTTCTGTTTATATTCTATTTGAAGCGTTTCTTTGTTATATCTTTTTCCATTGCAATCGTCACAGTTCACATAAACATCTGGAAGAAAGTTCATTTCAATTTTAATAATACCTGCGCCTTGGCATGTTTCACACCTACCGCCCTTGACGTTAAAAGAGAATCTACCAATCTTATACCCCCTTAGCTTTGCTTCTCTGGTCTGAGCAAAAAGATCTCTTACGTGCGTAAAAATGCCTGTATAGGTGGCAGGGTTTGATCGAGGGGTCTTGCCAATAGGTTTTTGATCAACATTAATAACCCTTTCAATCTTATCTATTCTTGTAAGATTTTTAAATGGAAGCATTTCTTTAACGCCGTAATTAACCATATTTGACAAAGCAGGGAACAATGTCTGATTTATTAAAGAGCTTTTTCCGCTTCCGGATACACCTGTTATAGCCACTAGCCTTTCGTATGGAAAGCTAACATCAATATTTTTAAGGTTATTTCCGCTTGCTCCCAAAATAGTAAAGTGATCAAAGGTCGTTGTTCTGTAGTTTGGGAGTGGAATACTCTTTACGCCAGAAAGATATTTTCCTGTAAGGCTTTTTCTATGCTTCAAAATATCGTTTAATTTTCCAGAAAAGACCACCTCTCCCCCCAGCGCTCCTGCCTTAGGTCCCATATCTATAATTTGATCAGCTGATTCTATTGTATCCAAATCATGTTCAACTACTATAACGGTGTTCCCAATATCTTTCAACGATTTTAAGGTATCTAAAAGCCTGTCATTGTCTCGTGGATGCAGGCCAATAGACGGCTCATCTAGCACATAGAGAACTCCTGTCAACTGAGAGCCTACTTGTGACGCTAGTCTTATTCTTTGTGCTTCTCCTCCAGACAAGGTTCTTGAAGCGCGATCAAGTGTTAAATAATTCAGCCCTACATTAGTTAAAAAACTTAATCTTTTTTTAATTTCTTTAAGAATTCCTCCAGCAATATCATATTGGTTTTTATTGAGGTCTACTTCTTCAAAAAATGTTAGTGTTTCTGCAATGTTTTTTGAACACAGATCTCCAATGTTTATAGACCCTATCATCACATGAAGAGAGGAATCTTTTAATCTTTTACCCTTGCAACCGTCACATGTGCGAGTGCTCATAAATCCTTCAATCCACCTTCTGATGCCGTAGGACTGTGTCTGCTTATACCTTCTTTGTAGCTCTGGAATTATTCCTTCCCATTTACCAGTATACGTTCCTTTCCATTTTTTATTTTTAATATCTATATCAATTTTTTTTCCACTTAATCCGTATAATAAAATTGTTCTAAGTTCTTTTGATAATTTATTCCAGGGCTTAGAAAAAGATAAATCAAACTCTCTTGCCAGCGCCCTGAGCTTGCTTCCATGAAACCCTTTTGGCTGACTACCTATGGGCTTAATTGCTTCCTGAATTAACGATTTTTTTATATCCGGAACAACCAGGCTTGGGTCAATTTCAGTAATAAAACCAAGTCCGTCACATTGCTGACAAGCGCCATATGGGGAGTTGAAAGAAAACATTCTAGGAGTTAAGTCAGTCATCATTACATATGGATGATATGCACATGCAAAATGTTCGCTGAATGAATAGTCTTCGTTCCTATTTATATTTATAATACATATTCCGTTTCCCATTTTAAGCGCTAGCTCTACCGATTCTAATAGCCTAGACTGAATTGATTTTTCTAAAACAACTCTGTCAATTAAAACGTCGATGTCATGGTTTTTATTTTTTTCAAGCTTCGGGATTTTTCTTAAAGAGACAATTTTGTTATCAACCCTTGCTCTTAAAAATCCTTTTTTCTTTATATCTTCAAATATTGTTTTATGCTCACCTTTTCTTCCTTGGACAATTGGTGATAAAATATATGCTTTTTCATTTTTATGTAATTTTAAGATCTGTTCTACTATCTGTTCGGGGGATTGTCTAGAAATTTCTCTTGAACACTCCCAACAGTGGGGTTGACCTATGCTTGCATAAAGAAGTCTGAGATAATCATGAATTTCAGTTATTGTTCCAACTGTTGACCTAGGATTTCTTGACCCGGTTTTTTGTTCAATAGAAATTGCGGGCGACAAGCCTTCAATCGTATCTACGTCAGGCTTTTCCATAAGATCTAAAAACTGTCTTGCATATGCAGACAAAGACTCTACATACCTTCTTTGCCCCTCTGCATATATTGTGTCAAAAGCTAAAGAGGACTTTCCTGAGCCTGATGGGCCTGTAATAACCACAAGCTTATTTTTGTCTATGTCGACATCAACATCTCTAAGGTTGTGTTGTCTCGCTCCTCTTATTTGTAGTTTATTTTTCATAATTTTTGACTTTTAACTTACTTAACTATGGAAATGAATCAAAAAAGGATTTATGTTTTATTAAATAAAAAAATGAAAAGCCTAAAAAACAAGCTACTAATATCAATGCCCAATATGGTTGACCCATATTTTACAAAAAGTGTTGTATTTATATGTGAAGATGACATAAATGGTACAACGGGTATTATTATTAACAAACCGGTCAGTGAAATGAAAATCGTGAATTCCGGTATAAAAAATAAAATTTTTGAAGACATACTTAATAAATCAAAGAAAATATTTTTTGGGGGGCCTCTTAATTTAAATGAAGCTTGTGTTATCGAGAACACAATCAATTCTAATATTGATTTTTCTAAAAAAATTCAACTTTCTACTGATCTAGATCTTATTCAAAAAATATTGTTTAGTGATAATTCTCCTATTGGAACAAGATTAATATTTGGCCATGCTGGCTGGGACAAAAAACAGCTTGATGAAGAAATTAAACGTGGCGATTGGATCGTTCAAGACTACGACCATTCAATTTTTAACACCCCTTCAAAAAACCTATGGCAGGAAATGATTCATCTTTTTGGATTAGATGAGTTTAATTTTATTGGAGCTGGCGGTGTATCTTGATTAAAAATGTTAAAAAGATTCAGAACGATATTAAAAATAAAAGGGCGACTAGGGCAACGAACGGGATGCAGTTGATTTTGAATGGGTTCGCTCTATTTAAAAAAGGCTTTGGTCTTTTGTTTGCCGAAATCTTTTTGAAAAAATAATTTTCAGAGAGAGCGGTGCTCTCCACCATCACAGAAAATTGTTGAACAATTTACAAAGTCTGCTTTTTCGCTCATCAATAATGAAACTAGCCCAGCTACGTCTTTTGGCGTTGTTACCCTTTTCATAGGATTTCTCTTTTTAGTTGTTTCAATCCAATCTTCCCAGTCTTCAGATATTTTGGTTAATGCTCTTGTTGGGGTAATTCCTGCTTGAATTGTATTTGCGGTAATGCCCCTTTTTCCTAACTCCCAACCTATCTGTCTTATAACAGCTTCAAGCGATGCTTTGGCCACTCCCACCGGTCCATACCCTTCCATAGCTTTGTAGCTTCCTTCGCTTGTAAGACCTAAAATTCTTGATCCGCTGGTAAATAATTTTTCATTTAGAATGGCTTGGGTCCAATAAATCAAACAGTGAGCCATAACATGTTGGGTCATATCCATTTGACGTTGTCTAACCGGTGTGGGTTTAAAAAAATTAGTCGTACTTCCAAAAGCAATAGAATGCATTAAAAGCTTTAACTTTCCATCGCCTACAAGGCTAACTATTTCAGGAATTCTCTTTAACATTACTTCTTTATCTGCTGCATTCTCGTTCCAAAATTTTACTTTCGTATTATTAATTGAAGCGATTTCTTTTTCAAGCTCTTTTGCTTCTTTTTTTATAGCGCCCCTATCCAAGTGAAACCCGATTATTCCATATCCTTCACTTGCAAGCTGTTTAGAGATTGCTGCTCCGTGTCCTGTTGAACATCCTAAAATTATTGCCCATTTATTTTTCATAAGATTTCAATTTAATAAATACTAATTCAATTAAGTATTATATTCTCAGCATGAATTTAAATTGTGGATTTGTAGGTTTACCAAATGTGGGGAAATCAACCCTGTTTAATGCGTTAAGTAAAAACAATATTGCGGCTGAAAATTATCCTTTTTGCACAATCGAACCCAACACCGGCATAGTTGAAGTCCCAGACAACAGATTAAATGAATTGACTAAAATTTATCAGCCTGAAAAAACCATTCATAATACAGTTGAATTTATTGATATTGCTGGATTGGTAAAAAATGCTCACCAAGGCGAGGGGTTGGGTAATCAATTTCTTTCTCAGATTAGGTCTGTAAAAGTGATCATACAGGTTGTGCGCTTTTTTAATGACAACAACATTACACACGTAGAAAATAGGGTAGATCCGCTAGACGATATGGAGATTATTAACACTGAACTTATTTTGGCTGATATTAAAACCGTTGAAAGAAGTTTAGAAAAAAATGAAAAACTGGTTCGCGCAAACAAGCCTGAGGGAATATTAGCAAAAGAAGTCTTATCTAATCTTCTTGAACATTTAAATAATGGGTTTGCTGCCAGATCATTTAAAAGAGAGTCAAAAGAAAATGTCTGTATAAAAAATTTATTTTTGCTAACAGATAAACCCATGATATATGTAGCGAATGTTGATGATGATGGCGGTAAAAGCGAGCAACTTGAAAAAGCGTCGCTTGTTGCAAAAAAAAACAGCTCTTCTTTTATTAAAATAAATGGCAAGCTAGAGTCTGAAATGGCTGAGTTTGAAGAAGAAGAAAAAGAAATGATTTTAAAAGACTATAATATTGAGGAAAGCGGGTTGAGCGTCTTAATCAAAGAAGCCTATAAAACGCTTGGGCTTGAAACGTTTTTTACTTGTGGAGAAAAAGAAGTTAGGGCCTGGACAATGAAAAAGGGTTCGCAGGCTGTTGAGGCGGCAGGTGAAATACATACAGACTTCTCTACTAAGTTTATAAAAGCTGAAATTTTTTCTTATGGTGATGCAATAAGCAATAAAGAAAAAATTAATGAATTAAAAACAATGGGTTTGGTGAAAATGGTTGGAAGAGACTATATTATGCAAGAAGGAGATATTGCATACTTTATTAAAGGACAATGATCGATAAAAAACCTAAAATTGGCGTGATTGGCGCAGGACATCTTGGTAAACACCACATCAAGCACCTTGCACAACACAATGATGTTGAGTTTGTTGGCGCTTTTGACACCAACGCTTCTGCTTTACGCAAAGTCTGTGCTGAGTTTTCTGTTAACCCTGTTAACTCAATTGAAGAACTTGTTAAAAATTGTACTGCTGTTCATATTGTTACTCCCACCAACACACATTTTGAGCTAGGAAAGTTTTTTTTAGAAAACAATCTTGATATTTTAATTGAGAAACCAATAACTGAAACAGTAAAAGAAGCTGAAAGTTTAATTGAAATAGCTGATCAAAATAAGTGCATAATTCAAGTTGGGCACATTGAAAGATTTAATCCGACAATAAACAAACTTAAACAGCTTATTAGCAGTCCGCACTGTATAGAAATAGAGCGCCTGGCTCCATTTCAGGCAAGAGGTACTGAGGTCCCAGTTATTTTAGATTTAATGGTTCATGATATAGATATGGTTCTTGAAATGGTAGACAGCCCAATAAAAAACATACAAGCCAGTGGTGCGAAAATGATGAGTAGCACTATAGACTTAGCACACGCCCACATACAATTTCAAAACGGTGTTGTAGCCAATCTAAAGTCAAGTAGGATTGCTCAGGGCTATGTTAGAAAAATTAGAACCTATCAAAAAAATCTATACAGTATTACAGATTTAATGATACCACAAATTGAAATTTATGGACTAAAAAATAGTGGTCAGTTTTCCCAACAATCAATTTCTCGAGCTGTTGAAACTTCAGAAGGGGAAAAAACTGTCTTCTATGAGAAATTTATTCCTGAACAAAAGGACGCTCTTCTTGAAGAAATAAATAATTTTGTAGAGTCTATTATAAAAAGATCGCGTCCAAACGTTGACGGACATGCGGGTAAAAGAGCTTTGGATATTGCGCTTCAGATCGAAAACAAAATTTTTTTAAATGACTAAAGAAAAAATATTTATTATAGCCGGAGAGGATTCTGGAGACCTGCATGGCGCAAAGCTGATTTCTGAAATAAAAAAAATTAATCCTTCTGCTGATTTTTATGGCATTGGGGGAAACAGAATGCAAAAGGAAGGTTTATACATAACCGAACATATTAGCAATCTTAATATTATTGGTCTTTTTGAGGTTATCAAACACTATGCCAGGATTAAGAAAATTTTTAATGATACCCTTTTAGAGATCAAAAAAATTAAGCCGGATAAAGTTGTTTTGATTGACTATCCAGGTTTTAACCTTAGAATGGCCAAAAAACTTTATGCCCTAAATTTTGATGTTACATATTTTATTCTTCCACAGGTCTGGGCGTGGAAAGAGTCTAGAAAAAAATCTTTACAAAAATACTGTAAACGCCTTATAAGCATTATTCCTTTTGAGCAAAACTGGTTTAAAAGCAGGGGCATTAATGTGCACTATGCGGGACATCCCATATCAAGCTTAAGTAACAAAAATTATGATAAAGAAAAATTTCGACAGACGCTTAATATCCCATCAAGCAATAAAATAATTGCTCTTCTTCCTGGGAGTAGAAAAGGAGAAATTGAACGGCATTGGAAGGTTTTTTTAGACACGGTTGAAAGCATAAATTCTATGTCAAATAATATTACTTTTGTTTTAATAGAAGGACAAAATGTTAATATTGACTGTCCAAAGGATATAATTAAAATTAAAGAGCGTCAGTATGAAGCAATTTATTCAGCTGATGCTGCAATTGTATGTTCTGGTACTGCCACTCTTGAAACCGCAATGCTTAGATGCCCAATGATTGTTTGCTACAAGCTGTCAGCTCCCACGTGGTATCTAGCAAAATTAATGTCTAAAGTTAAATATTTATCTTTGGTAAATCTTATTGCGGAAGAGAAAATAGTAACAGAATTTCTTCAGAAAGAAATGTCTTCTAAAAATCTATCTAAGGGTGTTCTTTCTATAATAAATAGCTCAGAGAAACAAGACACCCAACAAAAAAATTATCTAAAATTAATTGACAAACTAAGCGTTGAAGGTAGTCCGTATCTTTCTGCGGCAAAACATATTTATGATTAAATCTTTCCTAAAAAAACAAATTCTTTTTTTGGTAATCGTTTTTCTTTATCGGTTTAACCGCAAGCTGGTGATAGGAAAAGAAAACTTGGATAAGGTGGATTCTTTTATAGTTGTTTCTTGGCACGGTAAGATTTTGGGTTTAATGGAGTTTCTAAAAAATAAAGGGTATTTTGCGCTAGTTAGCCAAAGTCGCGATGGTGACCTAATTGTGGATGTTGCCAAAAAATTTGGTTACAATTTTTTTAGGGGTTCAAGCAATAGGGGCGGTCGCTCGGCAATGCACAGTATGAATAATTTCTTTTCTGATCGTAAATCTGCCAAAATTGTTATCACTCCGGATGGACCCACTGGCCCAGAGCACAAAGCAAAGCCGGGCGCCTTTTTATTGTCTCAGAAATCTGGTAATCCAGTTGTTCCCATAATAGTTGATGTGAAAAAGAGCTGGAAGTTTAAAAATTGGCATACTTTTTATTTAAGTAGGCCGTTTACAAAAATGAAAATAGTGATTGGCAAACCTTTATACTTTGATAATAGCGACAGCGTTGAGGTTGGTACTAAAAAAATTGAAGAAAGTTTAAACGAAATAGACCGAATAGCTTCCAACCATGAATAAGATGCATATAATATTAAATAATAAAATGTTTACTGCGCTTCTTTCGGCTTTTCTTTTTGTATTTCCAGTCCATCTATTGTTTATCTTTATTAAAAATCTTTTATATGATGTGGGTGCTATTCAACCCGCTAAAATAAATGCAAAAATTATTAGCGTTGGCAACGTTTTGCTGGGTGGAACCGGCAAGACCCCAACAACAATTGCTATTGCTAATTTTTTACAAAAAAAGGGTTTTAAGATGGGAATAGTAACTCGTGGCCACGGAAGAAAAAATGAATCAAAAAGCTTTTTGCTGCAGAATCATCATTGGACTGAATGTGGTGATGAGGTTATACTGCTTAAAAACAACCTTAGTGCCGGCATACCAATTTATATTTCCCGAAACAAGGTTTTTGCAGCGCGCGAACTGTCAAAAATTGGATGTAATGTTATTTTATTAGATGACGGCTTTCAACACAGAAAAATTTATAGAGACATTGATATTGTTCTGCTTGGGCCTGAAAATTATGTAAAAAAAAATCAGTTTATTTATCCTTATGGCCTACTAAGGGAGCCTTTTTGTTACATTGAAAGAGCAGACATAAAAATATCCACTAAAAGGAATTTAGTGTCCAGCGAACTTTCTCTTCAATCTAATCACACATTAAGCCTAGAAGTTAAAGAGGAGCTGTTAACAGCTGCTCCAATCAAAACTATCCAAGATTTATCGCAAACGTCTGGCATTCTTTCTTTGTGTTCTATAGGAGATCCCAAAAGCTTTGATAAAACAATTAAGAACATAGGCATTGAATCTGAAAAAAAACTTGTGTTCCCAGACCATTGGCCTTTTTCTGAAAAAGATATTGATGAAATTAATCGGATATCAACAACACACAAGTTAAAAAGTATTATATGTACCGAAAAGGATTATGTAAAACTTTTTGAGTTTAGTGACTTGCTAAAAACTAACCTCTATGCTGTTGTCTTAAAGCACGATTTAAACCAAAATATTGAAGCTGATATTTTAAGTCGATTGTCATAAAATTTAGAACATTGACATTAGATTTGTTATAAGCTAAGTTTTTGAACATTTAACATATTAGGAGGATTTTAAATGGTAGAATTATTTTTAGAGGGTGGGCCTTTCATGTGGCCTATTTTAATTTTATTGCTTGCAGGGCTTGGCCTTGTAGGTGAAAGAGCTTATTCGCTTAATCAATCTAAAGTTGATTCAGACGGGTTTATGGACAGCCTTAGGGGTGCGCTTAAATCTGGTGGCGCTAAAAAAGCTGCTGGTGTTTGCGATGGTCATGATGGCCCTGTTGCTAATATTTGTCAAGCAGGATTAGCAAAAGTTGGCAAAGGCCCTGAACAAATTGAGAAAGCAATTGAAAATGCTGGTTCTTTAGAAATGGCATTTTTAGAAAAAAACATGGGTTGGTTAACAGCTATTATTGCTATTGCTCCAATGATGGGTTTTACTGGAACGGTTGCTGGAATGATTTTTGCTTTTGATGCTATTGCGGCGGCAAATGATATTTCTCCGGCTGTTGTTGCGGTAGGTATATCTCAGGCGTTATTAACTACAGCGTTTGGACTAATTGTTGCAATGATTATTCAAATTTGTCAAAACGTTTTTTCTTCAATGATCGATGGGATGGTATTAGACATGGAAGAAAGATCAATTGAAATCACAGATTTATTAAGAGATTCAAAGTAACATATGGCTCTTAGAGAAAGAAAAGCTCGCGTTGGTGCTATTCCTGAAGGCGGGATGGCAGATATTGCATTCCTTTTGCTTGTATTCTTTTTGGTAACAACCACCATAGATATGGATAAGGGTTTGGGTATAATTCTTCCAGCTGAAGGTCAAGAGCTTGAAATTAATAAGAAAAATATTCTTAATTGCTTAATCAGTGCATCTGGTAATGTTTTGCTTGGCGGAGAACCTGTAGCAATAAAAGACTTGAGCAGAAGAGTTAAAGAAGAAATTCGTGCAAATGATAAGCTTATTATTTCTGTAAAGGCTCACGAAAAATCTGAGTATGATGTATATGTAGAAGTTCTTGACCAGCTAAAACTAGCAAACGCTACAAGAATATCAATTGCGGAGACAGAATAATGAAGTTTAGAAGAAAGTCAGCAGTAGAATCAAAAATATCGACATCCTCCATGCCTGATATTATTTTTATGCTTCTTATATTTTTTATGGTGACAACTGTACTTAGAGAGTTTTCTGGTCTCCCCGTTTCTTTGCCAAGAGCAGAGAGAATTGAAAAGCTTGAATCTAAAAGACATACTTCAGACATTTGGGTCTCAAAAGACGGCTTAATCTCAATTGAAGACAAGCTATATAACAATGATGATGTTCGTCATATAATGTATGAAAAAAGAGCTTCTAACCCCCAACTAACCGTTTCTTTAAAAGCGGATCAAGCAGCTAGGATGGAAACTATTTCAGATATTCATAATGAACTGCGCAAAGCAGACGCCCTAAAACTTAACTATTCAACAAAAGTAAAGGCTCCAAACTAAAAATGGATGAGTTAAAAAAATTACTGGAAAGATTTAGTCCTTTTTCTTTTATTGTTGATTTCTTTTTAAAAAGAGCTAAGCTTGTTGAGAATACGTTAAAAGAAAAATATTCTACTGTACTAAGAGTTGGTTTTTTATTTGCTTCTTTTATTCTTTTGGTGGGTTTTTATTCATTACAACGATTTGAAAACGATATTGAAATCGAAACTGAGAGTCAAATAATTATTGAAAATATTGAGATTCCTGAAACTCAACAATTTGAAACTCCTCCTCCTCCTGCAAGACCTTCTGTTCCTGTAGAATCAGAGGACGATGACCTAGCTGACGATTTGACGATTGAAGAAACAGATTTAGATAATTTTGATGCGTGGGATGCACCACCACCACCTCCATCTGGACCGCAAGTAAAATTTATTCCATATGATGATCCACCAAGACCTCTCTATCCTATACGTCCAGTATACCCCGATATTGCACAAGAGGCAGGTATTGAAGGTCAAGTTTTAGTTCAGTGTTTTATTGACAAAAATGGTAAGGTTAAAGAAACAATTATACTTAAAGGTATCCCAAACACGGGACTGAATGAGGCTGCTGTGGACGCACTAAGAAAAACCAGGTTTAGACCTGCAAAACAACGAGAAACTAAGGTTGGTGTATGGATTACAATTCCAATAAACTTTACACTTCAAAATTAATTCGCTTTTCCGGGTGCTGTTTTGTTTTTTTTTATCTTTTTTTGACGTGATAAAAGCAGCTGTTGTTTACTCTGCTGTTATTCTTTTGATGATAATAAAATTTATAGTGTCTTCGAAAACACTTAAATCTTTGACTTGATAAACTCTCTATTAAGCCTTGCTATATTTGTCTGCCCAATTTCCTTAGGACACTCAGCTGAGCATGCTCCAGTATTAGTGCAGGCACCAAAACCTTCTTCATCCATTGTTGCTACCATATTAACCACTCTTTCTTTTCCTTCTTTTTCTCCCTGAGGTAACAAGGCAAGGTGAGAAACTTTTGCTGCTGTGAACAGCATAGCTGATGAATTTTTACATGCAGCCACACAAGCTCCGCAACCAATACAGGCTGAAGATAAAAATGCTTCGTCTGCGTCTTCTTTTGCGATAGGAATACTATTTGCTTCGAGCGCGTCTCCAGTGTCAACCGCAACATATCCTCCAGATGAGATGATGCGATCAAACGCTTTTCTATCTACTGACAAATCTTTAATAACGGGGAATGACTCTGCTCTGAAGGGCTCTAGCAAAATATTGTCTTCGTTGTTAAAAGCTCTCATATGAAGTTGGCAAACTGTTGTTGCTTTTTGGGGACCGTGTGGCCTTCCATTTATCATAAAACCACAAGAGCCACATATACCTTCCCTGCAGTCGTGATCAAAGGCAACTGGATCTTTTTTTTCTTTAACGAGCTTGATATTTAGTATGTCTAACATCTCCAGAAAGGAAATGTTTGGGTCTATATTTTCTAATCTATACGAACGTAATCCTCCGTCTTGATGGTCTGATTTTTGTCTCCATATTTTTAGATTAATATTCATTATTTATAGCTTCTTGTTTTTAACTTTACGTTTTTATATTGTAGTTCTTCCTTAAAAAGCTGTGGGCTTTTCTCTTCTGAATATTCCCACGCAGCTACATATTTGTAGTCTTTGTCGTTTCTTTTGGCTTCATTTTCCTCTGTTTGGTATTCTTCTCTAAAATGTGCCCCACAAGACTCTTTCCTATCTAACGCATCGTGTGCCATTAGCTCTGCAAGTTCTATAAAGTCTTTAATTCTTAGAGCTTTTTCTAGCTCCTGGTTAACATCTTTGTCGTCTCCAGGAATAGATATTTGACTCCAAAACTTTTGTTTTATTTTCGGAATTTCTTCAAGCGCGTTCTTGAGTCCTTTTTCGTTTCTTGCCATTCCTATTTTGTCCCACACAATCTTGCCAAGCTCTCTGTGCACTTCGTCGACAGCCAAACTTCCGTCTACTTTCATCAGCTTAGAAATCTCTTCTTCAGTCTTTTTCTTCGCCTCTACAAATTCTGGCATATCTGTTATATCTTTTTCTAGTGGCTTTTCTTTTGCTAAAAAATCCATAGCGGTGTGCGGAACCACAAAGTAACCATCTGCAAGCCCTTGCATCAAAGCGCTTGCTCCCAGTCTATTTGCTCCATGATCTGAAAAGTTGCTTTCTCCTATTGAGAAAAGACCATTAATTGTAGTCATAAGGTTGTAGTCTACCCAAAGTCCTCCCATTGTGTAATGAACTGCTGGATATATCTTCATTGGTGTTTGGTATGGGTTTTCATCTGTAATGTTTTGATACATATCAAAGAGGTTTCCATATTTTTCTCTTATAAAATCTTCACCCTTTTCTTCTATGGCTTTCTGGAAATCTAAATATACCGCATATCCAGTTGGCCCAACCCCTCTTCCTTCATCACAGACCTCTTTTGCTCTTCTACTTGCAACGTCTCTCGGGACAAGGTTTCCAAAAGCTGGATAGATTCTCTCTAAATAATAGTCTCTTTCGTCTTCTGGTATGTCTGTGGCCTTTCTTTGGTCGCTCTTCTTTTTTGGCACCCACACTCTTCCATCGTTCCTTAGGCTTTCACTCATCAGTGTTAACTTAGACTGAAAGTCGTTCTTTACTGGAATGCACGTTGGGTGAATTTGTGTAAAACTTGGGTTCGCAAACAAGGCTCCTCTTCTGTGTGCCCTCCAGTTTGCTGTAACGTTGCTTGCCATTGCGTTGGTTGACAAATAATATACGTTTGAATATCCGCCTGTAGCTAAAATTACAACATCGGCACTGTGGGTTGAAATTTCTCCACTGATCAGATCTCTTGTTACAATGCCTTTTGCTTTTCCGTTTACAAGAACAACGTCTAGCATATCGTGCCTGGAATAAAATCTTACTTTTTTATTTTCCATTTGTCTACTTAAAGCAGAATAAGCTCCCAACAAGAGCTGTTGTCCTGTTTGTCCTCTGGCATAAAATGTTCTAGAAACCTGGACCCCTCCAAAAGAGCGGTTATCAAGCAATCCTCCATATTCTCTTGCAAACGGAACACCCTGTGCAACGCACTGATCAATAATGTTTTTACTTATTTCTGCTAACCTATAAACATTGTCTTCCCTTGATCTAAAATCTCCACCCTTTATTGTGTCATAAAAAAGCCTCATTACACTATCGCCGTCGCCCTTATAGTTTTTTGCTGCGTTAATTCCTCCTTGCGCCGCAATGCTGTGGGCCCTTCTTGGAGACTCATGAAATGAAAACGCATGTACATTAAAACCTTTTTCAGCTAAAGTTGCTGATGCCGATGCTCCAGCAAGACCTGTTCCTATCACAATAACTTTATATTTGTTAGCCTCTTCTGGTGAAAGCTTTTTAAGTGAGCTTTTATAGTCTTCCCATTTTGTATAAAGGTCTCCGTCTGGTGCTTTAGAAAATAAGTTGAAGTCTATCATATTATCCTCACAAGAAATCCAAACCATACTGGAATTGATATAAATCCAAGCGGTATCCAAAACCAAAAAATGGCGGCAATATTATTATATGTTTTTTCATATTTTGTTCCAATTATGCCAAGCGTTTGTCCAGCAGAGGTTATGCCGTGCTTTAAGTGATAACCAAGCAATGCAATCGCTATAATATAAAAAATTGAAACCAAAGGACTTCCAAACCCAACTTGGCTTTCTGTAACAACATAGTAATAACTCATCCCTCTTAGATCAAAATTAAATTTATACCAAAAAGTTGACCAGTGTGTTGCTAAGAATATAAAAACAATACTTCCTGAAAAGGCGGCATACTTAGCTGCGCCCGGAGTATTTTCTTTGCTGTAAGAGCTGACAACTTTTTTTGCTTTTCTATTTTTTATCCACAACAGAATTCCGCTGTATGCATGACTAAAGACAAAAAGCACAAGAAAAAATTCTGCTATCCTTATTAAAAATCCAAGCTTGTGTAGCTTTTCTACGTATCCATTAAATGCTGCCTCTCCAACAAAAAGGAAGAGGTTTCCAAATAGATGAAAAGCCATAAAAAAAGATAGCAACAAGCCTGTGATGGCCATTAAAATTTTTCTTCCTACGGAAGATGTTAATAGTTTTATTATAGACATGTTTTGGTGATGTTTATTTTAAAACGCATTTATATAAATATAAAGACAAATTGCTTTTAAAAAGCTCTTTCGGTGCTTGTTTAGTGTTTCACAAAATCTAAAAAGAGAATTCGCTTAGTTTAGGAACTTGTTTTAACACCTCTTCAAAACTGCCTTTGTATGTTTTTTTATTATAGACAACCACCCACTCCCCCGAAGGCTTTCCGCTTGCAAAGCTTCCTTTAATCGTTGGGTTTTGTCTTGGTGCTACATATGCCCACTGTCCATTTTTTTGGTTATTGCTATATGTTCCTTTTCCAAAGAATCTTGAGCTAAAATCAATGTCTGGCCCCTCTGTCCAATCACCCTCTTTTATGTCTGAAACAAAAGTTCCTTCACCGGTTCTTCTTCCGTTTTTTGCGTACAACGACCAAAGTCCTTCTTTTTTTCCAAACCTGTAGGTTCCGCTCTGTGACCTTTCTAGAGAGCCGTCTTGTTCTGAGTAATATTCTTCCCAGTCTCCTGTTTTGATACCATCTTTATATTTGCCCTTTCCTCTTGTTTCGGCATAAGGAGAAAGATTATGAAACTCTCCGTATAAAACTCCTTTTTTATAATTCTCTTGCCACCCCTTGTCTTCTCCCTCTTTGTACCAAGTCCATTTTCCTATTTTTTTGTCTTGATCATACTCGCCCTCACTAACCAAAACTTCTTGCGCGTTCCAACTTTTCCACAATCCCTGTCTTTGCCAGTTTTTATAATCTCCCGCTCTTACAACCACCAACGTATTTGGGTCCCACTCTCTCCACCTGCCTTCGCCGTTATCAAAAACTATTTCTCCTGTTTTTCTGAGCCTGTTTTCTGTGTCTCTACTCCACCGAGTCCACGTTCCAATCGGTTTACCGTTTTCATATTTTATGTACTCTAATCGCTTATTGTTGTCCATAGCTCCTGGGAAAACATACGTGATTTGTTCTCCCTCCGGCGTGCCTTTAATATAGTTTGCCTTTTTTCTTGTACCGTTTTTATAGTCTATTTCTATCCAGGCTCCATCTTTAACGCCCTTTTTGTATGTTCCAAGTTTTTCACCATATTTATCCAAAACATCTCCAGAAAAGAGCTTATCTGTGTCTGTTATATAGGCTAAATTGTCATCTCCAATTTTAATCTCATCTTCATATATTTCTCCAGAACATGAAATAAATAGTATTGTAATAAATAATATAAATGTTTTTTTCACCGTCTCTCCTTAAGTTAGTTTGAGTCTTAAAGGTTATTTTTGTAAATCAATTAAATGTATTCATAATGAACAATAAACAAAAAATATATTTTTTTTCTCAGCTTCAAACAGATGGGGACCAACATATGGTTGACACTCTTGGTGGTAAGGGTGCAAACATTGCAGAAATGTGCAAACTAGGCCTTCCGGTTCCTCCGGGGTTTACACTAGCCACGTCGCTTTGTTCAGATTATCTAAAAAAGGGCTCTCTTTCTGTTTCGTTAAAAAAAAACATTAAATCAAACGTTATAAAAGTCGAAAAGGTGCTCGAAAAATCTTTTGGTGGTGATGACCCTCTTTTGCTTTCAGTAAGGTCTGGTGCTCCAGTTTCAATGCCAGGTATGATGGAAACAATTTTAAACATTGGCCTTACTTCTCAAACAATACCTCGCATGATTCAAAAATCGGGTAGCGAACGTTTTGTTTATGACAGCTACAGAAGGCTAATTATGATGTATGCGGACGTGGTAATGGAAAAAGCCTTAGGCTTAAACAAAAAAAAATATTCAATAAGAGAAAAAATGGAAGACCTTTTACAAAAAACAAAAAAAACAAAAGGTTATAAAAACGACTCTTTTATGACCGCTAAAGACTGGAAATCTCTCTCAAAAAAATATTTGGTTATGGTTGAAAAAACTTTTGGCGTTCCCTTTCCTGATAACCAGTATGAACAACTTTTCGGCGCCACAGAGGCTGTGTTTGCTAGCTGGAACGGTAAAAGGGCTCGTGAATATAGGTCGTTTGAAAAAATTTCTTCCTCTATGGGTACCGCCGTTAATATACAGGCCATGGTTTTTGGCAATCTAGGGAGTAACTGTGGAACCGGTGTTGCTTTTACAAGAAACCCATCAACAGGAGAAAATGTATTTTTTGGTGAGTGGCTACCTGATGCCCAGGGCGAAGATGTTGTAGCAGGCATAAGAACACCACACCCCATCGTTGGTAAAAAAAACTCCCTTTCTTCTGTCATGCCCGAAGCATTTAATGCGCTGAATCGCGTTAGAAAACAACTTGAAAAACACTATGACGATATGCAGGATATTGAATTTACAATTCAGGACAAAAAGCTTTGGATGCTACAAACTAGAAGAGGAAAAAGATCTGGAATCGCTGCAATTAAAATTGCTACAGACATGGTTGAAGAAAAATTGATTTCCAAAAAAGAGGCTGTGCGTAGAGTAAAGCCTCTACAAATTTATGAAAGTCTTTTAAAAAATATCGAGCCAGAGGAGATAGAAAATAATGCACCCTTGGGTCGGGGTCTTCCGGCGGGACCTGGCGCCTCTTTTGGTTCTGTAGTTTTTTCTGCTGAAAAAGCAGAGGCTCTTGGTAAAAAAGGAAAGAAGGTTATTTTAGTAAGAGAAGAAACCTCTCCTGAAGATATACATGGCATGCACTATTCTGAAGGGATACTTACAAGCAGAGGCGGGCTAACAAGCCACGCGGCCCTTGTTGCGAGAGGTTGGGGTAAAAGCTGTGTTGTCGGCTGTCAAACTCTTGTAATTAATAAAAAGTCAGCTTTTGCGAAGCTTGGGAATACAAAAATTAAAGAGGGGGATTTTATCACTCTCAACGGGTCTTCCGGTGAAATTTTTCTTGGCCGCCTTAAACTGTTTCAAAACCCTATTAATTCTTCTGGCCCTTTAAATGAACTATTGTCTTGGGCAGATAAGATAAGGAAGTTAAAAATTAGAACTAATGCTGATACCCCAGAGGACTGTGAAAGAGCATTAAGCTTTGGTGCGGAGGGTGTAGGGCTCTGTAGAACCGAACATATGTTTTTCGATGAAAAAAGGGTACACGACTTTAGAAAAATGATTTTATCGGGGTCAGAAAAAGAGAGGTTGGTTCACCTAAAAAAACTTCTTCCCTATCAAACAAAAGATTTTTATGGTATACTTAAAAAAATGAACGGCATGCCTGTTACGGTAAGACTTCTTGACCCTCCGCTTCATGAATTTATCAGCATTAATCCAAAAGAGTTGAAATTGCTTTCTTCGGATCTTGGGCTTTCTTCTGGAGAAGTTGAAGAAAGAGTTAAACTGTTAAAAGAGTCCAATCCAATGCTGGGCCATCGCGGATGCAGACTAGGAATTTCATACCCTGAAATTACTGCAATGCAAACAAGGGCAATATTGGGTGCGGCCTTCAAGCTTCAAAAACAGGGGCTTTCTCCTAAAGTTGAGCTGATGATACCTCTTGTGTCTCATTTAAACGAATTTGTAAGTCAAAAAAATATTGTTATGCGTCGTTTACGAAGAGCTAAAAACAAAACACAAAACAACTTTGTTTTTTAAGGTTGGAACAATGATTGAGGTCCCTCGAGCCTGTCTTGTCGCAGAAAGTATTGCAAAAAATGCTGACTTTTTTAGCTTTGGGACAAATGACCTAACTCAAACCACTTTTGGTTTTAGCAGAGACGATACTGGGTCATTTTTTCCTCATTATTTTGAAAAAGATATTATAAGCACAGACCCTTTTGAGCAAATAGATCGAGAGGGCGTTGGAAAGCTCATGTCTCTTGCTGTTAAAGATGCTAGAGCTGCTAAAAACAAAATCTCAATTGGTATATGTGGAGAGCACGGTGGGGAACCAAACAGTATATCGTTTTGCAAAGAATTGGGTCTTGACTATGTGAGTTGTTCTCCTTATCGTGTTCCTATTGCGCGTCTAGCAGCGGCGCAGGTTGAACTATGAATAAAAAATTTCAAATAATTATTTTTGGTGCTTCCGGTTTTACTGGTGAGCTTTGCGCAAATTACTTATCTAAAACTTATCCTGAGGTTTCTTTTGCTATTGCAGGAAGAAACAAAGAAAAGCTCAAAAAAATTAAAAGCCAAAACATTTTGTCTTGCCCCATCGTTGTTGCCGACTCTTTCGATAGAGCTTCATTGAACGCTATGTGCAAACAAGCTAATGTTATTTTATCTACCGCTGGTCCATATCATAAATATGGATCTCACCTGCTTAGTGCGTGTGTTGAAAACGATTGTCATTATGTAGATATAACCGGTGAAAGCTTTTGGGTAAAGGAGCAAATCGAAAAACACCATGATGCCGCGAAAGCAAAGAGCCTTCGAATAATTAATGCGTGTGGTTTTGATTCCGTTCCTTCTGATTTAGGTGTATTTTTTGCAGTTAACAGCGTCAAGGGCGATGTTCAAAGCGTTGAAGGTTTTCATTCTTGGAAGGGCGAAGCGTCTGGGGGAACCATTGAAACAATGTTTTCTTCGGCAGATGCAAAACCCGTAAAAGGCGGAATGGGAAAGTTCTCGCTTAACCCAAAAAACTCGGTCTCTGATAAACAGAAAAGAAACACAAACGATAAAATCAAAATACGTCAAGTTAGTCAGTTGGGTGGCTGGACCGGCCCCTTTGTTATGGCTTTACCCAATACTCGTGTTGTTAGAAGATCTGCCGCTCTTTCTAAAAAAAGCGGAAAATATTATGGCGAAGACTTTGTATATCATGAGGGTGCCTTTTATTCTCGTCGTGGCCCCGCTTGGAAAGTCTCAATAATGACAGTGCTGCTGGGAGCTTTTATATTTTCTCCCCTAAGAAAGTTTATAAGGCCCTTCTTTAGAAAGCCTGGACAAGGACCCTCTCAGGAGGCAATGGATGCAGGATTTTTTAAGAGTAAATTTTTAGTTAAGACAAATGATGGATTTAGTGCTTTTGAAATGGCGGCAAGTGGAGACCCGGGATATAAAATGACTTCAAGGATGGCTGTCGAAAGCGCACTTTGCTTATCTATAGAAGATCCAGAAACTCTTCCTGGAGGAAAAAGCTTCGGGGGTCTATTAACGCCGTCAATTGGTTTAGGAGACGTTCTTATTAAAAGATTGAAAAATATTGGTGTTACTTTCAAAGAAATTAAAACTGTCGCTTAAAGCCAAAAAATTGTTATTCCGGGGTTTCTATTGTTAAAATCTCTATCCTCTTTGTTTGAAAGTTCGGACCTCATGTCCACTGCGCTTTTATTAAACGTATCATAATTTTCTCCAGGTATTACCGCCGTAAACCTACCTTCTTGCTCTTTTGCCCAAGCCCTTACCTTCTCTGCTACCCTACCAGACCCTAGGCCGTGAACAACCTTAACCGCAACAACGTTGTGTTCATTTTTTGCTGTGCTAATTGCAGTTTCTAACAAGATTAGCGCCTCCTCCGAAGACTGTCCTGCGTGTGCTATATCAACCTTTTTAATCATAATATAAATTAATTATAAAACTGTTACCTCTAACAATGTTTTATAAAAATTCATATATTATTTATGTGCAACACATAGACAACACCTTCAAATCTCAACAAAAAAACTGCGTTTCTTTGTCGCTAACAAGCAGCAAACAAAGGAAGGTAAAGATTCAAAATTTATTAAATAATTTTTTAGCAATGGAAGAAGAGGTGCTCAGCGCCCTATCAAAAGATTTGGGTAAAAGTAAAACAGAGGTGTATTTGGCTGAAATTCTTGGCGTAAAAACTGAGGCTCTTTTTGCAATTAAAAACATTAAAAAATGGATGAAAAAAAGAAGGGTTCCTACTCCATTGTCTATTTCTTTTACAAAAAGCTGGGTCAAACCTGAGCCGAAAGGGTCTGTTTTAATCATTTCACCTTGGAACTACCCAATTATGCTGTGCTTAAATCCCTCTGATTGCTGCAATTGCTGCTGGGAACACGGCAATTATAAAGCCTTCTGAGCTTACACCCGAATCAGGAAAAGTTCTTCAAGAGTTAATAAAAAGAACCTTTAGTGAAAACGAGGTTTCTGTGATTTTAGGCGAGAAAAGCGTAGCAGAAAAACTGCTTACTCTTCCCTTTAATCATATCTTGTTTACAGGAAGCCCTGAAATTGGAAAAATTGTTATGCGCGCTGCTGCAAAACACCTATCCGGCGTCACTCTTGAATTAGGCGGAAAGTCCCCAACCGTGATTGACAGCTCTGCCAATATTAAAGATGCTGCGTGGAAAATAGCTTTTTTCAAGTTTGCTAACGCAGGACAAACCTGCACCGCTCCAGATTATATTTTATGTGAAGAGTCGGTTCACGACAAACTTGTTCAAGAATTAAATAAAAACATTATACATTTTTTTGGTGGAAACATTCGGGCTGGATCTAAAGACTATTGCTCTATTGCTAATGAACTTCATTTTAATAGGCTTGAAACAATGCTTGAAGAGTCTAAAAACCATGGCGCGGTTGTTGCTTGTGGCGGCAACAAAAACAAAGAGGATCTCTACATATCACCAACCGTTTTAACGGGGGTACAGCCCGAAAATCCCGTTTTGAGCGAAGAAATATTTGGCCCACTGTTGCCCATTGTCAAGGTTAAGGGGGTTAATGAGGCCATTAACTACATTAATGGAAAACCTAAACCTTTGGCCCTATATTTGTTTAGTAAAAACAAAACAAACCAAAACTTAGTTTTAAATTCAACATCCAGTGGTGGTCTAGTAATAAACGACTGTGTCTTGCATCACACAAATCCAAATCTACCTTTTGGCGGAATTAACAATAGCGGCGTTGGAAGTTATCATGGAAAGTTTGGGTTTGATGCCTTCTCTCACCAAAAAGCTGTTATGGAAAGCAGTGGACTTTCTCCTTTTAAGCTTATGCTTCCGCCATACACCGAAACAAAGGTGCGTTTAGCTAATTTAATAAAAAAATTCTTCTAGATATTTCATTTCTAAGGTCTATTATAACGTTAGCATATTTATCTGACCTGTTATAGGTACGAACACCTCTCCACGCTTTTGATTTGTGAGAAAAATTAAAGTCGTTTTTTGGGTATCCGTTTTCAACAAGATAATATGCGATGCTACCCAACACATCCTCCCACTCATAAGGATTTTTCTGGCCATCTTTGTTATAGTCAACTGAAAGCCTGTTAAAGCTTGAAGGTATAAATTGACCATAACCAAACGCTCCTGCATAAGAACCCTCAATACTGAAAGGGTCTATGTTGTTCTGGCTGCAAAAAACAAGGAACTCTGCTATCTCTTTGGTTGCCCATTTAGACCTTTTGGGCATATTTTTGGCTTGAGTGTATAGAGAATTCATGACAGAAAACTCCTTTGTTTTTTGACCGTAGTTTGTTTCTACTCCAACGATTGCAACAACAATTAGGGGGTCAATTTCAAACTCTCTTGTAATTTTTGCTAGAAGGCTTTTGTTTTCACTGTAAAATCTTGCCCCGCCAGCTATGCGCGCTTCGTTTATAAATATTTTTTTATATTCCAAATATGTTTTAATCTTTTCTGGCTTCTTTTGAAATCTTTTTATTATCACTTCTTCTTCCTGAAGCCTTTGATCGTTAAAAACCTCAACAATATATTCGGTTGTTATCTCCCCAGAAGACTCTATGTGTGATATAACCGCTTTAAGAACTTCTTCTTTTTCGTTAGCAAACAAAAAAGAAATACAAAAAACAATGCTTAGTTTCTTGATATGGTTTATTTTCATTTCAATGCATCCTTTGTTTAAAAATAAATATGTTCTGCTCTTTGTTGCGCTTCTTGCTGTTAGCTCTTCGGCCTGGGTTGTTCGTTTCTTACCAAACCTGTCTTCAACCACAATAGCTTTTTGGAGAATGTTTCTGGCTAGCGCTATGGCCTTTATAATATCTTACAAAACTTTTTTTACTTTTGTTCCAAATAAAAAAATTTTGGTTGCCGGTTTATTTTTAGGAGCCCACTTTGCTCTTTTTTTTCGAAGTGTTCAACTTACATCTATTGCCGAGGCGGCCCTGTTGGGCACCATCGCTCCTGTTTTTACTGAAATTTATTCTATTCTTTTTCAAAGAAAACCCTTCTCTTCTAAAGTATCTCTTGGTTTGCTTCTTGCGCTTTTTGGTGCACTTATTCTTATAAGCCAAAGTAGTTTTAGCGCTACAAGTAGTCTTGGTAACATTCTTGCTGTTCTTTGTTCAATTGCAATGGCTGCTGTTTTACTAATAGGAAAAGAAGTGAGGAAGAGTGTTGGCTTATTTGAGTATTCTCGCTGGATATTTTTTTATGCTTCTGTTTGTTTGTTTTTTATTGCTCTTGTTCAGGGTGTGTCTGTTTTAGAATTTCAGTCCGCTAACTTTGCCTGGTTTCTTTTTCTTGCTGCCGTTCCTACAATGGTTGGCCACAACATTTTTTATTACTTAGTTAAGTCTCTTAGCGCTACAACAGTTGCAGCCACTCCTCTGGGTGAACCTGTAATTTCTTCTATTGGTGCTTTTTTCTTGTTTGGGGAGCCTGTTGGGTTGCATGTTTTTTTTGGAGGCGTCATTACCCTGGTTGGCGTTTTTTATGTTATAAAATATGGTGATTAGGCGCCGGCCTGATCTGATAGTCTTTCTTTTTTTTGAATGGATTCCCTTTTTTGTTGATCTAGCTCCATCTTTCTTAACCTAATTGCTTTTGGGGTAATTTCTACCAGCTCATCTTCTGATATAAACTCCAGCGACTGATCTAAAGATAGGTTTCTAGGGGGTCTTACTGCTACAGTGTTGTCCGAGCCAGAGCTTCTCATGTTAGAAAGTTTTTTTTCTCGCGTAATGTTTAAAGCTAGGTCGTTTGTTTTATTTCTTTCTCCTACAACCATTCCATTATACACCTCGGTTCCTATTTCAACAAAAAATTCCCCCCTATCTGCCATGTTAACACATGCATATGTTGTTACCTTTCCTGGTCTGTCTGCAATTAATGCACCTGTATTTCTTTGTGGAATTCTTCCGAACCAGGGTTGGTATCCTTCAAACATTTTGTTCATAATTCCTGCACCTTTTGTGTCTGTTATAAACTGGCTTCTAAAGCCAATTAAACCTCTTGAAGGGATTAAAAACTCCAAAGACACTCTTCCAAATCCGTGGTTTTGTAGGTTTGTCATTCTCCCTTTTCTTTCAGAAAGTTTTTCTGTAACCACCCCAACTCTTTCTTCTGGCACATCTAGGAAAACCTTCTCCATTGGTTCGAGTATTTGGCCCCCCTCTTCTTTGATAATAACTTTTGGTTTTGAAACCATAAACTCATAACCTTCTCTTCTCATTGTTTCAATTAAAACAGCCATTTGCAACTCTCCTCTCCCCCTAACCTCGTAGGCGTCTGCTCTGTCTGTTTTTAAAACCTCTAGAGATACATTGCTTAAAACCTCTTGCTCAAGTCTGTCGTTTATATGTCTTGTGGTTAAATATTTTCCCTCTGTCCCGGCAAAGGGTCCGCTATTTACATAAAAAAGCATTGAAACTGTTGGCTCGTCTACCTCTATTCTTGGTAAGGGTTTGGGATTTTCGCTCGCCGACACAGTATCGCCTATTGAAATACCTTCAATTCCTGCTGTGGCTATAATATCTCCCGCTTCAAGCTTTTCGACTTTTATTTTTTTTAACCCCTTAAATGTATAAAGCGCAGAAAATTTCACATTTTTTGTTGTTTTTGTTTCACCACACAGTGCATAATTTTTATTCATTTCAAGCTCGCCATTATTAAGTCTTCCAATTGCTATTTGGCCTACATACGGATCATAGTCTAGGTTTGTAATTAAGAACTGTGGTGTTGTGGTGTTGTCCGCTATTGGCCCTGGAATATTTTGTAATATTGCAGAAAAAAGCGGGTCCAGGTTTTTTGAGTCTCCCCCCTCTTCTGAGTTTGCTAACCCCTCTTTAGCGTTGGTATACAAGATTGGAAACTCTATTTGCTCTTCGGTTGCTCCCAAATCTATAAATAGATCGTACACCTCATTTACCACCTCTTTGATTCGTGCATCCGGCCTGTCAATTTTATTAATAACTAGAATTATTGGGATATCTTTATCTAGGGCTTTTTTTAAAACAAACCTTGTCTGGGGGAGGGGGCCTTCGCTTGCGTCTACCAACAGAAGTGCTCCGTCTACAAGGTTTAAACTCCTTTCAACCTCACCGCCAAAATCTGCGTGTCCGGGGGTGTCCATAATATTTATTTTAATGTCTTTATAATACACAGCTGTATTTTTTGCTGTGATTGTAATTCCCCTCTCCTTCTCAATATCCATCGAATCCATCACCCTATCTTCTATCTCTTGGTGGGCTTTAAAAGTTCCGTTTTGTTGCAACATTCCATCTATAAGGGTGGTTTTTCCGTGATCTACGTGTGCTATGATAGCAATGTTTCTGAATTTTTCTTTTCTCATTTTTTTATTGTGGTGTGGTGTGAATATAAACCAAAAAGTGTCTGTTTCTCAGAATTGTTGTGGAAAAAAACTAAACGGCCATTGGGGCTTTAATGCTGTCCATTGGTTCGTAGTTAACAAGCTTAAAATCTTTTGGTTTAGAAGCAATCACGCTTTCTATGTTTTTAAAGTTTGGCATTTCTAGAGTGGGGGCTGTTTTTGGTTTTCTTGTAACTTGCTCTTTTACTTGCTCAAAATGGTTATTATATATATGACAATCTCCCCCAGTCCATATAAAATCTCCCGGCTGTAGTTTTAAAATATTTGATATTATATGGGTCAATAAAGCATAGGAGGCTACATTAAAAGGAACCCCTAAAAACATGTCTGCACTTCTTTGATAAAGCTGACAGCTCAGCTCATTGTCTTGAATGTGGAACTGAAACATTGTGTGACACGGGGGTAGGGCCATTTTATCAATTTTTTCTACATTCCACGCACTAACAATGTGCCTTCTGCTGTTTGGGTTGTTTTTGAGGTCAAAGATTATTTTTTTAATCTGATCTTCTCCTCCGGTGTCTTTACCCCAAAACCTCCACTGTTTTCCATAAACAGGTCCTAGCTCTTTTTGGGTTTCGTTGTTTGTGTATCCCAACTCCACTCCCTGTTTGTTCGCATTGGCCGTCCAAATAGTTTTTTTATCTACTATCTCTTTCCTTGATTTTCCAAAGTGTATTTCTGCCAACCTTCTTTCGTCTGTACTGCCCTCTAAAAACCAAAGCAGTTCACTTACAACGCTTTTCCAGGCTAGTTTTTTTGTTGTAACAGCGGGAAAACCATTCCTAAGGTCAAAGCGCATTTGGTATCCAAAAACACCCCTTGTTCCTACTCCAGTTCTGTCGCCTCTTTGCTTGCCTTTGTCGAGAATGTGTTCAAGTGCTTTAATGTATTGCTTCATTTAATTTTTTTCCAAATTTGGAATTCAACACTTTCGTGTTTTTCAAACCAAGTTTTCTTAAAGAGAGTTTCTATATCCTTTAAAGATAAAAAACCGTCACAGTAATAATCTCCCGGTATTTTACTTAAATAAAACTCTTCGATTGATTCTAGTGTTTGTTTAATTATGTTAGGTCCACCGATTACCCAAATGGTTTTACTGGGGTATTCTTCTTTAAGGGCCTTAAGCTCACCATTAAGGTCTCCACAAACATATTTGTCTGCTCCTGGAAGCTCATCCTTTCTTGATGTTGCTAGAACGTTTATTCTGTTTGGTAGTGGCCAGGGCATCAGCGGGTCGACCCATGTTTTTGAGCCCATTACAACAACGTTGTTTGTTGTGTTTTTTTTAAACCACCCAAGGTCTTTTTTGTTTTTTGGCCAGGGTATTGTTCCATTCTTGCTTACACCCCCACTGTTGTCGCAGGCCAATATTGCTTTAACCACCCTGGTTTACTTATCCTCTATTGGTTTTCCATCCTTGTCAATAGTACCAGCTGCCACCTGATATAGCCCATCAAAGCTAATATATTTTGATGTGGCGCTATTTACCTGATCTAAGGTAATAGATTTTAACATGTTTGGATAACTGTCAAGATATGTAAGGTCGTTGTGAACAACGGCTGCATTTAAAATTCCTCCGGCTAACCCTCCAGTTGTATCAAAACCAACCTGAAAGCCTCCAATTAGCGTTGATTTTGTTACGTCAAGCTCTTTTTGTGTTATTCCCCCTTCTGCCCATTTTTTTATTTCTCGAAGTGTTGAGCTTTCGCCCTTTGAAAGAAGTTTTGGAGAGAAGGTTCCTCCAACCATCCAATAGCCATCATTGCTATTTCCAAACCCGCTCAGCGCAGAATTAATACCATAAGTTAAACCCTCTTTAACCCTTACTGTTTGCATAAGTCTTGCAGAAAAATTTCCGCCCAATGTGTGTGTTGCTAAATAAAGAGGTAGGTAGTCTGGGTGATACCTGTCAATACCGAGGGCTGTCCCAACAACAAAGTCTGTGCTTGTTTTGTCTTCCATGGTCACATAAGCCTTGTTTGCTACCTTATTTCCAGTCTTTTGTTCTTCCTTGTTTTTTAGGGGCGACTGTTTCCAGTCGTCAAAGCTTTGTTTTATTAGGTTTTCCATTTTCACATGATCAACATCGCCAACAACAACCAAAACCATAGATCCAAGTCCATAGTTTTTACTGTGATAGTCTTTTAAGTCTTCGGATGTGAGCTTCTTTATTTGTTCTATAGCCCTATCTGGGTTTATTGGTGAGTTTTGGTGGTCAGAACCATAAAAAGCCTGCAACATATCATTCATTGCATTTCCTCTTGTGCTCTCTTTGGATCGCTTATATCCGGCTATTTGTCTTTTTTTTGATTTTTCTAACTCATCTTTTGAAAAAAGCGGGTTTTTCAATTGATCAGCTAAAAGACCTATAACCATGTTTGTGTCGTCTGACAAAAACTTTCCACTAAAGCCAACCCTTGCTTGTCCGTTAAAAAAACTTAGGCGAGCCCCTGCAGACTCAAGCTTTTCGCTAATTTCAAACTTAGACATGTTTGTTGTTCCTTGATCGAGCATAGCTGCCACCATATCTGCTGTTCTGTTGTTTTTTGTAGAATAAATGTCTCCACCCAACATACTACCCCTCATGGTTACAACCCCCGTTCCTCTTTTAAGGGTTAAAAGTCTTATCCCTTTCACCGGTTCGGAGTCTATGATTTTTGAGGACAAAAGCTCTTCTTCTGTTGAAAAATGTTTTTGTTTCATTTTTTCTAGCTCTTTAGCGCTTGTTGCGGGTTTTTGTCCCTGACCTCCAGAGCCTAGAGGAATAAAATATCCTATAGTGCTCAAGTCTTCAAGAAAGTATTTATTCACAATTTTCTTTATGTCTTCTTTTGTCACAGCGCCTATCTTGTCACCATATGTTGTATAAAGTGTCCAGTCTCCACTGGCTATAGCCTCATTTAACCCGCTAGCCACTGCATAGCTTCCATCCTGAGAAAACTTCATTGAAGCAATAAGCTGCGACTGTGCCCTTTTAACTTCTTCTTCGCTTACGCCGTCTTTCTTTATTTTTTCATATTCATTAACAATTGCTTCTTCTACTGTTTTGTGGTCTACATCTGGAGAAAGGTTTGCATAGACGGTAAACAGGCCCGGATCTCTGAAGAGAGAGTCCCAAATGTAAACGCTTGTTGTTAGCCCTTTGTCTGTAATATTTTTATAAAACCTGCTGTTTTTTCCTAAAGAAAGAATCGACGACAACACCATAAAAGCTGCCGCATCCGGGTCTGTGGCTGAGGGGGTTTTGTGTGCTACGCCAACAATTCCTTGTTGACCAGCTCTCTTAAGAGTAATTGCTCTTATTCCTTCTTGTTTTGGTTCTGCTGTGTATACCTCTGGAATTGGTTTTGTGCTTTTTCTTATTTTTCCAAAATGCTTTTTGATCATTGAAAGCGCATCTGCTTCTGTAAAGTCTCCTATAGCTATTGCTGTTGCGTTGTTTGGCCAATAGAAGGTGTCATAAAACTCTTTAAGCCTTTCGATTGAAACGTTTTCAATATCCTCTTTCCACCCAATTGTAGAATGGTGATATGGGTGCGCCTGATATGCTGTAGCCCAAATATTTTCGTCTAAAACCCCCGAAGGACTGTTTTGACCTCTTTCAAACTCATTTCTAACAACTGTCATCTCTGATTGCCTGTCTTCTTCTTTAATATAGGCGCTTCTCATCCTGTCAGCTTCTATTTCAATTAAGGTTTCAAGGTGTTCGCTTGGTAGAACAGCAAAATAATTTGTTCTATCAAGCCAGGTTGTGGCGTTCATTCTTGCGCCGAGAGATTGAAGAGTTTGAAAAACTGAGTTCCCCTTTTTTGTGTTAAACTTTCTCGAGCCCTTAAACATTAAATGCTCTAAAAGGTGCGTAGATCCCGTGTAACCAATAGCCTCGTTTCTTGAACCAACCTCGTAGGTTACCATAAAGGTTGCAACTGGCGCCGTGTTGTCTTGTTTTAATAAAACCCTTAAGCCGTTTGATGTCATTGTATATTCTTTTATACCTCCAGACTCTTTAACAAACTCAAATCCATAAAACTTTTCTTGTGACATGACAGCCCCCATAAATAATAATGTTAAAATTAATCTCTTCATTCTTTCTCCTTTAAAGTTTAACTATTTCCATGGAATAAACCGGGAAACGTTGGACATATAATCTATATATTCTTGCCCAAATATACCAACAAGGTATTCTTCTTCCCTAAAAATTATTTTAAGCCATAACAGGTATTGTAGGGGCATTAAAAAAAGCAACAAGTATGACCCAAACCACAGAGAAGCAAGAATGTTTACATGAAAAACAACAAGAGTACAAATGGGGTGGCGAACAAAAGCATATATACCTTTGGTATTAAAACCTCTTACCCTTCCTTTTGTTATAAAGCCCAGCAGGGACCAAAAAAAAATAAACGCCGCCTCTAAAAAAATTAAAAAAAACAAAACAAAAAACCATGTTTCACTTATTTCATATCTTTGAACATTAAAGGCTTTTTCATATTCGAGCGCTATATAAATTAAAAAAAAAGAGGTGGGGAGCCCTTTTGAGCCACCGCTTAAAAACTTTTTGTTTTCTTTTGTGTGGAGTTTTTTCTTTAAGTGCAAGATCAGTCTCTTGGCCCAAAGATGGCTGAGCCCACCCTTATATCTGTAGACCCCTGCTCGATCGCAATTTTATAGTCGACACTCATACCCATTGAAAGGGTTTTCATTTCTAGCTTATCATACATGTTAAGACAATCAAAAAGCTCTTTTGTCTTCTTAAAGGCTTTCGCTATATCTTTCTTGTTTTTTGTGTTAGGGCCCATTGTCATAAGCCCTTCTATTTTAATGTTTTTGTTATCAGCGCATCTTTGAATTTTTTCTTTATCTTTAAGCATAAAACCGGATTTTGTTTCTTCTCCGCTGCTGTTTATTTGAATTAAAACCCTTTGTATTTTATTTATTTTTTCGGCAGAGTTTGAAATTTTTTTTGCAATTTTTTCCGTGTCTACCGTATCTATAACATCAAAAAGTTTTACTGCCTTGTTTGTTTTGTTTGATTGTAGATTTCCTATAAGCCTTTTTTCTATATTTTTTAAATTATTAATACTTGGAAATTTTTTTTCTGCTTCTTGAATTTTGTTTTCTCCTATTGACACCGCGCCAGCAGATATTGCTTCTTCTATTTCTTTGGACGTTCTGGTTTTAGTGACAACCACCAATTTGATTTTTTTGTTTTTTGGGAGGCTAGCTTGTAGCTTCTTCAGTTTTTGGGTTACTGTTTTCATCGTTAACCTCTTCTTGGGTTTTTTCTTCGCCACCCTCTTCTTCTGTCATTATTCTGGTAATTGAAGACACTAAAGTTCCTTCTCCTAGCTTTATAAGCTTAACACCCTGTGTCGCTCTTCCTATGGCCCTTATTTGAGCAACCGGTTGTCTTATTAAAACCCCCTGGTTTGTAATAATCATAAGATCGTCTTTGTCTACCACCTCTTTAATGGTTACCATTTTTCCAACTTTTTCAGTGGTTTTCATGGTTAAAACACCTTTTCCGCCTCTTTTTTGAGCGCGATATTGAGAAATTTCTGTTCTTTTGCCAAAGCCTTTTTCGGTGGCAACCAACACTGTGGTACCCTCTCTTTTTATTAACAACATACCAACAAGTCTGTCGTCTTCTGAGCTTAAAGTTATTCCTTTTACTCCCATTGTTTTTCTGCCGCTTGGTCTTATTTGCTCTTCTGAAAACCTAATAGACTTTCCATTTCTTGTTCCCAATAAAATATCATTATCTCCGGTAGAAACCCTTGCCTCTATTAGCCTATCTCCGTCTCTTATCTCAACAGCATAAATGCCTTTTTTTCTTGGGTTTGAGTATGCCGAAAGCTTTGTTTTTTTAACAATTCCTTTTTCTGTTGCCATCACCACAAAATGATCTTCGTTAAACTCTTTAACGCTTATAAATGCGCTTACCTTTTCGTCGGCTTCGCACCCAATAAGGTTAACAATTGCTCTTCCTTTGGCAGCTCTTCCACCTTCTGGTATATCATAAACTTTTACCCAATAACACTTTCCTTTATCTGTAAAAAATAAAATATAACTGTGTGTGTTTGCTACAAAAAGATGTTCTACAAAATCTTCATCTCTAGAGCTTGCTCCCTGAACCCCTCTTCCACCTCTTCTTTGGCTTCTATAGGTGTTTAGGCTTGTTCTTTTTATATAACCGTTGTGTGTTATGGTTAAAACCATTTCCTCTTCCGCTATCATATCTTCAATGCTAAGAGTTGTAAAGTCTTTTATTATTTCTGTTCTTCTCTCTTCTCCATATTTTTCTTTAACCTCTAAAAGCTCTTCTTTTATTATTTCCATTCTTTTTGATTTGCTTTCTAAGATTCCTTTTAGTTCAGAAATGTGTTGAATAATATCTTTATACTCGCTAATAATTTTGTCTGTTTCTAAACCTGTTAACCTCTGAAGCCTCATGTCTAAAATAGCCTGTGATTGTTTTTCTGAAAGACCAAAACCCTCCATTAGAGCCTCTTTTGCTGAAACAGGGTCTTTGCTTTTTTTAATCGTTTCAACAATTTTATCAATATTTTTTAGGGCAATTTTTAAGCCCTCTAATATGTGTGCCCTGGCTTCTGCTTTTGCTAGGTCAAACTTTGTTCTCTTTACAACAACATCTAACCTAAAAGCTATAAACACCTCTAAAATTTCTTTTAGGTTCATAACCTTTGGTGTACCATCTACTAAAGCTAATAAGATTATTCCAAAAGTGTCTTGTAGTTGAGTTTGTTTATATAGTTGATTTAAAACAACCTCGGGAACAGCGTCTCTTTTTATTTCAATAACAACCCTCATTCCATCTTTGTCGGACTCGTCTCTTAGTTCTGCAATTCCTTCAATTTTTTTATCTCTGGCTAGATATGCTATTTTTTCAATTAGGTTTGCTTTATTAACCTGATATGGTAACTCTGTAATAATTAAGGAGTCTCTTCCTTTTGAAGCGGGTTCTACATGAGCCCTTCCTTGCATAATAACCTTACCCCTTCCTGTTTCATAGGCATCAATTATACCCTGAGCTCCAAGAGCTTTTCCAAAAGTTGGAAAATCTGGTCCTTTTATATGTCTCATTAAGTCTTTAATCTCAGCTTCTGGATTAGACATTAACTCTACTAACCCGTCAACCAGCTCTGAAAGATTGTGGGGTGGAATTTTGGTTGCCATTCCAACAGCAATTCCCTCAGATCCATTAACAAGCAGGTTTGGGTATACTGCCGGAAGAACAGCCGGCTCTTTTAAGGTTTCATCAAAGTTTGTTGTCCAGGGAATTGTTTCTTTGTCTATATCTCTTAAAAGCTCGCTTCCAATTTTAGACATTCTGGATTCAGTATATCTCATTGCAGCTGCCCTATCTCCATCAATAGACCCAAAGTTTCCCTGCCCTTGAACAAGCTCATGTCTCATAGAAAATTCTTGTGCCATTCTAACCATTGCGTCATAAATTGAGCTGTCGCCGTGAGGGTGATACTTACCCAAAACCTCTCCAACCACTCTGGCAGATTTTTTATATGGCCTATTCCACATTGCAGACATTTCGCTCATACTAAAAAGAATTCTTCTGTGTACAGGTTTTAGTCCATCTCTTGCATCAGGAAGAGCTCTCGACATAATAACCGACATTGAATAATTTAAATAACTTTCCTCAAGCTCTTTTACTAACTGTTTATCTAATATGTTATCTCTACCTAGGTCCATTTTATATATCTATGTTTGTTGCGAATTTTGCTCTTTCTGTTATAAAAGATCTTCTGTGTTCTACCTCTGTTCCCATCAATTCTCTAAATCTAATATTTGTTTCTTCTTCCATAATATGATCAACCGTAACCTGCATCAACGTTCTTGTTTCTGCGTTCATTGTTGTATCCCAAAGCTGTTCTGCATTCATTTCCCCCAAACCTTTGTATCTTTGAATGTCAATTTTTGCTTTATTTTCAGATTCCATTCTTTGTAAAACCTGATCTCTTTCTTCGTCTGTGTAGGCATATCTTTCCTTTTTTCCTTGCTTCATTTTATATAGGGGTGGCATAGCCATATACAAAAAACCTCCCTGCACAAGGCTCTTCATTTTTCTCCAAAAGAATGTTAATAGAAGGGTTCTAATATGACTACCGTCTACATCAGCATCTGTCATAATAACTATTTTATGATATCTTAATTTTTCAGGATTAAAGCTACTAGGATCGTCTTCATCTTCACCAAAACCACAACCAAGAGCTGTTATAATAGATTGTATTTCATTATTTGCTAAAAGTTTGTCTTCTCTTGCTTTTTCAGAGTTAATAACTTTTCCTCTTAAGGGTAAGATAGCCTGAGTTCTTCTATCTCTTCCCTGTTTAGCTGTACCTCCAGCTGAATCACCCTCAACTAAAAAAAGTTCGCACTGAAGCGGATCTTTATTTGAGCAGTCGGCCAATTTTCCTGGGAGGGTTGTTGACCCTAGTCCTGATTTTTTTCTTACAAGCTCTCTAGCTTTTTTTGCGGCTATTCTAGCTCTAGCGGCCTCTGCCGCTTTTTCTATAATTTTTTTACCTACTTTAGGATTTTGCTCTAAAAAGGCCTGTATTCCATCGTAGACAATATTGTCCACCATTCCTTTAACTTCACCGTTTCCTAATTTTGTTTTTGTTTGTCCTTCAAATTGTGGTTCTTGAACCTTTATAGAAAGAACAACCGTTAAACCTTCTCTAAAGTCGTCTCCGGATAAAGAAAATTTTTCATTCTTTTTTGTTTTAATTAAGTCATTTTTATTTGCATAACTATTCAATGCTCTTGTTAAAGCAGATCTAAATCCAGAAAGGTGAGTCCCTCCTTCTATTGTATTAATATTATTTACAAATGAAAATATATTACTATTATAGTTTGTACTATATCTAAGGGCTAAATCAACAGGAACCTCAATATCTTCTCTTGAAACCGATATAACCTCATTATGAATTAAGTCCTCTCCTCCATCTAAATATTTTACAAAGTCGGAAAGTCCTCCCGGAAAACAATATTCTGTTTTTGTTTCTTCTGGCTCATTAACCATTGTGATAGATAAATTTTTGTTTAAATAGGCTAACTCTTTTAATCTTCCTTTTATTATTTCTTCTTCAAATCCTTTGTGTGTAAAAACTGAATGATCTGGTTTAAATGATATAATTGTTCCTGTTTTATTGCTTTTTCCTACCTTTTCTACGCCCGTCGTTGGTTGACCTATTGTATACTTTTGTCTATAATAATTTCCATCTCTATGAACTTCAGCAATTAAAGATTCAGATAATGCATTAACTACAGATACACCTACTCCGTGAAGACCACCAGAAACCTTATAAGTGTTTTTATCAAATTTTCCACCTGCATGTAAAACTGTCATTACAACTTCTAACGCAGGCTTTCCTTCTGTTTTATGTATTTCTACAGGTATACCTCTACCATTATCCTCAATAGATATAAAACCATTATTTTTAATTGTTACTATTATAGAACTACAATAACCAGCTAAAGCCTCATCAATACTATTATCAACTACTTCACTAACAAGATGGTGATATCCTCTTTTTCCTACATCACCAATATACATAGCAGGTCTTTTTCTAACCGCCTCTAATCCTTTTAAAACGGATATTTTATCTGCGCCATAATTATTTTTAGTCATTTATCCTCACCGGCATTAATAATATGATAGTTTTTTGGTCGTTTATTTTAGGTAAGAATAATGTAGCAGACAAAGAATCTTTAAAAGTAAAAATAATTTCTTCGTTCGAATATTTAGAAACAGCCTCTTTTAAATAAATAGCGTTAAAACCTATCGATACATTTTCACCAGAATATTCAGCAGATTTTAAAGGAGCATAAACAGTTTTACTTTCTGGTTGATTAACACTTTTAAAATAAACTTTACCCTCAGAAAGATTTAAAGAAATTTGATTTGTGTTTTTGTTTGTCGCTATAGAAGCTGCTTTTATATTGTTGAGCATTTCATTTTTACTAGCTTTTAATATTAACGGATTTTCCTCCGGAATAACAGCATTATAATTAGGGTATTTTTCATCAATTATTTTTGAATAAAAAACATCCTTTTTATTATTAGTAAAAATATAATCTCCACTAATAACTAAATTAGTTTCAGATTGTCCCTCTAAAAAAGATCCTAAAATAGATAAAAATTTCTTTGGTATAATATAAGAACCTAAAATACTTGTCGTGTTTTGTTTTGAAATTTTAACAAGCCTATGACCATCAGTAGCAACAAAATCTATAGTATCTTCTAAAAAATTAAAACATGATCCATTTAAGGCTGGTTTAGTTGGTTCATTATTAACTGCGTATAATAAAGAAGATATAATCTCTTTTAAATTTACTGTATCAATACAATATAGATTTTCGTGTTTATTTTCAGGTATATCAGGATACTCTTGAAATGGAACAGTAGATATATCAAAAGAAACTCCTTTTTCAGACTTAATATTAATATGGGGTCCAGAAATTTCTATATCTATTCTACCATCATCTATAACATTAATTATATCATTCATCTCTGAAGTAGGAAATAACCCCTCTCCATCATTACTAATAGAGGCATTAATTTGAGTTTTTACACCCACTTCCATATCGGTAGAATGTAACATTACCCCAGCTGCTGAAGAAGATATATAGGTATAGTTTACTAATGGGTTTTGAGATTTTAATTGTGTTGTCTTAGTTAATTTTGAAAATGCTTGTTGAAGTTCTTTTTTTGTAGTTGAAATGTTCATAATTAACCTTCAATATTAAAATAATATTGGTTTCAGAACAAGCTTTAACTAGCCTATATATTTATTAAATACTTATATATAAAAACTATTATTAATATTATATATCTTTATATGTTGATAATTAATATTTATAATATTTTATAGAGATAAAATTAATTTTTATTTTAAAAAATTATAAGTAGATAATTTGTTAATAAATTGTTAATAAAATAGAGAAATTTAATAAAAAAAATTAATTTATTATTTGTGGATAACTAAGTGGATTTCTTTTTATATAAAATTTACTTTTAATTTGAGTAATCCAATTATTATACCAATCTGCTTTTGCTTTATTTAAAGCCAAAGATTCAATTTCAGACCAATTTTTATTTAATATAGGAATACCCCCATCTTTAATATAATCAACCCATATTAAATGATAACCAAACTCCGTTAAAATAGGATTACTTATTTTTTCTACTTCAATAGATTTAATAATATTAGATACTTCTCTAATTTGATAATTATTAATATCAATTAATCCAAGT
Organism: uncultured bacterium; assembly: GCA_943788675.1. Classification (GTDB taxonomy): domain Bacteria; phylum Fidelibacterota; class Marinisomatia; order Marinisomatales; family Marinisomataceae; genus Marinisoma. The sequence continues at coordinate 227,159 of CALSRE010000001.1, forward strand.
AAACCGCCGTTTAAATTATTAGTATTATCTTTTGAATGTTCTTTAGCTATTATATAAAAATCATCAACTGAATTGATTTTATTTTTTAAATCGACCGTTTTATCATAAGCAGTTTTTTTATCACTATCTGTTAACTTATTTTGAATTAATATATGGCGAACATTTACTTTATCTCCAGACCTATTTAATACCTCTATTAAATGATATCCATATTTTGTTTTAACAGGATCACTTAAAATATTTTTTTCTAATGTAAAAGCAATCTTTTCAAATTCATTAACAAAAACACCCCTTGAAACAAAACCTAAATTTCCACCAATATTTTTTGAACCAGGGTCATTAGAATATGTTTTAGCTGCTTCTTCAAAAGATAAACTATTATTAATTATTTTATTTCTAATATCTAACGCTTTTTCATAAGAGTTTTTTAAAGTCTCTTTAGTTGGTGTTATTTCAATTAAAATATGTCTAGTTTTATATAATGTTGGTAGAGAGGGTATTTCATTTTTATTATTATTATAAAAAGTTTCAACATCTTTTCTCGAAACATTTATATCTGAGGTTAGTTGTAATGTATATTTTTCAGCAAGCAGTTTTCCTTTTATATCATCTCTATACGATCTTTTAAAAGTAGATATTTTTTTTCCTAAAGCTTTTTCAGCCTGCTCTTTACCCCCGCTTTGTAAAATAATATTTTCAATTTGTTGGTTTAGAGCTCTATCAATATCTTTATCAAAAACCTCAACTGAGTCTTTTTTTGCCATTTCTATAATAATTAGTTGTTCTACCATACTTTCTCTTGTTTGTTCAAGAATTTTTAAAAATTCTTCAGGGTTTTTAGAGGGATTTAGTTTTTGTTGGGCGGAAATAGCATTTGCGGCCAAAACAACATCGCTCAACAATACAACTTTATCTTCTACTACAGAAGAAATTTTATCTAATATTATTTCTTCCTGTGTAAATGCTAAATTAAATAACAATAATATATATATAATTTTTTTCATATTTATTTCACGTGAAACGGACGCCTTAAATATACTAATAAAATTGAAATATCAGTTGGTCTAATCCCATTTATTCTTTGCGCCTGTCCTACTGTTTGGGGTTTTATGTTAATAAATTTTTCTCTACTTTCATTTGAAAGGCTTTTAATCTGATTATAGTCAAAATTTTTAGGAATAATCATTTCCTCATATATTTTAATTTTATCTATTTCTTCTTTTTGTCTATTTATATAACCACTGTATTTAATAATTGTTTCTGCCTCAAATAATATCTCGTTTTCTAAAAAACTATTTAACCCCTGTGATTTTTCGTTATTTATATTAAAATCTTTTATTAAAACAGAAGGTCTTTTTAATATATTTGATATTTTTTGTGACTCTTTTATCTCTTTTTCTCCCAGTGAAATAAGTCTATTATTTATTTCAGCAGGTTTAACGCTTGTTTTTTCTAACATGTTAACCATGTTTTGTGTTTTTTTGATTTTTTTTGAAAGCATTTTCACTGTTTTTTTATCTAATAAATTATATTTTATAGAATATTTTAATAGTCTTTGATCTGCGTTAGAAGATCTTAGTTGAAGCCTATATTCAGCACGAGATGTAAACATTCTGTATGGTTCGTTTGTGTTTTTAAGAATTAAATCATCTATTAATACACCTATATAGGCGTCATCTCTTTTTAAAACCAAAGGCTCTTCGTTTAAAATATAACACGAAGCATTTATTCCTGCTAATATACCCTGTGAAGATGCCTCCTCATATCCAGAAGTTCCGTTTATTTGGCCAGCTAAAAAAAGACCATCAACCGCCTTGCTTTCTAAGGTGTTTTTTAGTTGAGAAGGGTGAAAAAAGTCATATTCAATTGCATATCCAGGTCTAATAAATTCAACATTTTGAAGGCCATCCACGGTTTTTAGGCACTTTAGCTGTATATCTTCTGAAAGACTGGTTGAAAAACCGTTGACATAAATTTGTTCAGACTTTGTCCATTCTGGCTCTAATTGTAAGAGGTGAGACGGGTTGTTTTTAAATTTATAAACCTTGTCTTCTATGGAGGGGCAATATCTTGGGCCTGTTGCCATATTTTTTCCAGAATACATTGCAGAGGAAGAAAGATTTTTTAAAATCATATCATGGGTTTCTGTTTTTGTTCTAAAGGCAAAACAAGGCTCGTTTTTTGGATTAAAGTTTTTAGTTCTATAAGATAGAGGTTTTGGTTTTTTATCTCCCAAGTCTTTTTCTCCTTGAGTCCAATCAACAGAAGATCTTTTAATCCTTGGAGGTGTTCCGGTTTTTAACCTTCCAGAGGAGAGACCAATAGAATTTAAAAACTCTGTAATTCCCTTTGACCTTTTTTCATTATATCTGCCTGCGCGTATCTGTTTTTTCCCAATATGTATTAGTCCGTTTAAAAATGTTCCGCACGTCAATATTGCTGATTCACATAATATTTTTATATTGTTTTTTAAAATAACGCCACAAACACTATTGTTTTTTATGTCTAAACCAACAACTTCGCCCTCATAAACATCTAAACCAACATCTAACGTGTGAAGCTGAGCTATTTTTTCATAAAGATTTTTGTCTATTTGAGATCTTGGAGACCAAACAGACCTTCCTTTTGATGTGTTTAGTGTTTTGCTTTGTAATGTTGACTGGTCTGCAAAAATTCCCATAATACCGCCCAAAACATCTACCTCTTTTACCATTTGGCCTTTTGCTAGCCCACCAATTGCTGGGTTACAAGAGGTTCTGCCCACAGCACTCTTATCCATAGATACTAAAAGAGTTTTTACACCCCTTTTATGTGATATGAGGGCAGCCTCTAGGCCGGCGTGTCCACCCCCAACTACAACAACCTGATATTTTGTATCTAAGCGTTTCACGTGAAACTATTTACCCACACAAAAAGAGGAAAAAATACTGTCAAGTATATCATCTCTTGTTGTTTTTGTTGTTATTTTATCAAGCTCACTTATACATAAGTTTAAATCTTCAACGACAAGCTCAAGAGAGTTTTTTTCCTTTAAAAGGGTATATGCCTGTTTAAGGTGTTTTGATGCCCCGCAAACAGCCCCTAGCTGTCTTTTTGAGGTTAATAAAATTTCTCCAGGCGTAAATGCCCCAACAAGATTTTTATAAATCATGTTTTTAAGGTCTTGAATTTTTTTATTTTTTTTAGCAGAGATATGAATATCATAATTGTCTGTTGTTTTAGCTATGTCAGATTTATTAAAAACATAAATATGGTTTGTGAGCGATTTCTTTGGTTTTTTATCAAACATTATTACCAAATCAGCATCCAAAACCTCCTCTTTTGATTTTAATATTCCTTGTCTTTCAGCCTCGCTTTGGCTTCCTCTAATTCCAGCCGTATCTTTTAGTGTTATCGGTAGTTGTTTTATAAATAAACTCTTTTCCACAACATCTCGAGTTGTCCCCTCTTCTGGGGTTACAATAGAGTGTTTTTTATTTATTAACAAGTTAAAGAGGGTAGACTTGCCTGCGTTTGGAGGGCCTGCAAGGACCACAGAGGCTCCTTCTTGAAAAAACTGAGACTCTTTAAAGTTTTTTATACAGGCGTCTAAGGTGTATATTTGTTGTTTAACCTCTGCAAGAGTGTTGTTTATTAGGTTGGGCTGCAGATCGTCTTCTGAAATATCAAGATTAAATTCGAGGTTGGCAACAAAACCAATAATAGTTTTTTTAATTTCATAAACAGAACCAGAAAGAGAACCTTTTAAATTTTTAATTCCAGAGCGAACACCAGCCAAAGATTTGGCATGTATTATTGAAGAAACAGACTCGGCTTCAGAAAGGTCCATTTTACCGTTCATATAAGCCCTTTTTGTAAATTCCCCCGGCTCTGCTATAGATGCGCCGGCTGCTAAGCAGAGGTCAATAATTTTAGAAACTATTATTGGGTTTCCATGGCAAGATATTTCCACAAGATCTTCACCCGTATAAGAGTTTGGAGACAGGTATTGCGTAACAACAGCCTGATCAAAAACTTCGCCTTTCTCGTCGACAAGCTCTACCAAAGAAGGAAAAAGATGTTTCTTTTTAAGCGTTTTATTTGGTATAAAGGTTTTTATGGTTTTATATGAGTTTTTGCCAGAAAGCCTTACTACTGCAAGGCCGCTTCTTCCAGGGGGTGTTGAACAAGCTACAATAGCCATTTATTTCTTTAGAGTTGAGGTTTTTTCGCTGTTTATAATTCTTTGTTGTAAAATTTGCATAATATTAAAACACAAGTAATAGAGGTTTAAGCCTGAAGGAAACGAATAAAACAAAAAGAACATCATCCCCGGAAACATATACTTCATCATTTGCTGGGTTGCCTCTTGAGCTGGATCGCCCCCAGATGGCTGACCGGCAGAGCTAAGTTTCATCGTATAAAACATAGAAGCCGCCATCAAAAAAGGTAAAATATTTAATGGAACCCCCGCTATAAACAGAAGAGTGTCGGCAGATGAGAGGTCGCTAATCCATAAAAAGAAAGATTCTCCACGAAACTCTATGGTGTTTCTAAAAACCATAAAGACCGACATAAGAACCGGCATTTGAATTAAGAGGGGTAAACAACCAGCCAACGGGTTTATTTTATTTTCTTGAAAAAGAGCCGCAATTTTTTGCTGCTGGAGAGTGGGGTTGTTTTTGTATTTTAATTTTATGTTATTAAGCTCAGGCGAGATTTCCTGCATTTTTTTCGAAGACCTTAGTTGTTTAGCCATAAGCGGATATGTTATTAATTTAATTAAAACAGCAAAAAGCACGACAACAAGGCCATAATTTGGTATAAAACTGTATAGCAACATCATTGTGCTGTACACTAACCACGAAACAGAGGAAAGCCACTGCCAGCCAAGAATTTTTTCTTCTAAACCAACGTTGAGATCTGCAACCTTACCATAGTCTAGCGGGCCAAGATAAAGCGTGTTTTTATCAAAGTTTATGTCTTGAGAAACCGAAACATCAACCGCCGCCCTATTTACGGCCGGGTATTTTGTAATTTCAACAACATCTGTTTTTTGAGGAACAAAAAACATACCAAAATATTTTGTTCTATATCCCACAAAGTCTGACTGCCCAACATACTTTTTGGTTTCTCTTTCAATTTTGCTTGTGTCTGATGATCCAAAAAACCCCGCAGATCCAACACGAAAAGATTCAATGTTTCCAGCTTGACCAACCAAACCTTCCATAAACATGGCGTCTTGTTTACCTTCAGACTCAGGAAGGCCACCGTCCCAAGTTAAGGTATATTTACCGTCTAAAGACTCAGCTTTAATGTTTTGAAGATCAACAGTAACATCCATTCTGTAAGAATTGAAGTTTAAAGTGATATGTTTTTCTATTCTTTTTCCCTTGTAAAAAGTGTAATAGGAGAGCGTTGTAGATGGGTTTTCTTTATTAAGTTTTGTAGAGGTGCCCGAAAATAAATTCCAATTATCGTCCAGCAGTATAACCGTGCCAGACTGATCAATAAAGCTAACAGTTAAATTGTTTGAATTGTTAATGTCAATTAAGTTTAAAAAACTTTCATCCTCTTTAAGGTGATCGTTTAGGTTATAAGAAGCAAACGAACCACCGTTAGAGCTATTAATTGTTGTAACAAATAGCCCCGCATCTACCTCAACAGAGCTTGTTGGAGCGCTGTTTATCGCTGTTTTTGGTTTGTTAGCCTGAGGTTTGTCTGGCTGTGCATATTCATCAACCAAAGATTGGTTTGGAACAACTAGTTCTTCTTGGGTTTTTTTTGACAGAGAAACAAGTTCTAAATAACTTGGCCACAACAATAATATTGCACCGATTAAAATAAAACCAGTGAGTGTTTTGCGATCCATTTTAAGAGGATACGGTAAGACGTTTACGACCCTTTTTCATGCGAGAAGACAAAACCTTTTTGCCCCCAACGGTCGATTTTCTTTTCATAAAACCGTGCTTGTTTTTTCTTTTTCTATTACTTGGCTGATATGTTCTTTTCATAATTATATATTTGTCGAAATATAGTCCAATTAAACTATTTGTAAAACAAATAAAACAAACATAAAAACACAAAAAAGCTATGCTTCAAACAAAAAAGAGTGTAAAGTTATAAAATATAGATATAAAAAAATGTTAATAAGATGTGGATAACTAATGGACTATAAAAACTTTTGGAGAGAAGTGGCGGATGATTTAAAAAAATCTTTACCGGACCATGCCTATGAAGCATGGATAGAAACGCTTTCCCCGGTAGGCGTGACAAACGACATTTTTATTTTAGAGGCACCAAACCAGTTTGCCTATGATTGGATAATAAACAACTACCAGGACATAATACTGTCTTCTTTAAAAGAAAAAAAACAAAACCTTCAATTAAAAATTTCTATAGCTCCCCAGTCTGAGCAAAGCATTTCTGCAACGGACCTTGATTCACAAGAACCAACGAAACAAAGCAACCCGGGAAGAAGAAACAATATAAATCCAAGCAACATCTTTGGCTCGTTTATCGAGGGGCCAAATAATATTTTTGCAAAAAATGCCGCCCACAGAGTAGCTAGTACGCCAGGTAGTGCAGACTTTAACCCCCTTATTATTTATGGTGGTGTTGGGCTGGGAAAAACACACCTTTTACACTCAATAGCAAATGAACTAATTGCTGGAAAAAAACAACTCAATGTTGTGCTGGCTTCGTCTGAAAAATTTACAAACGACTTTATTGCAAGTATTCAAGAAAACAAATCGCTAGATTTTTCTAAGGTTTATAGAAAGGCTGATGTTTTATTAATTGATGATATACAGTTTTTTCAAGGAAAAGAACAAACCCAAGAACAATTTTTTCACACCTTTAATGATCTTTATACAGCTGGAAAACAAATTGTAATGACAGCCGATAGATATCCAGGCGAAATGGTTGGATTGCAGGACAGGCTTTTGTCTAGGTTTGAGTCTGGTCTTCACGCGGATATACAGCCACCAGACTTTGAAACAAGGGTTGCAATATTGTCAACCAAGGCAAAACAAAACAATATGGAGATAAGTGGAGAGCACCTTGAAAAAATAGCTTCCCACGTGCGTACAAACATTAGAGACCTAGAAAGTTGCATTACAAAAATTTTTGCTCACGCCACCCTCTCGGGAGACAAGGTGAACGAAGCTTTGGTGGAGTCCATTATTAGAGAAAGGCTTGGTGATCAGGGTTATGGACAGGCAAACATGCAAGACGTTGTGAGCGGTGTGTGCAGTATCTTTTCTGTTTCACAAGAAGAAATTGTTGGACAGTCTAGAAGAAAAAATATAGCCGAAGCGAGACAGGTGGCAGCATATTTAGCGAGAGAGGTTTTAGATATGCCTCTAAGCGCAATAGGGGTACATTTGGGGGGAAGAGACCATACAACAATTATGTATGCGCACAAAAAGGTGGCGGAACTATTAAAAAAAGACAATAAATTTAAAAGAAGAGTTGATATAATTTATAACGAACTAAACCTTAACTAAAGGAAGTAAAATGGCAAAAGGAACAGTAAATAAAGTAACACTAGTTGGAAGATTGGGACAGGATCCAGAAATACGATTTACCGGAGAGGGAAATGCGATAGCATCTTTTAGCGTTGCAACAAACGAGTCTTGGAAGAGTAAAGATGGAACAATGCAAGAAAGAACCGAGTGGACAAAGGTCACAGTTTTTGGAACAACGGCAGAAAAATATGTTCAGCCATATATTAAAAAAGGAACGCTTGTCTATGTTGAAGGTTCTTTAAAAACAGACAAGTGGCAAGACAAGGACGGAAATGATAAATATTCCACCGGAGTTGTCGCAAACATATATGGTGGGGTTCAAATTTTAGGGGGAGGAGAATCAAATACGGACTCTTCTTCATCGATGAACCAAGAAAGACCAGAAAAAGAGAGCTTAAATCAAGCAGTTGAAGACGACGATCTCCCGTTTTAGTTAAATGACAATATCGCATCCAAGAAGCAAGCCGCTTCGATACATTTTAAGCTACGTATCTGTTTTACTGTGTGTTTTTTTAACAAGATATTCTGTAAGCGGGGAGAACAACCTTCCCAAGGAAGGACCTTACATTTTAGCCCCAAACCACATAGACGACGTAGACCCCGTACCAATAGCAGCAGCGGTAAAAAAACCAATTACTTTTTTAATGGCACAAGATCAAGCAGAGCTTCCCTGGTATAAGGCGTGGGGTCCCTGGTCTTACGGGGTATTGTTGGTTAATAGGGCAAACGTTCAAACCTCAACCATTAAAAAAATTCAAAAACAAATAAATAAAAAAGAGAGAATTTGTATTTTTCCAGAAGGCACAATAAAGGGAGAGGGTTTAAAAGAGGGCAAAAGAGGGGTTGCATATTTTGCAATTAAAAATGAAATACCAATTATTCCAACAGCCATCATAGGAACAAAGGGAATCATAGAAAAAATAAAGAAGCTAAAAAGAGAAAGGGTGAAGGTTGTTTTTGGAAAGCCTATATTTGTTAAAAAGGGGGACGAAGAAAAAAAAATAACTCACCAAGCAATGGCAACGCTAAAAAAGATGTTGCCAGCTGACCACACGTAAGGAAAAAAAATGAACGTTGAAATAATAGCAAGCGCAGTAAATATAGTTATAGCCGCAACCCTTTTTTTTGTTTGGGTTGTAAGGTATGATAACATAGTAGAAGAATTTAAAAACGATTACAACTACCCAGACTGGTTAAGAGACTTAACAGGCATATTAAAGCTTTCATGTTCAGCAATGTTGTTAAGCGCAGACCCACAAATGAACAATCTTGGGCTTCTTGGAATAACAGTGTTGATGTTTTTTGCCATGATGACACACGTAAAGGTGAAATCTGCACCAAGAAAGGCGTTGCCGTCAATATCTCTTTTTTTGCTCTGCCTGTTTTTATTGTTTGTTTAGCTAGTCGTTTATAAAAACAACCTTACCAACAACGCCACGCTTTGCAATTCTATCAATTGCCATAACGGCGTCCTTCATGGGAATGGTTTCAGAAATAGTTGGAGAAAGGCTTTTGTTGGCCAACATTTTCCCTATTTCTAACAGGTTTTTTGAGTTTGTTTTTGGATTTTCTTTTTGGAATCTTCCAACAAACACGCCAGAAACCGCACAACCCTTTAACAGCATAAGGTTAGTGGGAAAAGAAGGTATTTTCCCTGCTGCAAAACCAACAACCAGATAGGTGCCACCCCAACCTATTGCCCGAAGGGCGGGTTCAGCAAAACAGTCACCAACGGGATCATAAACTATTGAAAACCCGCCAACTACACTTTTTGACTTTAATTCTTTTGTAAAGACTTTTTGTTCATCCTTATCAAGTCTTTTCTCTCCATAAATAACAACATCATCGACACCATATCTAGCACAAACTTCAGCTTTTTCTTTTGTTGACACTGCGGCTACAACGCGAGCCCCAAAAGATTTTGCTATATCAATAGCAGCTAGACCAACGCCGCCAGAAGCACCCAACACCAAAACCTCATCATTTTTGCTGATATTTGCTCTTTGTACAAGGGCGTGGTAGCTTGTTCCATAAACCATAAAAACGCTTCCAGCTATGCGGTGTGGAAGACTATCTGGAATGGAAAAAACCATACTAGCAGAAACAACTATTTTTTCAGCAAAGGCGCCAAACCCTTTAAAAAATCCAACCCTATCTCCAGCCTTAAAACCGGTAACCTCTTCACCAACGGAAGATATAATACCCGAACCCTCATGTCCTGGAGAAAAAGGTCTCTCTGGTTGAAACTGGTATAAACCCTGTACTATTAGGTTGTCTGGATAGTTTAACCCGGCCGCCCTAACATCAACTACAACCTCGCCCTTACCAGCAACGGGGTTGTCAACATCCTCCCAAACAAGATCAGAAACAGGACCAAATTTTTTACATATTATAGCTTTCATAATAAACTCCTAGTGTTTAAAAACCCTATAGCCAGTAAAAGCCATAGAAATATTATTTTTGTTACAGGAATCAACAACCTCTTTGTCTCTAATCGACCCGCCGGGTTGTACTATGGCCGACACCCCGTAACGGGCCATCGTTTCTATAGAATCTTTAAATGGAAAAAAAGCATCAGACGCAACCACACAACCCTTGGGGATGCCGGTTTTTTTAAAAGCAATATTTGTGGCATCAACTCTACTGGTTTGGCCGCCAGAAATACTAATGATTTTATTATTTTTTGCAACAACGATTGCATTTGACTTTGTATGCTTTACAACTCTCCAAGCTAAAAGCAGAGAAGAAATTTGTGAATCAGTCGGCTTTTTGTAGGTTGGAAAAGAAAGGGTTTTTGACCTGAGAGAGGACATATCACTTTCTTGGCCCAGGTTACCCCCAGAAATTGTTTTGATAGAAAAAGGGGAGGGTTTGTAGTTAGAAAGCTTCAAAATACGCAAATTTTTTTTCTTAGAAAAAATAACAAGAGCCTCCTTATCAAAAGAGGGAGCAATTACAATTTCAAAAAAAATAGTATTTATTTGTTTTGCTAAAGAGGCGGTGCACCTTTTGTTAAGGGCAACGACCCCACCAAAAGCTGAAAGATTGTCTACTTTTAAAGAGTTTTTGAAAGCAGATTCTATATTCTTCCCCACCCCAACTCCACAGGGAGAGTTGTGTTTAACAATTACGCAAGCAGGATCTTTTTTAAACTCGTTAAGACATAAAAGAGCAGCGTCTCCATCAAGAAAGTTGTTGTAAGAAAGAGCTTTGCCCTGGATTTTTTTTGCTTGAGGCAAACCCCTAGAACCATCTTCATAATCAACCACAAACGCGTCTTGGTGAGGGTTTTCACCATATCTAAGCACAGCCTTAGCTTCCTTTTCTTTTTCAGAAAGAACCTCAAAAACTCTTGCGTCATACTCTGCACAGCGGCCAAACGCTTTTTTGGCAAGAGCAAACCTCAGTTTTTCAGTAACCCCACCCGCTAATAATTCTTTTTTGATTTTTGCAAAGTCTCGCACATCAACCACAACACTTACCCACTTATAGTTTTTTGCAGCAGCACGAATCATGGTTGGACCACCAACATCGATGTTTTCAATTTTATCTTCCAGGCTTGAGTCTGGGTTTTTGGAAACTTCGGAAAAAGGATAAAGGTTACAAACCACCATATCAATCCACATAATTTTATTATCTTTTGCCTCTTGTTTATCAATATCGCGCTGTCCCAAAATTCCACCAGATATCTGAGGGCTGAGGGTTTTAACCCTACCACCAAATATTTCAGGAAATTTGGTTATTGAGGAAACCTTTTTTACCTGTATTCCATTTTTTTTAAGAACCCTCGCCGTTCCACCGCTCGCAATAATTTTAGTACCATTTTTTTCTAAAAAGGCTGCAAAAGGAATAAGCCCTTTTTTGTTAGAAACAGAAAATAAGGCAGTTTTAGGAAAAATCTTTTGCTTCACTCTACCTCTGGAAGTTCGGGGCCTTTTTTATCGATAAGCTTGTCTCTGTATGCCAAAGCTACCAAAGCCAAAGCTAGCAAGGCTATTGATGCAGCCAGGTATAAAGAATCAAGCCCCGCAATGTTTTCAAAAGAAATGTGTCTAGCGAGAGCAAACATTCCAATATATAAAGGATATCTAACAGGTATTTTTCCTGTTGAAAAGAAAATGTTTACCATCTGCATAATCTCCAGATATATAAACAACATCAAAACATTTTGAACCTTAATTATACCCGATGAGACAACGTTGTTAATTTCATATCCACATAAAAACAATACCATACCAAATATGATCAGATGTAGAATTTTTTCTACAGCCGAAGTTATATTAAAGAAAAGTGCATTATTCATTGTTCCTCCAGTTTTTAATTACTTGAATAAAAGCGCGACCCTCAAGAGCCTGCACCCTATTTTTTAAATCCTCAACCGTATCCCCCTTTTTAACCGGGCAAGACAGCTGTAATAATATAGGACCGCTATCAACCTCTTTTGTAACTAGATGAATAGTACAGCCCGTTTTCTCGTCCCCCGACAGCAAAACGCTTTCGTGAACCGACTTGTTCATTCCTCCCGCATGTTTTGGCAGCAGAGATGGATGAACGTTAATAATTTTACCAGCCCACTTTTCAACAAAAGAAGAAGAAAGAATGCGCATAAAACCAATCAGTAAAATCAAATCAATTTTTTTATTTTCTAAAATTTGAGACATTTCTAAATCAAAAACACCACGTTTTTTGTTTTTATGTGAAACATAGTATGAGTCAATAGAGTGATTTTTTGCTTTTTTCAAAATACCAGAATCTTTTTTGTTCGACACCACCACCTCAATGTGGGCGTTGATTTCGCCGCTCTTAATGGCTGCAACTATAGCCTCAATGTCTGTACCGTTTGTAGACCCCAATACAGCAAGCCTCATCTGAGAATCTTTTCCATTCTGTCAATCCTGCGAGAAATTAATTCTTTTGTACCAATGTCTTTTCTATGAAAAAGATCTCCCCCAATAGAAGAAATTTTTCTTTCGGCAAATTTTTCGGCAACAAAAACGTTTTTATCTTTTCCAATGGCTGCAGCCGTTCTTGAACCACAGGCGACAACCTGCCCATCTGAAGAATTAACAGATGCTAAATAAACGTCTAAATCTTTAATTTTGCAATCAATCACAAAACCTTTTGCCGGCTTGTTTGGATACCCGTTCGGAACGGCATATTTGCAAACAGTAGAAAGCTCTTCAAACTCCACTGAGTTTTTTGATAGAGAGCCACCAATAATTTGATCACAAACTTTTAAAAAATCAGTTTTCATTAAACATAAAACATTCATCGCCTCCGGGTCTCCAAGGCGAGCGTTATATTCTATAACCTTTACACCTCGCTGGGTAAGCATGAAGCCTCCATATAAAACGCCAACAAAAGGAACACCGGTTTTTTTAAGAAGCTGTTTTGCGACAAGTTCGTTGGTTTTTTGGGCATCTAACACTTCGCGATTTTTTAAAAAGGGAAGAGAGTGGTTTGCAAAGGAGTATGTTCCCATTCCACCGGTGTTTGGACCCACATCTCCTTCAAAAGCTCTCTTGTGATCTTGAACTATAGGCATATGACAACACGTTTTGCCATCCACAAAACTCATTAAAGAAAATTCTTCACCGACCAGCTTTTCTTCAACCAAAAAAGATCCGCCCATATCAACCAAAGATTGAGCATATTTTAAACCATCCTTAATAGAGGGCAGGTGTTCTCCAGATATCTTTACGCCCTTTCCACCCATAAGGCCATCATATTTTATAACATATTCTCCGTTTAGTTCGTTTATAAAGCTTTCTACGCCGGACAACGACTTAAAACTTCTTTTAGCGGGGTTCTTTTCTGGAGCACAATTTTCAATAATGTCTCTAGCAAAAGATTTGCTAGTTTCAATCATTGCAACCTCTTTTTTCGGACCAACACAAGATATGCCTACAGCTTCAAGTTCGTTTACAATCCCATCAGCAAGAGGGTTTTCAGGACCAATAAAAACTAAATCAATTTTTTTTAGCAAAGCATACTCACATATGTTTTTTATATGACTTAAGGGACAGACAAGGTAGCCAGAACACAGACTTTCTATTTGTGGGTTTTTTTCCGACGAAGCACAAAAGAGAGCATGTTCAACCTTGCTTTCAGATATTTTGCGCGAGACAGCCACCTCTCTTGCTCCAGAACCAACCACCAAAACATTTTTCATTTTTTGTTTACGCGGCTAGTTTCAAGTTTTTCAAGGTAGTCTTTTGAAATTTCCCCAGCACAATATTCTCCTGTGAACACAGAGTCTTCAAACTGCGTAATTTTTGTGTTTCCAACATGAGCTGCCATTCTCAAGGCCTCAATGTCTTGATATATAAGCTCATCTGCACCAATAAAATCTTTAATTTCCTCAATGTTTCGTCCGTGAGCAACAAGCTCTTTTGTGGCGGGCATGTCTATTCCATATACGTTCTGATGTCTTACGGGAGGAGCAGCAGAAGCAAAATAGACATTTTTTGCTCCATTTTTTCTTACCATTTCAACAATTTTTTTGGAAGTGTTTCCCCTAACAATTGAATCGTCAACCAATAACACGTTTTTATTTTTAAACTCAATTTCAATGGGGCTAAGTTTGTGGGCAACCGACCTTTTTCTAATGCTCTGTCCCGGCATAATAAAGGTTCTCCCTATATATCTATTCTTAATAAAACCTTCCCTGTATTTTATTCCAAGCTTGTGCGCAACTTGCATTGCTGAAGTTCTGCTTGTATCAGGAACAGGAATCACGGCATCTATTTCAAGATGTGAAAACTCCTTTAAAATTTTTTCCCCCAAGTAGTCGCCCATTCTTAGCCTAGACTTATGAACAGAAATTGAATCTATAACGGAATCAGGCCTAGAAAAATATACAAATTCAAACAAGCATGGCGTGTGGTTAACACTTGAAGAACAAACAAAAAAATCTAAAGAACCGGCTTCTGATATAATAACAGCTTCACCTGGAGCAATATCTCTTTCAAAGCTGTAGCCCAGTGCGCTTAGAGCTGAACTTTCAGAGGCTACCATGCGAGAACCCTCACCATTTTTACCCAAAACCAAAGGGCGTATTCCGTTCGAATCCCTAAAGGCAACAAGACCAACGCCGCCCACAATCATGGTTACGGCAAAACCCCCTTCACAGCGCGCATATACTTTTTTGAGCGCTTTAAAAACATGTTCATTAGAAAGAGTGTCAAAGTTTATTTGAGAAAGTTCAAAGGCAAAAAGATTTAGCAAGACCTCGGAGTCTGATCCGGTATTAAACTGACAAAAGTGTGTTTCTAGTAAAAAGTCCCTCATGCTTTCGCTGTTTGTAAGAGTTCCATTGTGAGCCAAAGCAACCGTGACAGGGTTAGCTGAGTAAAAAGGCTGGGCCTCTGAAACATCTGAACACCCCGCAGTTGGATAGCGCACATGGCCGATTCCAATATTGCCATCAAGTCTTAAAGAATCATGGGTTTTAAAAACCTCGGTTACAACCCCCAGTTCTTTATGCATAGAAAGTTTTTTGCTGTCCCAGGTGGCAATACCTGCAGCGTCTTGTCCGCGGTGTTGAACTTGAATTAGGGCGTCATAAATTTCTCCAACTACATTTTCTTTAGGATGATAAAGACCAACAATACCACACATTCTATAAGTTCTCCAAAATTTTGGCTACCTCGCCGAGATATGAAGAAGGCGTTAATGATAAAAGAACAGCTTTTTCTTTTTTATCAAGGTCAAGTTCATTAACCATCTTAATATAAGTTTTTTGATTTAAAGGTCTTCCGCGAGTAAGTTTTTTAATTCTGTTGTAAGCGGAAGCATCCCCAGATTTCCTAAGAACAGTTTGGACCGCCTCAGCAAGAATACTCCAATTTCCCCCCAACTCTTCTTCCGCTCTTTTTTTATTTTGAGCTAGGCGAGAAATGCCATTAACGAGGTTTTTATAAGACAAAAGAGAGTGAGCAAAACCAACCCCAATGTTTCTAAAAACAGTGCTACCACTTAGATCTCTTTGCATGCGCGATTTGGTAATTCTTGATGCAAGAAAAGTAAAGTTATTGTTAGCAACGTCGAGATTGCCCTCCGCATTTTCAAAAAAAATAGGATTAATTTTATGCGGCATAGTGCTTGAGCCAACTTCACCAGAATTATTTTTTTGAAGAAAAATATTTCTGCTTATATATAACCACATATCAACAGAAAAATCCATCAGAACGTTGTTAAGCCTCACATAACAGTGAAAAAGCTCCGCCAAAGAGTCTCCAGGCTCAATCTGGGTTGTTATGGGGTTTTGTTCTAAACCCAAGCTTTTAATAAATTTTTTAGAAAAAGCGCTCCAGGAAAACTTTGGAAAGGCGACAGAGTGTGCAGCATATGTCCCCGTAGCACCGGAAAGCTTTGCCAAAAAAGAAACTTTTTGTATATGTGTTATTTGTTTTTCGCTCCTAGAAACAAACACAGCAAGCTCTTTACCGAGCGTTGTTGTTGTTGCGGGCTGTCCATGGGTCAACGAAAGAAGAGCAATACCAGATGTTTTTTTTGCAAGTTTTTTTAGCTCTTTCAAAACAGTCTTGATGTTGGGTAGCATGATTTTTTTTGTAGCATCCTTTGTCATTAAAGAGTATGAAATATTATTTATATCTTCGGAGGTGAGACCAAAGTGTACCAAGGGGCACAGGTCAGATCTTCCGATTGATATTAATTTTTGAGATATAAACTCAACAACAGCATTTACATCGTGTTTTGTTTTTGATTCAATGCGTTTTATTTGGTTAAAATCCCTAGGAGAAAAATCTTCATAAAGCCCACATAAAAAAATAAAATCCTTTTTTCTTAGCGGTTTAACAGCCTGAAAAGACTTGTGATTTAAGAGCGCAATAAGGTATTTAATTTCAACCAAAACCCTATAGCGCATTAATGCCTGTTCAGAAAAAAACGCGTCTAACTCAGAAACAGCTTTCTTGTATCTCCCGTCAATTGGGGAAATGCCACTCACATTGAACCGAGGTTTAGAATCCTGTAAACAGCAAGAGCACAATTACCCGGGTCAAGAATGGTAAGAACGGGAGTCTTGCTAGGCATTTGTAGTGTCGAATGAATGTTAATGCTCATATCAACCTTATCCTTAAAGGGAGGACAACCAAGTGTTGGTTTGTTGCAGTTCGCAGCAACAAAGCCCGACAGAGCATTTGACCTGCCTGCAATAGTAACAAAAACAACAGAGTCCTCTTCTTTTACGGATCTGATAATTTTTAAAACTCTCTCTGGATTTTTATGAGCAGAAGCGGCGTGCACCTCATGCCCGACGCCGAAATCGTCCAAAACGGTTGTAATTTTATCAGCATGGTTTTGATCAGAGGTCGAACCCATTATTATAATTGCTTTCATAGCATTTCCTTTATGTTTTCAGTAATTCGTTGGTTTATGTTGTTAAGGTCTGGAAAAATAAACTTTTCGCCAGTAATCAATTCGTATAATAGTATATATCTTGCAGAAAGCTCAGCCACAAGATCGTCTGGGGCTGCGGGAAGAGTGTCGTCGTTATACGGGTCACAGTTTTTAGCAAACCAAAGACGTAAAAATTCTTTGTCAATATTTTCTGGCTCTTGTCCACCAGCTATTCTTTCTTTGTATGAGTCGCTAATCCAAAACCTGCTTGAATCAGGTGTATGAATTTCATCAACAAACTTAATTACGCCGTCTTCGCCACGGCCAATTTCATACTTTGTATCAACTAAAATTAAACCGTTTTCTTCGGCTGTTTTTTGTCCAAAAGCAAAAAGGTCTAAGCTCATCTTGGCCGCGCAATCATAGTCTTTTGCTGTCATAAAGCCTAGCTCAATGATTTCTTCTCTAGAAACGGGCCTGTCGTGAATTTTGTCTTTAGTGGTTGGGGTTAGCATCGGAACATCAAGCTTATCATTTTTTACCAAACCCTCAGGAAGCACGTTTCCACAATATTCACGATCCCCCTTGTTGTACACGGTCCATAAGGAGGTGTCGGTTGTACCTGTTATATATCCTCTAACAACAAACTCAACTTGAAAAACATCACATTTTTCTACAATAGAAACGTTTGGATCTGGTGTTGAAATTAGATGGTTTGGAAATAAGTGCTCTGTTTTTTTAAACCACCAGGCGCTAACAGAATTAAGAACGGCGCCCTTATAGGGTATGGCAGCTAAAACTCGATCAAAAGCGCTTTGTCTGTCTGTAGAAATCATTGCGACTTTTTTATCAAGAAAATATGCATCACGAACCTTACCAACTTTTTTATTGGGGGCGTCAATGGTGGTGTCCTGAATTGTATTATTCAGGTTCTCGTTAATTTCCTGATAATATTTCTTGTCAATATTCATGACATACCTGCGAAACAGGGTTAGAAAAAATATGACTATTTAGAATTAAATCCACGTCTTTTTTAGGAGAATTTGAATTAATGTTGATTTCCCAAACAACACCCTTGCTAATGTGCTGCAGGTCTTTAAGCCCAAAGCGTTGTTGTAGTGTTTGTAGGATACTTTGTCCGTGAATGTCGTCAAGGTTTCGCACAAGAAACCTAAAGCCCTTCTCGTTCTTTTTTATGGTTGATATATATTCTTTGCTGGGGTTAAAAAGAACATCCGTTTTCAAAACCGCAGCAAGGTCAAAATCTTTTTGTGCTGATATTTCGTAATGGACATACTTTTTAATTTTGACATCAAAACCAAGCTTCTTTATACATCTTTCAACAGAGATTGCTTCGTTGTCTGCAATGATTGTGGAGACCATAACCTCAGTTTTGTTGCTATGCTCAAAAGGTTTAACCTTGATTTTTTTTGCGCTGTAGCGATGAGACTGATAGCTGAAATGACTATCTGACCGAATATAATCTTTCATGCTTTCGAAAATGTCGTCTGCCTCCCCAGAAAGAGATCTTTCCGGGTGGGGCATCATAGCCATTACGTTACCTGACAGGTTGCTTATTGCCGCCGCGTTTTTAAAAGAGCTGTTTGGGTTTGTGGGAAAATCTTTCAACACCTCACCTTCGTGGTCACAATACTGATAGGTGATAAGATTTTTTTCATTAACTAGTCCTTCTATATTTTTATCAACAACAAACCTTCCTTCCGCATGTGCAATTGGAACACGCAAAACTCCACCATTTTTTTTAATAAAAGCAGAGTTACTAGCTGTGTTTGGTTTAATATGGCACCAGGTGTTGTAATACCCGGTTCCAACTATTTGTTCTTTAACCACACGTCTGTTGTCTGTAAGCGCGAGAACTGTATTAAAGTCCTCGCTTCCTGGAACCATTCCAGATTCAACCAGTATTTGGGCGCCGTTGCAAATGCCAAGAACCGGCTTTCCTAACAAAGCCTGCTCTTTAATTTTATTAACTACAGGATCAAGGGATGCGATGATGCCCGAGCGAGAACGGTCTTCAAAAGAAAAACCACCTAAAATAATATACCCCACACAGTCTTCTAATAAGCTTGGAGGGTCATTCCAAAAATGAGGCCTAGGGTTAAACCCACACCTCTTAAGCGAATTAATAGTTTCGTTTTCTGTGTTAGACCCCGGAAACTGAATGTATGCTATTGAATTATTTTTCATTTAAAAATACGGAGTTTGATTCATCTTTAATAACAACGCCTATTTCGGTATAGTTTTTTGCTCCTAAACAGCGAAACACCTCACCTTTTTCCTCCGGACTAACCACTATAACTAGACCAATACCCATGTTGAATGTTTGGTATAAATCCTCCTTTTCAATATCAAGTGCATTGCTCAGAAATTCAAAAAGTGGAAGTTTTTTCCAAGAATTAATATTTATATCTAAAGACAGATTGTTTGGCAAAACGCGCGGAACGTTATCTATTAAGCCCCCGCCAGTAATATGCGCAAGGCTCTTTATGTTAAGATTGTTGTTCATAAAGCTTTGAACGAGCGTGCTATAGTTCATGTGAGGGGTTAACAAACAGCTGCCAACTGTAACATCATATCCCGGCAGAAAATCGTCGACAGAAAGATTCAACGAATCAAAAATAAGCTTACGCGCCAGAGAATACCCGTTGCTGTGGAGACCGCTTGAATGAACACCGATAGCAATGTCGCCATCTTCTACCTTGGAACCATCAACAACTTTTTCTTTTTCAATAATGCCAGTGGCTATACCAACCAAGTCATATTCGTTTGCATGGTATATTCCGGGCATTTCTGCCGTCTCGCCTCCAACAAGAGCAACACCATGTTTTTTACATTCCTCAGCAACGCTTTTAATTATTTCCGCAACAACACCCTTTTCAAGATTGCTACCAGCAACATAATCAAGAAAGGTTAGTGGTTTGGCGCCAGTAGACGCAACATCATTACAGCAAGCGCTGACAAGGTCGTTTCCAATATATTTAAAATTATTTGCTTTTTGAGCAACAGACATTTTGGTTCCAACGCCATCAATGCTTTGTACTAAAACAGGATCCTTAAACTCTTGCAGTATGTCTTTAATTGAATACATAGACCCAAAGCCGCCGATCGAAGACAACACATTTTTGTTAAACGTTTCTTGAATTTTATTTTTAGACAAAGATATAATATCATCAGCTTTTGCAATATCGACACCAGCGTCTTTATATGTAATTTTTTTCTTCATTATTGAAGCCTTTCTCTTAAGGAGTTTTTCCAAATATTTTTCATTGAATACAATTCGGTATTAATATAATTATCAAAGATAATTTTGTTTGTACTGTTAGTTGAACCAATTTTATCAAAAGGAATATCTTCGCATTCTAGCGCTCGTTGAAAGCTGGCAGCATTTTCTTTTTTAATCTCTACAATAAAAGATAGGTTTTCGCTAAAAAGCAATTCCTCTTGAACGGGTTTAATTGAGCACCCAATTGAATTTTTAAAACACATTTTTGAAACAGAAACCACGAGGCCTCCTAGACCAGAATAGCTACAAGACTCTATAAGGCTCTGGGCGTTTGCTTTTAAAAGAAAGTTTAAGGTTTCACTGTACCTGGAAACATCAATCTTGCCAATTTTAGTGTTTTTGACTTCCATAACATTGCAAAACAAACTACCACCAAGGTCTGAATGTTGGGAGCCGACAAGATAAAGGATAGAGTCTTTGTGTTGAAAGCTGTTATACAACAAATCTTTTTTTGTTGCTTTACCAAAACAGCCAATCATGGGGCTTGCAGGAATGGCCTTGTCGCCGCTTTGATTATAAAAGCTTACATTTCCAGCAACTACAGGAAGATTTTTTGTATCGCCAAACCTCAACAGATTGCACGACCTTTGAATAGCGAGACAGCTTTGAGCAAACTGCCACATTTGTTCTGGTTTTTCAGGATTTCCAAAGCAAAGACAGTCTGTAATAGCTATGGGCGAAGCCCCCACCGATACAGTACGAGCACACGCCTCAAGCAAAGCATATTGGGCAACTAAATAAGGATCAATTTTTCCAAGAGACGGGTTGTGCGTAAGGGTTGCAGAAAAACAAACTTCTTTTATTTCTTCAGGAAATTTTTTTGAATCAAAAGGAGCTACCACCCCCGCGTTTGAATGGCCCCTTTCAAGCAAAACCCTTCCTTGAACATTTTTGTCATAAGACTCATAAACAGGTTCTCGAGAAGCAACGTTTTCGTGGCCCAAAATTTTTTGCAAAACATCGTTATAGTTCACACTCTTTGGAAAAACGCCATTAATCGCCTGAGATTCTTTTTTCTTCATAGGTCTATCATAAACGAACCCCTCGTTTATTTTTTCAATGGGGCCGTCTACTAACTTTTTGTCTCCAGAAAGAACGGTATAGTGTTTTTCTTTAACAATTTTACCAACCACACTAGCCATAGCTCCTTCTGACACGTTAGGAAAATCAAATTTTTCATTATAATGTTGTAAAATTTTTGGAGTCAAATCTGGAGGGCAAGACCACATGAACCGCTCTTGTGTTTCAGAGCATAAAATAATATGACTGTCCAGCTCTGGCATGCTAGTATGTATTTTGTCTACCCACACTTCTGCGCCCAAGCCCGCAGCGTCTGCCAGCTCTATGCTTGCACAGGCAACGCCACCAGCGCCCAAATCTTTAAAGCCAACCCTGTCCACTAAATTTTTTTCTTCTAAATATTCAAACAAAGAATATGTGGCTTTTAAAATGTGTCTTTCTAAAAATGCGTTAGGTTCTTGCACGGCACCCTTATTTTGTTGTTCTTTTTCTTCTTCTAGCTCAAGAGAGGCAAAGCTTGCGCCACCAAAACCGCTATTGTCAGTGGGTTTTCCAATTAATATTAGGTCATAACCCACAGATTTTTTTGGAGACCTAGAGCGAAGTAAGTTCTTTTCTTTTACTACTCCCGCAGTAAGGACTGTTACAAGGCAATTTTCATTATATTCTTCGTCAAAATATAAATCACCACATATATTTGGTATTCCTAGGGGGTTTCCATACCCAGCAATTCCAGAAACAACCCCATCGTGAATCCATTTAGTTTTGTTTCTTTTAATGTCACCAAAACGCAAACTATCTCCTAGAGCCATTACTTCTGCTCCCATACAACAAACATCTCTTACGTTGCCACCAATTCCAGTCGCTGCGCCTTCATATGGAACAATTTGGCTTGGGTGGTTATGCGATTCGTGGCTAACCACAAGACCATACCTATCACCTTTGTTGTCAACAGCCAAAGAAACAACCCCCGCATCATCTTTGGCGCCCAAAATAACATTGGGACCATCTGTAACAAAATGCTTAATGTGATTTTTGCTGCTCTTGTATGAGCTATGCTCAGAGCCTTGGATTGAAAAAAGAACTAGTTCGGTGAGAGTTGCGGGTCTTTTCAAAAATTCAAACTGAATTTTTTTTACCTCATCAATGCTTAGGGGAATGTTTAAAGACCTTAATTGGCTGGCTATCTCAATATCGTTACTAGAAGAAAAATCAATAGTATCCCAACTAGCAAAGACGCTCATTATATTTTAAAAGTTTGGTTGCGGTCAGGGCCGTGAGAAACTAAAGAAATTTTTACACCCGAAACCTCTTCAATTTTTTTTATAAAACGTGTCAATTCTTTAGGGCATTGATCTAGACTTTCAATAACGTCTGGCAACGGTCCCCACCCAGGGAGGGTTTCATAAACGGGTTGGATGTTGCGAAAGTTTTCAATATCTGATGGGACGCCAACAAAAGGTTTGTTGTTTATTTGATATCCAACGCAAAGCTTGATGCTCTCTAAACCGCTTAAAACGTCTACTTTTGTAAGGATAATTTCAGAAAAATTATTAAGCTGGTTTGCATATTTTAGTTGGACTAAATCAATCCAGCCAACGCGCCTTGCTCTGCCTGTTGTGGTGCCATACTCTTGTCCAACATCACGAATTTTATTTTCAAGCTCTCCTGAAATTTCTGTGGGAAACGGTCCACGGCCAACATATGTTAGATAGGCCTTTGCAATTCCAACAATCTTTTTTGCACCATTGAGACCAATACCACCACCCGCCTCTACTTGGCCTGCAACAGTGTTGCTGCTTGTTGTGTATGGATAAAGACCGTGATCAACATCAAGACAAGCGCCTTGTGCTCCCTCAAACATTAATCGTTTATCATTTTTTAAAGCAGTGGACAACTCTTCAGTAATATTAGAAACATAAGGGAAAATCATTTCCCCATAACCAAGAAATTCTTCCAATATATTTTCAAATGTATGCCCAAATTTTTCATTAAAAACGTTTTCTACAAGAAGCTTGTTAAAAGCAAAAGATTTTTTTAAGCGCCTTTCAAAAAGCTCTTTATTCAGCAGGTCGGCTATTCTCAGCCCATGCCTATAAAGCTTGTCTGCATAAACCGGTGCGATACCAGACCTGGTGCTACCAGCAGCCAACTCATTTTGAAAATTGGTTAGATGATAGTCTATGTCTACATGGTAGGGCATAATTAAATGTGCCCTGTCGCTTATTAAAAGGTTTGTAGACAACCCCTCTTTTTTTAACATGGCTAGCTCTTTTATTAATACGCGAGGATCAACAACAACCCCACTTCCAATTACAAGTTTACACCTACTGTGTAATACGCCGGATGGTATAAGGTGAAGCTTTACTGTTTTGTCATCAAGGATAATTGTATGTCCTGCGTTGTTTCCTCCCTGAAAACGAACAATGTAGTCAGCGCGAGCAGCAAAATAGTCGGTAACCTTGCCTTTACCTTCGTCGCCCCACTGAGCACCGATTACTACTACAATATTACTCTTATTTTTTTGCACTTTTTGATGTTAATGATAAAGTGTAATTTATAGCGTGTCAAAGTTATACCAAAAGAATAGTTTAAAAATAATAATAATATTTGCATTATATGTTATTTGCGGGTGCGCAGCTGTTGGTTCAATACTTATTCCTCTTGAACCAATTAATCCACCAAGCGGTAAATATGGGATAGGAACACAAGTATATTTTTGGACCGATAATAATAGAAGCGAGGTTTACACTACAGACCCTAAAGACCTTAGGCAGTTAATGGTTCAAGTATGGTACCCTGCAGAAAAAAGAGAAGGATATCAATATGCTCCGCATGTAACATTTCCCGAAAAAGCAATTACAAGCATTGCTAAAACAGCTGGATTACCATCAAATTTTGGCAAACATGGAACGACATTAACTTCAAACAGTGTGTTTGGTTTAATACCCATCCAAAATAGCCAATTCCCCTTAATACTTTTTTCGCATGGAGACGGTGGAATGTTAAATCAAAACACATCACAAATTGAAGAGCTGGTTAGTCATGGATACATTGTAATAGCATGTAACCACACGTATAATGCAAGCGTTACCTTTGATAAAGACGGCAATATTATACCCTATAAACAAAACATAGATTGGAATGAACAGGCGCAATACCATAAAAAGTATTATACAAATTTACTAATAAAGTATAGATATCAAGATATGGAATTTATGTTGAAGGAGCTCAAAAAAGAGAATTTACAAGGAGAAATAAAAAATCCATTTATTAATATTATTGATTTTAATAGCATTGGAGCTATGGGCCACTCAATGGGAGGAGGAACAACATATTTAAGTCTGTTAAAAAACCAAGAAATAAAAGCTGGTGTTGCATTTGATGGATGGTTTTTTGGTCTACTAGAGAATGAATTTTTAGCAAAAAACAACAAACCTTTTCTTCACATTGGACAAGAACAATTTGTAGATCAAGGCATCGATGGAGATATCAATAACTCTGTTGAAGGAAAAGAAAACTTCAAAATTTATAATAAAATAATGAACAGTAATGAAAATAAATATGCTGCGTATATTAAAAACAGCCTGCACTATACCTATACAGATATAAAACTAATATACAATACAAGCGCACCATTTGCTTTACCCTTAGACAGCGTAGGAAAGATTGATAAAAAAATTGTTGACTACGTAATGGATCAATCAGTTTTAAAATTTTTCAACTATGCATTAAAGAAACAAGAGATGAGCTTCAAAGCCCTAAAAGACTTTAATGGTAAAGTAATATATCAATCACCAAATTAGAACAACCCTTTAAAAATGATATTTATTTACATATATATATATGTGTGTAGATAAAAAAAAATTAAATACCAATTAAATATGAATTTTTAAAAAATAAAAAAAATAAAAAAATATTGACATACTTAGAATTAATATTCAACTTTGTGAAAGATGTGCTAATTGCGCTAAGCTATTAGTGCACACTTAAGGGTTAAGAGTAAAATAAATTATACAATGAATAGTGTGGAAGGTTCCACAATAAAATTTATATACACTTAAATTGAGAATTAAATAAGGAGTTATAAATGGTTAAATACATTAAAGCAATTTTCACTATTGTTGTTTTATCTTCAGCAATGTTTGCACAAACCGCTAACGCAAAGTTAGCCGGTGTTGTAACAAGCGCTGATGGAACACCTTTAGTTGGAGCTAACGTTTTTGTTGAAGGTTCAAATCTTGGAGCAGCAACAGATGAGTTGGGTAGATATTTCATTCTAAACGTACCTGTTGGTAATTATTCAGTTAGAGCTGAATATATTGGTTATAAATCATACGTAGAATCAAACGTTAAGGCATCTGTTGGTTTTACCACAACTGTTGACTTCACAATGGATGTAGCATCCGTAGCTGGAGAAGAGGTTAATGTTGTGAGAGAAAGAAAGCTCGTCAACACGAACGCAACAAACACAACAAGAGTTGTTAGCAAAGAGTTAATAGATAATTTTGCTGTAAGGGGAGTTGGAAACATTGTTAATCTTCAAGCCGGTGTGGTAAATGGCTACTTCCGTGGAAGTAGAAGCGGAGACAATAAATATTTAATTGACGGTGTTCCGGTAAAAGATTTATTTGGGGGCGGTAACTTCGTTGGCCAAGTATCTCAAGAGGCTCTTCAGGAAGTGAGTGTTCAAGCAGGTGGAGCTTCATCTGAATATGGTGGTGCAAATGGTGGTGTTATCAATTTGACTACTAAATCAGGTGGAAATAACTGGAATTTTGGAGTTAATGCTATTACCGCCTTAGGAAGCGAAACCCCATCAACTAAAAAAGATAAACTTTATTCAGACGGCTATCAAACCGTAAGCATTGATGCTGGTGGACCGCTATCAGACAACCTAAGAATGTATGCTTCATATACAAATACTCAGTTTTTAGGATCTTTATCTTCTGGTTATAGAGTAAGAGGTACGGTTACTCCTTGTGCAACTGAAGCAGAGTGTGCAGCTTTGGATAATGTGATGGCAGTCCAAGAAATTATTAGAAATAATAACGATTTAAATGTACAATCTTCAACTTTAACACCAGATTTGAATACAACCACGTACTTAGGTTATTCAGACTACAGAAGGGTTTGGGGACCAAAAACACACGATGATTCAGAAACAAATAGGTTCGTAGGTAACTTGGTATATTCTGCAGGATCTTTAAAGTTAAAATTAGGTGTTCAGGCATCAGAGGGTGTAAACAGAGGATCATCTAATTCAACACAGATATATAACACTGGAAGAACTGGATCAGGATCATATAATGAAAATTCTTTTAATCTAGCATATTTAAATATTAACTATGCGATTAATCCTCTATCATATGTTAAGGTTACTCTATCCAACCAAGCATATGAAACAGAAACATCCAACGAAAGACATGGAGATGATTTAGCATCATATGGTGTTAGAAGTTCTGACGCAGGCGAAGGTGATATGACTACAATTAATCCATATTATTATTGGAGAAGAAATGGATTAGGAAACAATTCAGCACAGTTGGTTGGTCTTTTAGGTCAATCATCTTTTGGATATCAGTATAGCTCTTACTATAAAAGAAATACTGATACAAACACCCTAAGCGTTGATTACACAAACCAAATAGGGTACAATGAATTAAAAATGGGTGCATCTGTAGAAAATCATGAAATTTCTTTTTACAGTAACCCGAATCCAGAACGAATTACATACAACTTCAATCTTTTAGATAAAGATGGTGATGGAACTATCTCATCTACTGAGTATAGCGATGCAAACGTTACTCCAGCAGATTGGGAGTTCTCAACACTTAAGGATAGCTATGTAACAAATTTAGGATATGATATTTACGGAAATGAATGGAACGGTACATATAACGAAACTAATCACATGATTGCACCTGGAGAACCAGAACAAACCAGAGCATATCTTCAGAATAAGTTTGAATTAAAAGATGTTGTCGTTCAGCTTGGTTTAGCTTATGAAACATTTGACAGTGGTGCATTTGCGCCAGACTCAGATGGTGATGGTAAAGGAGATTCAGATGGATATGATCAACTTTATTTTACAGACTTAAGACTAAATAGAGATGGTGATGAAAATGGCAACTATGCATGGAGAGCGGTACCGAAAGAAACCGACCTTCAACCAAGAATAGGTATTGCTTTCCCAATTTCTGATCGAGCAGTATTTAGAGCCAATTATGGTAAATACTGGCAGCCAGTTGAGCTGAGTAATCTATATGTATCAGATACAGAAATTTCTTCAAACTTTCTATTAGGTAACTTTACTACAACAGGTAATGCAGCATTGAAACCTGAAAGATCAACACAATATGAAATAGGTGTTGAACAGATGGTTGGTATGAATGCAGCAATTAAGCTTGAAGGTTTTTACAAAGAGAGCAAAGACTACCTTTTCTTAGAAAATAGAAACAATGCCCAAATTTCAACTCTTGGAACTGAATCTTTATCACAGTTTCAATGGGCACAATATAAAAATGGTGACTTCTTAGTTTCACAAGGTGTAACAGCTAGTTTTGAAATGAGAAGAGTAAATGGATTATTAGCTCAGATTAATTATACGCTTTCTGAATCAAGAGGTACTGGTTCTACGGGAAGTTCTAATTATTATGTATCATATTTAGAGGGTGAATATCCAAAAACACTTTCATTGCTATCCTATGACCAAACCCATACAGCAAACGCTGTAATTGATTATAGATCAGAAGCAATGACTGGTTTCACTAAGGACAGCGGATTTAATATGATAATTAAATACGGTAGTGGAACTAGATATACACCAATGCAATTGGCTTCACAGGTATTTGGTAATACAAGACCTGCAACACCAGACGGTCCACTAAACTCATCAATAGGTCCATCATACTTTAATGTTGACCTAAGAGTGGACAAGAAGGTTTATATTGGCAGCAGTAGTGTCAATATGTATGTTTCTATTGCAAACTTATTAAATACTGATCAAGAATTGGCTCATTGGAGTACATCTGGAATGGTGGACGACGATGGTTGGATTGGATCAGAGTCTGGTCAAGCATGGGTATCTAATTGGTTAGGAGGCTACCCTGATGTACCAGCTGAAAATCTATACAATGACTTAATTGGAGGTTCTGGTAGATTCGGAGCACCAAGAACAGTTAGACTTGGATTAAATTATAACTTTTAATGTAACGGAGAATATGTAATGAACTATTTAAAAAATGTCTTATACATAACGTTAGCTATTATACTGCTATCGCCAACCACTGTTGACGCAAAAGAGAAAAAAAACAGTGCAGGCAGATATGTAGGATTTTCCACAATGCCAACAGACTATGAGGAATTCAACGTAAATCGTTGGACCATAGATACGGCAAATGATGGAAGAATAATGGTTAACAATGTTAGAGGAATCGGTGGTGAATGGGCTAACTCAGGAGTATTCCTGGTTTATGCACAATCATGGTGGTTTGCTGGGCTAGATGCCGAGGGTGAACTAAGAGTTGTAGCTAATGAATTCTCTTCAGATATGGAAGTAGGTCCATATGGTGGAGATTCTAATGCAGCTTCCACAAGAACTTATAATGTTAGTAAAGCTATGTTAGCTGACCCGATATTATATGATGATTTCCAGGAGTGGCCAGTCGATCAGGGTGCACCATGGGTGGACGTTGATGGAGACGGCAATTATTCTCCATTACCAAATGGTCCAGATCACCCCGAATTTGTTGGTGATCAGGTAATTTGGTCAATACAAAATGATGCAGTGCCAACTAGAAAAAGTATTTCTGGTGGTTTCCCAACAAATGTTGAAGTTAGAACAACAATGTTTGGCTTTGATCGCCCAGATGCATTTGGTGATATTGTTTTCATGAAGCATGCAATGACAAATATGACAGATGAAGCTATTACAGACGCATATTTTGGAGTTTGGGTTGACCCAGACAACGGAAAATACGATGCTGACCTTATTGGCGTAGATCCTGCATTATCTCTAGGGTATTGTTACAACGACGGTGTTGACCCTGAATGGGCTTCAACTGAATATGGTCCAGGACCAGCTGTTGGATATGACTTTTTCCAAGGTCCAGCTGTACCTTGTACTCAAGCTGAAATAAGCGGAGGTACTTGCCCTGGAGCTAAACAATTCGGAGAAACTATTGCAGGCATGAAAAACCTCGGTTTATCAGGATATAACTTATTTATTAATGGTGATGTAGTTTTCGGTGACCCGGGTAATCCAGACGAATTTTATTTTGGTCTTCAAGGATTAAGAACTGACGGTGCACAATTAGAAGAACAAATTACTGGTGAAACTTGTACTCCAGAATCAGTAGCAGACGGAACTTGTAACAACCCTTATGTCAATTGTGAAGGTGTTGCTGCCGGTGGAACATGTTATTCAAACTTTTCATTTTGGGGAGACCCATCTGTACCCGCTGATATTGACGGGGACGGTACAGTAACATCCGCAGAGCTCGCCTTAAATCCAGTA
Organism: uncultured bacterium; assembly: GCA_943788675.1. Classification (GTDB taxonomy): domain Bacteria; phylum Fidelibacterota; class Marinisomatia; order Marinisomatales; family Marinisomataceae; genus Marinisoma. Next base: position 256,872 of record CALSRE010000001.1, read on the forward strand.
GATGGATATGTTAGAGAACCAGATGATAGAAGATTTCTTCAATCAACAGGTCCTTTCACTCTTGAAGCAGGAGCGACTCAAGAAATTGTATATGGTGCTTTAGCTGCTTACTCAACCGAGTCTTCAATTGCTTCTATTGAAGTTTTGAAGCAAGTTGACCAATTAGCTCAGTTAGCATATGATATTAATTTTGCATTACCAAACTCACCACCTTCACCAGTTGTAACAGCAATGGTGGACAAGGCAACTGTAAAACTATATTGGGATGCTGCTGCAGTTTCATACGAAGCTGAAAGTTTAGTGGACCTTGATGCTAACGGGGATGCAACAAAGTTTAAATTTGAAGGATATAAAGTTTACCAATATTCAAACCCAACAGGTGCTGGAGCTAAAGTAGTTGCAACGCTTGACAAAGATAATGGTATCACTGAAATAGTTGACACTATTTTTGATCCAAATTATGGTACGAATATTGACGTTGCAGTAGCTGATGGTACTGATTCAGGTGTTTCTACTGAATTTACAGTAACACAGGATTACATCAATACATCTAGCTTATTAGCAAATAGAGAATATTATTTTGGTGTATCTGCATATGGTTATAATGCGCTCGGTATTCCGAAAATGTTAGAAAGTTCCCCATCAATGGTATCTTTCAGACCTTCTGAAAACTTATCAGTTGATATGACCGATGCATTAGCAACGCCTGTAACCTATGAAAAAGAAGGATTAGGTGATGGTACAATTACTGTACAGGTTGTTGATCCAACAAAGATTACAGGAGATGACTATAAAGTTACATTTGATGATCAATTAGATGGTGAAGATTTAGTTAACTGGACATTAACCAATGTTACAACAGGTGAAGTGTTAATTCAAAACAACACCATTCAAGACGGCGTAGATCTTAAAGACATGTCCGTAGTTGGTTTAGAAGCAGGAGGTATTACTGAAGGATTTAGATTAATTGTAAGTGGTCCTGCTCCTGGTCACAACAATATGAAAGAAATTTCATCAAGTGATGTTGATAATTATTCAACTGCTGCTATGAGAGACCCTAATGTTTCATACGGTGTTTTAGGAAACACCTATACAGCAGGTGGATCTCTAACAGCAACAAAAGGTATTTTAGAAAATAGAATAGGATACCCAGACGGTGGTTCAAATCAACCATCAGCAAGCGGTAATTATTTTGATGATCACCTTTGGGATTATGATGTTTATGACTATCAAGGAACAGATGATGTGGTGTTTGACTTTTCTACACCTTCCGTTGCCCATGAATGGCCATATGCTAATAGTACTACAAGAGCAACTGTTACTACAGTGCCGTTTAGCGCTTACAGATTTACAGTTGATGGAAGAAAGGAACAGCTGTGGGTCACTTTTGAAGACTTAGATGGTGATAATGAGTGGTCACATATTGACTATGAATTATGGACTAAATCATACGGATCATATCCAGGTTTCAGAGAGGGTATGACTTCAGAGGAAAGACAAGCCATAGAAGAAGCAATAGGTAGAGGTGGTGCAGCACTCTGTACTCCTGACATTGATGATCCAACTGATCCCAATTATATTCCATGTTGGTACACAACTCAAGCAGAGAGAGGACAAAACGGTCCATCATATAATAACCTTGGTTATGAACCAATATATATTATGGCACACCAGGGAACTCCATATGACCCATCACTGGAGTCTACTTATTTAACTGAGTATGACATTTTCTATAATGGTGGTTGCGAACACTATCATGGAATATGGTATGGTCCCGGTAGCTGTGCTATGGATATTTCAAACCTAACTGCACCAACCGCAGGAGGAACAAACACTGCTAATTATGGAACATATTTCTCAGGATTAATCTATACAACGTACTTTTCATCAGCAGTAGGCGATGGACTTAGTCCATTACCAACAGCAGCAGGTTCTGCTCAATACGGTTTTGCTGATGCAGGTGCTTTCGTTATGACAAACAATAAGCCAAATTCTGCGGCGGTTGAATTTACATTCTCAACTGAAGGAAATATGGCAGGTTATAAGGAATATACAAATGAAATGATCACTGTATGGCCTAATCCATACTATGGAGCAAACGTTGAAGAAACCGGTCCATACGATCAAAGAGTATATTTCAGTAATCTTCCAGCTGAAGGTCAGACAACTGTAAGAATATATGCAGTTGACGGAACTTTAGTCAGATTATTAGAACATAACGACACGGGATCTCAACACTTAACATGGGATTTAAATAACGAGTTTGGACTCCCAGTTTCAAGTGGTATGTATTTCGCACATATCGATGCTAAAGACACTGAAAAAGTGATGAAGCTTGCGATTGTTCAACCAGAAATGCGTATAGACACATATTAAACTATAAAAGGAATTGATAATTATGAAAAATACAATATTTAATAGTTTAAAAGTTGGATTTGTAGCATCTATTTTAGGTGCTACAATCTTTGCTGGTACAGTTAATTCAGCTGGTACTGCCGGAGGTGCCCAACTTTTAATACCTCAAGGAAACTTGAATATTGCTTTATCAACTGCTAATGGATCATCTGTTAGCGGCTTAAACTCTATTTATGTAAACCCTGCTGGTGTAGCAAACCTATCATCAATGGCAGGAATGGCTTCCAGTGGTGATTATTTAGCAGATACACAGCTAACAAATCTATCGTTTGGTATGCCAATAAACGAAACAACCAATATAGCTGTTAGTTTAAGAACAATGGATTTTGGTGACATTATTAAAACGACAGCAATGAGCACAGAAGGTGATGGAACCACATTTAGCCCTTCATTTTTAGTTGCTAATCTTGCATTAGGAAGAAATATTTCCGATCGTGTAAGGGTTGGTGTTGTTGGTAAGCTGGTATCAGAAACAATAGAAGATGTAAGTGCTACAGCAATGGCTGCTGATGTAGGGGTTCAATACAAATTCCCAAATGATAGGCTGACAGTTGGTGTTGCACTAAAAAACTTAGGTTCTAGGCTACAATATGAAGGAACAGGGTTAGAACAAAAATTAACACCAGATGGAACACAGCCTGGTACAAAGGACGAAAATTTTGCGATGACATCAATGGACAGTCCTTTACCAACATCTCTTGATATAGCTGTGGGCTATGTTTTAACAGATGGTTTGACGGTCATGACAAGTTTTGAAAACTTTTCATACCAGTTAAATACTTTGTCATTTGGTGCAAAATACCATAAAGGTAATGTTTGGTTAGCTGCAGGTACAAAAATGAATGTACAGACAGGAGATAAACCGACTACCCTATCAGAAACTTCTTGGGAGGATTATACTGAATCAAATTGGGGAGCTACCCTAGGATTTGGTGTTGATCTTGAAATGGATGCAACTGTAGTATCAATTTCTTATGCGTACAGACAAAGTGTTGAGTTCTTTGATGACTTTAGCTCTGTTGAAGTTAGTTTTAGCTTCTAAGGCATAAGTTAAATTTTAATTCCTTTTGAAAGGCCTGTTATTAAATAGCAGGCCTTTTTTTTATTTAAATAAATTTTCAAAGTATAGAAAATTATTTGAAATATCAACACCCTGTCCTAAATAAAATTCATTTCCATCTTTTTGAAAGTACAATTCTATATTTATAATATCATCTTGCGCTACTAGCTTACCCTCTTCGTTGTTTAGCAGAGTAAGCGATAATATATCAAACCCATCGTTATTTATAATACCTAATTCAGTCAAGTAATTTACTTCACTTCCAATTACGAGAGATTCCGGAATATTGCTAAGATTAGTATAGACACTTATTAACCTATAGTTTTCGGCAAAATAAAAACCGTGATCAACAATAACATAATTTTTATATAGAATTCTTCTAAGATCGTTTGGCAAAAAATCCAAAGTTGAAATTAATCTATCGAAGTAATGTTTAAAATATTTATTATCAAATATTCTATTATTACCATTTCTATTAATATCAGTTATAATACCCATTCCTACGGGATAGATAATTGATTTTTCTTTACACTTAAAAGTAAATGATGTTTTTTTAATATTTTCTGTAAAAAAATAATAGTTAGAGCCTGGAACTTGTTGAATGCTTTCAAGCGGCGAAGTATTAATTTTTTTGCATGGATATTCAAACTGAGCTCTCATATCTTTTTTATATAAGCTCATTGTTTCAGATTTAAACACCATTGCATCCTTATTATTTTTTTCATCTTTTAGCGTTTCTTCTGCACAAGCCATTAGAATGAAAAATATTACTAAGTTTAATCGTTTCATTATTATTCCCTTTCAAAAATTTTTTTTGTTAATTCAATAAATTGTTTTTTCTTAATATTTTGACCAAGATAATAAATATTATCTGTATTTTCAAAGTGCATTTCCCAGTGAAGGTGAGCCCCTGCATTATTACCTTGAGCACCATATTTGGTTCCAGTATTTCCTATATAGCCTATTAAATCTCCTTTTTTTACAGAAGCGCCACTTAATATATTACCATGTAATTGCGATAGATGCGCATAGGTAGTTGTTGTTCTAAAACCTTTTACAAAATCAAAACCATGATCAATAATGACATATTTTCCTAAGAGTATGTGTGTATATATATCTCTAGGTGTTTTTTTAATTTTTGAAGTTTTACTTAAGAATTCATTGTATTGATTTATATTTAAATCTTTATATGATGAATTGGCAACCACTACTACCCCACTTAAAGAAGCGTAAACTGGAGTATTATAATTAGCAACTATATCTATACCTTCGTGAATACCATTTCTATAAGCTCTGATAGCATTTGGCAAAAGACTCTCTCTTGTTGGGAAAGAAACATACTTAATAGGAAATAAAATTTTTTCACTCATTTGTTTAGAATTAACTGATAATCCATCATTTAAAAAAATGAGGTGTTCTTTCGGCAAATTTGAATTTTGGACAATATCAATCGATGAAGAACAGGCAACTATAAATGAGGCAAATAATGCTATTAGTAAATTATTTTTCATTTAGCATGTCGATTATATAATTTGCACTCTTGTACGTAAAAGAAATTTTGATAATATTTTTTTTTTCATCTGTCCACACCTTAATGATATCATTACCCAAAATTACCACATTAACTCGATTATCAACAGCTTGTTTATTCAACTGTTTGATGTCTAACCTATATACCCTTTTTTCATCAATTTTTTTTGAAAAAAGAAACCTAGCTTTAACAGTTAGGTCATCTAGAAGATGTAAATCACTAATCCAATCATCCTCTATAACAGGAACTACTTTTTTAATTAATAATATATTTAATAAGCTAGTATTTGATAAATTTTGATTTCTATAATCTAAAGTTTTCTCAAGAAAAGATTTACCCAAACCCTCGGGTTTTATTTCTATGTCTTTACCCTCTATTTCAATTGATATAATATCTTTTAAAGAAAATAGTTTAAACTTTTCCGTTACACCATACTCAAGCGAAACAGAGTGCGTAATAGGCTCTGAACCATAAATAGCCGCTAATAGAAAGATGGATATTTGTATATATTTAGTCAACTTATTAGAACGGTAGAGGCTATGTAAAAATATAATGCTACTCCAATGATATCAATAGCGGTTGTAACAAAAGGGCCGGTAGAAATAGCAGGATCAAAATCCAACTTTTTAAGAACAATTGGGACGCTTGCACCAACAGCGGTTGCAATTGTCATAGAGAAAAAAATACTTAAACCTACCACAAGGCCCAGGTCTTTCATGGGAGCACCAGTAATTAACTCGGAAGCCGATCCCACTATTAAGCCATAAAGACCGCCCAAAAGTGCACCGACTAAAACCTCTTTCATAATTAACAAAAAAGTATTTGATACGTCTACTCTACCCGTAGCAAGACCTCGCACAACAATTGTAGATGATTGGGTTCCTACATTTCCCCCAATACCAATTATTATAGGAATAAATGCAGCCAGTACAATAAGCTGTTCAAGCAAAGTATTAAAGTAACTAATAATAGAAGCAGCACAAATACCTCCTATCAAACTAGCTAGGATCCACGGCGCCCTAGATTTTGCATTTTCAAAAGGAGTTTTTAATAAAATCTCCCTGTCTTTACCAACGCCGGCCATTTGAAGAAAGTCTTCTGACGCTTCCTCTCTAATGATATCTACAACATCATCGATTGTAACAATACCTAAAAACCTATTCTGTCTATTTACCACAGGAAGCGCTAGGTAGTTGTACTGAGCAACAGTTTTAGCTACCTCTTCTTGGTCAGTCTTTGTATTTGCCGCGTGAATATCTTTAATCATAACATCCTTAAGCTTTTTATTGTTGCTTGAAGTAACGAGTGTTCGCAGCGAGACAACACCAACAAGTTTTTCTTTATCATTTACAACATATAGGTAAAAAATTTTATCATTTTCCGGGAAAGATTGCAGTTTTTTAATGCTGTCTTTAACTGTTGTGTTCTGATTGAGCGTAAATGTTTCTTTTGTCATAATACTACCAGCACTGTCGTCCGGATAAGACATTATTTCTTCTACTTCTTCTTTGTCATCAACCTCAATTTTTGTAAGAATCTTATTCTGCTTATCTTCCTCAAACATGCTAATAATTGTAGCTTGATCGTTGGTATCTAAGTATCTAAAGATTTTGGATATGTTAAGCGCACTTTCTTTAATTAAAACATTTTCAATTAGTGCTTCGTCAAGCTCTTCTAGTAGTCGTGCTTTATGAAGTGCAGTAGGACATAAAGAAAAAATAGTTTTCTGTTCAAACTGATTAAAGCTCCTCATTATTTGCGCAACATCAGCTTGGTGCGTTTTGCGTAAAATTTTAGTTATATTTGAGTGCGCATTTCTTCTTAGAAGTCTCTGCATAGTTCTTCTCAATAAGGAAATCTCTGTGGAAAATATAGCTTTTTTCATTGTATTGGAATTTCTATAAATTAACTCTACTTTATAACATATTAAAGTGTAAGTAAATGGCAAAAATTACAAAACAAAGTGAAAATTTTTCTAAATGGTATACCGACGTAATACTGGATACGGATTTAGCAGACTACGGTCCCGTAAAAGGAACTATGGTTGTAAAGCCATATGGTTTTGCGCTATGGACCAACATTAGAGACGCTTTAAACAAAATGATAGAAGATACGGGACACGAAAACGCCTACTTCCCTTTATTTATTCCAAAAAGTTTTTTAGAAAAAGAAGCCAAACACGTAGAAGGATTTGCCAAAGAATGTGCAGTAGTTACACATTCAAAGTTGATAGCTGAAGATGGTAGTTTACAAGTAGATCCTGCATCAAAGCTTGAAGAAGAAATAATAGTTAGACCAACCTCAGAAACTATTATATGGCACATGTTTAAAAAATGGATTACGTCATATAGGGATCTTCCGTTAAAAGTAAATCAGTGGGCTAACGTAGTAAGGTGGGAAATGAGAACAAGACTCTTTTTAAGAACATCAGAATTCTTATGGCAAGAGGGACATACTGCACACGCAACCAAAGAAGAGGCAATGCAAGAAACTTTAGACATTGTCGAAGTATATCGCACGTTGTTTGAAGAATATTTAGCTATACCAACAATCATTGGCCGAAAATCAAACCTAGAAAGGTTTGCAGGAGCAGACGAAACATTTTCAATTGAGACAATGATGCGCGACAAAAAAGCTTTACAAGCAGGAACGTCTCATTATCTTGGAACAAATTTTGGATCAGCATTTGATGTTAAATTTCAAAGCAAGGATAACAAAGAATTACCTGTTTATGCAACGAGTTGGGGAGTAAGCACTAGAATGGTTGGGGCCCTCATAATGGTGCATGGAGATGACAATGGATTAAAAATACCACCCAAAATAGCACCAATACAGGTTGTTATAATTCCAATCAACGCAAAAAAAGAGAAACAACAAGAGTTCTCTGACTACATCAACAATGTTTCTGATGCGTTAAGTAGCATGAATATACGATCTAAAGTAGATGACAGCGATGGTAGTCCCGGTTTCAAGTTTAATAAATGGGAGCTAAAAGGCGTACCTATTAGACTGGAGGTTGGGCTTAAAGAATTTGAAAGTAGTCAAATAACGCTTTGCAGAAGAGACAATAAAGAAAAACAACAGCTACACGTTGATAGCTTAAAGGAAGTACAAGAGATATTAGTAAGTATTCAAAGTAATATGTTTAACGATGCCAAATCATTTATGGAAGAAAACACCTGCACAGCAGAAGACTTCAATACTTTTTCTGAAATCCTCTCTTCAGATAACAAGTTCATCAAAACATATTGGGACGGCTCTGATGAGACAGAGCTAAAAATTAAAGATGAAACTAAAGCCACAATCCGTTGCATTCTAGAGGATGTTGATGACAATACAAAAAAATGTATTTATTCCAACAAACCAGCTAAACACCTGGTTATCTTTGCAAAAGCATACTAGATATGATTAAAAAAAAATTTCTGAACCTAGGAGTTTAGCCATTAAAGCGTTCTTCTATTCCGTGTTAATTTGTTTATTTTATCTTTTAATGTGGCCAGTCCCAATAAACCCAGTTTCTTGGGAATCTCCTCACCCACCATCAATGTCAGGTATATACGCAAAAAATGAATATCTGAAAAATATAGAGATATTTTGGGACGATGATGGACATTATGGTCCAGAAGATATAGTCATTAGAGACGGAGTCTTGTATGTAGGCTATCACGACGGAGTAATTATGAGCTCTTTGGGAGAATTTTATAATACTAGAGGCCGCCCACTTGGGATGGTGTTTGATGCTAATAATAATCTAATTGTCGCAGATGCAATTCAAGGGCTCATCTCTATCAATCAAGAAGGCGTTGCTACCATCCTATCAACAAAGTCTGATTCAGACGGCAACCCACTACGCTTCGCAGACGATTTAGATATTGCAACTGATGGTAAAATTTACTTTTCTGATGCTTCTGATAAATTTGGATATGGAGAAGATAGAATTGAAGCCATGGAACACACGCCAAACGGGAGATTATTAGTTTATGATCCCAAAACCGGCCTTACGACCACATTGCTTGATGGTTTATACTTTGCAAACGGAGTTGCTGTAAGTCCTGACGATTCTTTTGTTTTGTTTAATGAAACATTTATGTATCGAATAAAAAAATATTGGCTTAAAGGAGAAAAAGCTGGCACAGTAGAGACTGTGATTGAAAACTTGCCAGGCTTTCCGGACAATATTTCCTCAAACGGGAAAGGAGTTTATTGGGTAGCACTTTTTACCGTAAGAAACAACTTTATTGATCAAACAGCAGATAAACCCTTTCTTAGAAAGCTGGCATTGAGATTGCCAAATTTTTTACAGCCTCAACCAGAACCATATGCGTTTGCCTTAGGAGTTGATAAAGATGGAAATATTTTACACAATCTTCAATACGGTGGAAGCGATGCCTATTCTCCCATCACAAGCGTTAAACAATATGGTAATGAGCTCTATTTTGGTAGCCTTTCTCATAATGGTTGGGGCAAAATAGAATTACCGTAATGAAAATTTCTACACCGGCATTCGTTTTAAAAACAAGCATATTTAAAGAATCTAGTTTGATAGTACGCCTCTTTACTTTAGAAAAAGGAAAGGCAACATACATTATCAAGGCAGCAATGCGTCAAAAGTCGCCCAACAAAGCTATTTATCAACAACTTAATGAAATTAAAATAGATTATTCACATTATGCTAAAAGGCAAATACACCCGGTTTACAGCTCAAAGCTTTTAAACAGCTGGACAAATATATGTAGCGACTTAAAAAAAACAGTTTTATGTACAGCAATGTTAGAGATTATTGACAAGACTTTTGACGAAAATATTCCTGATAAAATCACATATAAAGTTCTAAACCTTGTCATGAAATTTTTTGAAAAAAATGATAAAAACTTAAATAACGCATTCTACTTTTTTCTTATACACTTTTTAAGAAATAGCGGATATGATATTATTAACGCAAAAGACCACCCTATTGTAAAAAGGTTTCAACAAAAAAATCCAGAGCTGTTGTCAGATTTAAGCAAAATATTTGAATCCGATTTTATTTTAAATAAAAACAATTTTACTACTAACTATGACAAGAAAGTAATGTCTCAATTTATTGCTGAATTAGTAAGATATCATTTCCCGGACGTTAAATCATTTTCTGTTGCAAAAGATGTTTTTAGCTAAATTTAATCTTCAACTACTTTGAAAACACGTTCGCCCGGTTTTACCATTTTAAATTTTTCTCTGGCAATACGTTCGATATATTTTTCATCAAATTTTAACTTCTCTTCTTCTTTTTCAAGCATAGCAATTTGATTTCTTAGACTGTTAATATCTTTTTGAATTTCAAGCTTTTCTTTTTTTAGAGCCCACAGACTGATTAAACCTCTATCGCTAAAAAAAATGAGAGATAAACAACCGGCGACAATAAGCACCATTAATAAATTAGTTAAAGTAAAAAAAGATTTCATTTAACAAAGTTTAATGTATTGCAGTAAATAGGATTTTCTAATTCATCTTCAATTCTTAGGAGTCGATTGTATTTCGCTGTTCTGTCTGATCTACAAACAGACCCTGTTTTTATTTGTCCTCCACCCATAGCAACAGATAGATCTGAAATAAAAGTATCTTCTGTTTCACCTGACCTGTGGGATATAATAAAATTACAATTATTTTGCTTTGCTATATTGATTGCTTCAATTGTTTCAGAAACTGTTCCTATTTGATTAAGTTTGATGAGGATTGAATTAATTGCACTGCTGTTTATAGCTTTTTGAAGTTTTAATGGGTTTGTTACAGTTAAATCATCTCCAACAATTTGTATTTTATCGCCAAGGGTGTTGTTGAGATTAGTCCAACCCTCCCAATCATTTTCATCTAAGCCGTCCTCAATTGATATAATTGGATACTGAGTTGTTAAATTTTCATAAAACTTTATCATTCCGTCTGAATCCAAATTGCTACCATCTACTTTTAATGAATAAACCCCGTCTTTGTAAAAGCTTGAAGCTGCAACATCAAGCGCTAATGAAACATCTAAACCTACCTTATACCCACTACTTTCAATCGCACTTAGAAGCATTTCAATCGCATGACTATTTGATTTTAGAGAAGGAGCAAAACCGCCTTCATCCCCAACAGTTGTACCCAATCCTTGCTTCTTCAACTCCTTTTTTAGTTGATGAAAAATTTCCGAACCCATTCGAATAGAATCTGAAAAAGTATTAGCTCCATGGGGGAATAACATAATTTCTTGTAAGTCAGATCCTTTATCAGCATGCATTCCACCGTTTAAAACATTAATCATAGGAACAGGCATTAAGTTGCTAAAGTCGTTTAAATGCTTGTATAGTGGTTTATTAAAGAAATTAGCACTTACAACTGCGCTCGCCATTGAGATTCCTAGGCTAGCATTAGCTCCATACTTGCTCTTATTAGGAGTTCCATCACAGCTTAGCAATATCTCATCAATTAGCTGTTGATTGCTTGCATCCTCACCAATTAAAGCGGGGGCAAAGTGGTTAATAATATTATGAACAGCCTTCTTAACGCCCTTGCCATTAAATCTTTTATTGTCGTTGTCTCTTAACTCAAGAGCTTCAAACTCTCCAGTAGAGGCGCCAGAAGGCACAGCAGAGACCCCTACACACCCCGAAGCTGTTACTTCCACTTCAACGGTTGGAAACCCCCTTGAGTCTAAAATTTCTCTGGCGTAAATATTTTCAATGATTGGTTTTTGAGATTTGTCCATGGAAAAAGTTAATGCAAACTACATTGATATAAAATATTTGATTTAAGTATTATTTAATGTGTTGTGGAAAAGAAAGCATAAAATATCAAGAAAAGCACAGTTTTTAATTATTTTGATAATCTCCAAAAAAGGTTGATTCACGCAAAAAAATGGACTATAATGTTAAAGAAGATGAATTATTGGCTACTTTTTAAAAGATTTAATCATATTGACATGATTAATACCGGGGGCAAAAAAACTATAAGTTTGTAGGTTTTTTGCCTTTTTTTTAACTAGTTATTAACTAATCAAGGAGGAATAACATGGCTTCATGGGATTCAATGTTAAATGGTGCTTTAAACGGGTTAACAGGCGTAGTTAAGGCTGCAATTATATTTTTTGTTTTTGCAGGTATCCTTTTCGACACACCAGTAGATGCACTAGGTGGTATAATGGGTTTTGTAGATACTTTTCTTAATGGCGGACTAACAGGACTACTAGTATTAGTTGTCTTTTTGTCTTGGCTGTAGAATAATAGATCAGTATTTACTAATAAATAGAGCTCCTCTCATAGGGGAGCTCTAAAAAAGCTCGAAGGAGAAAACACAAATGAAAAATGTGATAAAACAAATCAATGATTTTTTAGGCATGACTACAGGTCTATTAATCAACTTGATTGTTGCTGGTACTATTATTGGTATCCTGTACGATGATATCTTCGGAGTTATTGCAGGTATTGGTAATGCGGTCAGCGCTATTGGAGACGGTGGCGTTGCTGGATTAGTGGCAGTTATGATTGTTGCAATGTGGATGAAAAAATAATATTTTTCGCTTACATTGATTGAAATAAAAAGGGCTCAATTTTTGAGCCCTTTTACATTTTTTTATAATAATTTCAGTAGATGAAATTTTTCAAAATAAAACTAAAATTTCTACTTATATACTTATTTGTTTCCATTAGCCTTGCTGCTACTAACGACACTATTAAGCTTGTCAAGAATAGCAAACTGCTCAACAAAATTGATACTATCGAAAACAATAAATTTTTTTCAATAAATGATTTTTTATCATCAACCGGCTCAGAACTATACATAAACGAAAAAACAGAAAAAATTGTATTTTATTTAGACAATAAAAAGATAAAAATAACAAATGGAATTACATTTCTATTAATTGACGATAATATATATCAACTATCTTCAAAAGTTGTTAGGCAAAACAATGAATATTTCGTCCACATTGATTCATTTATAAATATAGTTAACTCTTCATTACAAAATTTGTCTATTATATCAAACAGTTCAGAAATTATAATTTCTTCAACAGCAAAGACAAAGAACGTAGCTATCAAAAATATCGACATTGAAAAAAATAAATGGAAATTCTCAACAATTATTATTGATCCTGGTCATGGTGGAAAAGATCCAGGAGCTGTTGGCTATAGAGGTACTTTGGAAAAAGATATCGCTCTAGATGTAGCAAAAAGACTTGAGAAAAAAATATCAAAAAACATGAAAGTCAAAACTGTTTTAACAAGGGATGAAGACATTTTTTTAAAGCTAGGCGAGAGAACTAAAATTGCTAATGAAAACAATGGAAGTTTATTTATTAGTATTCACGCAAACGCTGCAACAGATAGGAGAGCTAGCGGATTTGAAACTTTTTTGATTGGACCCAACAAAAATGAAGCAGCAGTAAGGGTCGCCGCAAGAGAGAATTCTGTATTAGAGCTTGAAGGTGTTGCAGGAAAAAAATTAACAAACGAAGATTTAATACAAGCCACTATTGCACAAAGCGCCTTTGCTTCAAAAAGTGAAAAGTTTGCCGCATTAGTTCAAGAAGAAATTGGAAAAAGGGTTCAAGGAAAAAATAGGGGTGTAAAACAAGCAGGTTTTTACGTTTTGATGGGAGCTTCCATGCCAAATGTTTTGGTTGAGCTTGGGTTTATCTCAAATTTAGCAGAAGAAAAAAAATTAAGAAGCTCACAGTATAGAGAAGTTTTAGCAACAGCCATTTTTAGAGCGCTAGAAAAATATGAAAAAACTCTAGATAATGATTGATTCTACATTAGAATATTTATTTAACCTTCATAACAGAGGCATTAAGCTTGGATTGATTAATATTAAAAATTTTTTAAAAGAATGCGACAACCCAGAAAACCATTTTAAATCTATTCATATTGCAGGAACAAACGGTAAGGGGTCAACGGCTTCAATTATAGCAAAGATTTTGCAAAGCAATGGATTCACCGTTGGTCTTTATACTTCCCCACACCTTATTAATTTTAATGAAAGGATTAGAGTTAACGGTGTACCTATATCAAATAACGAAATTATTCATTTTACAAAAAAACATCAGCGATATATTGAAAAAAATTCAATTACATTTTTTGAAGCAACTACAGCCATGGCGTTTGATTATTTTGCTACAAAAAAAATAGACTATGCTATTATTGAAACAGGATTAGGAGGTAGGCTTGATTCAACAAATGTGTTATCACCTATACACACAATAATAACTGAAATTGATTTTGATCACACCCACCTTCTTGGAGATTCTGTTGAAGAAATTACTGCTGAAAAATGTGGGATAATAAAGCCAAGAGTTGCGAACACAACTATTAATACTAAAAAAAATATTAAAGACGTAATCTCAAAATTTTCATTGAAAAATAACACCTCAACTAACTATATCGATAAAGAGAGTATTGAAATAAATAAGCAAAATAATAATAGATTGCAGTTCACTTACAAAAATTTGCGATATGATATCCCTCAAAGCGGCTCATTTCAGGCGCAGAATGCTATTTTAGCAATTGAAACAATAAATAAAATTCTGCCTAGACTGAGTACAGTTAAGATACAAAAAGGCTTAGATGGGTGGTTTTGGCCTGGAAGAATGCAATTAATGAGAGAAAATATCTTTTATGATGTTGCGCATAATAGTTCCGGTATAAAAATATTGAGTGAAGATTTGAAAAACATATACAACAAAAAACCTTTCGGGCTCGTTGTAATTAAAAATGATAAAATAAGGACCGAGATTTTAGACTTGTTTAAAAATTCTTTTGAAGGCTTAGTGATTTCTACAATATCATCAAAGGATATTCTAGGCAAAAACGATATTAGAAAAGTTAAAGAGCTAAATAAATTTAAATTTATAGCAAATCTTCCACAAGCACTGGAGTATCTTGAGCATAAAAAATTTGAAGGTCCCAAAGTAGTATTTGGTAGCCATTATATAGCAAAGTATGTCTATAATTTTTTTGATTTTTCCTTTGACAATGGCACTATATAGCGTAATTTGTATTTCAAGGTGACTTCCCCCCTAAAGAATTTTCACAACAACCGAGGAATTATGAAATTAATTGAATTAAAAGAAAAAAAATTAACTGAACTAAAAGAAATTGCTAAAACAATGAACATTGAAAAATCTTCTTCGATGTCAAAAGATGAGCTTCTAAAAGCTATTACCTCTCTAGAGAAAAAAAATCTCGATGATGGTAAAAAAGAAATAAAAAAAGACTCTAATCAAAAAAGCGAAAAAATGGCAGCAGGAGTACTAGAGATATTACCAGATGGATATGGTTTTTTAAGAAGTGTAAATGATAATTATTTACCAGGGCCAGAAGATATTTATGTTAGCCCGTCACAGATCAAAAGATTTAAATTAAAAACAGGCCATTTTGTTGAAGGGACAACAAGAGCCCCCAAATCAAAAGAGAGATTCCACGCCCTCCTTCATTTGCAAAAAGTAAATGGAGTTAATCCGGAAGAAATTAAAGGTCAAAGAAAGTTTGATAAATACACCCCATTACACCCTAACGAGAAATTCAATCTGTCTAATACAAGCGACATGTCAATGAGAATCATGGATATGGTAGCTCCTATTGGCAAGGGTCAGCGTGGACTAATTGTAGCTCAGCCCAAAACAGGTAAAACAATTTTAATTTCTAAAATTGCTAATGCAATAAGAAGAAATCACCCCAATACCGTACTCTTAATCCTTTTAATAGATGAAAGACCTGAAGAGGTTACGGATATGAAAAGAAGCGTTGATGCTGAGGTCATAGCTTCTACTTTTGACGAAGGACCCGAAAGACATGTGCAGGTCTCTGATATGGCCCTTGCTAAAGCACAGCGATTAGTAGAATGTGGCAAAGATGTAGTCATTTTGCTAGATAGTATAACTCGATTAGGAAGAGCCCATAATGCTGTTATACCACATAGTGGTAAAATATTGTCTGGCGGCGTGGATTCCAATGCACTCAGAAAACCAAAGAAATTTTTTGGGGCCGCAAGAAACACTGAAGAAGGGGGTAGTTTAACCATTATTGCTACTGCTTTAATCGATACTGGAAGTAAAATGGATGGAGTTATTTTTGAAGAATTTAAGGGTACAGGAAATATGGAACTTGTCTTAGACCGCGAATTAAGTGACAGAAGAATATATCCAGCATTTAATATTGTTAAGTCCGGAACACGAAAAGAAGAACTGTTGATGTCTGATCAACACCTATCCAGAATGTATATTTTAAGAAAAATGTTAGGAGAAATGTCTACAGAGCAAGCAATGCAGTTTATGAGCGACAGAATGAGAAGAACAAAAACAAATCAAGAGTTCTTAGATTTAATGAGCCAATAAATGTTTAAAGAGTTTTCAAATCTTGTAGAAAAAATAAAACCATCATTTACTTTACAAATGACTTCTCGAGCAGCAGAATTAAGAGCTCAAGGAGAGGATGTAATTAACTTTGGAGTAGGTGAGCCTGATTTCAATACGCCCGATCACATTATAGAGGCGGGTAAAGATGCAATGACTCAAGGGTATACTAAATATACACCGGGTTCAGGAATGTTAGAACTCAAGCTAGCGATTCAAAAAAAACTCAAAGCTTTAACCAAGCTAGACTATCAACCAGAAAACATTATCGTGTCAAACGGAGGTAAGCAGTCTTTATCTGTTGTTTGTCAGACATTATTTGATAAAGGAGATAAAGTAATAGTTTTTACTCCATATTGGGTGTCTTTCCCAGAGTTTGTTAGAATTGCCGGAGCAATACCGCTATTGATTGATACAGTCGCAGAGAGGCAATTTGAACCAGATTTTGAAGATTTAAATAAGAAAATTGATTCATCTATTAAAGGAGTTATTATTAATTCTCCTAGTAATCCAACTGGCGGAGTTTGGTCTGACAAAGCAATTAAAAAGCTATTAAAAATATGTAAAAAAAATAATTGGGTTGTAATCTCTGATGAAACATATGAAGAATTAGTATATGACAGTGAGTTTAAAGCAATACAAACATTAGATGATTATGGTTGTGAAATTATAACAATTAGAAGTATGTCCAAAACATACGCAATGACGGGATGGAGAATTGGCTACACCACCGCCGACAAAAACATTGTTAAAGCTATGTCTAAGATTCAAGGCCAAACTACATCGTGCCCAAATGCAATAGGGCAAAAAGCATCAATTGCAGCTCTCTTAGGTAATCAGCAACCTGTGATTGAGATGAAAGAAAAGTTTAGAAAGCGTCGATCTGTTATGTATGAAGAGTTAAACGCTTTAGAAGGTGTTAAATGTGCTATGCCCGGAGGTGCATTTTATATGTTCCCAGACTTCTCTCACTACTTAAATAAAAAAACGGTTGAAGGAAAAATTTTACAAGACACTTTCGACCTTTCTGATTATATTCTCGCCGATGCTAAAGTTGTGACTGTAGCCGGTGATGGTTTTGGAGCGAGCAAATATTTAAGATTTTCTTTCGCTACAAACACTGAGACAATCATAAAAGGCATAAAAAGAATAAAAAAAAGTTTAGAAAAGTTAAAATGAAAAAAAATACACATTCAGAAGATTACAGATTAGTTGTTTTTGAGGACAGTTCATGTAACTACTCCTTTTTAACTCGATCTACTGTAAAAACAGATAAGACTATCAAGTGGGAAGATGGAAAAGAATACCCTCATTTCAAAATAGAGATTTCTGATAAATCTCACCCTTATTATACAGGGCAAAGAACTCTTGTTGATACTGCAGGTAGAATTGAAAAATTCAATCGCAAGTACAAGAAAAAAGATTCTTAAAGCCTCTTTTTTAATAACTAAATTATCATATGGATATTCTATCAAAGGCTAGAAGCATTATTTCTGATTATGATAACATAATGAATCAAATGATGGATTCTAAAATCATGTTAGATCAAGATAAAATGACAAGTCTTTCCCGAGAAAAAAGTCTAATCGACGAGTCATACGAATTAAGCAAAGAGTATGTTGGTTTGCAAGAACAATTGAGCGATTTGGACGAAATGAAAAATGAGAAAGAATACGAAGACTTAGTTAAAGAGGAATCTTTAAAGATAAATACTCATATTTCAGATATTGAAGAAAAATTATTAAAAATTTTAATATCCGATGATCCCAATGATAATAAAAATGCAATTATTGAAGTTAGAGCAGGCGCTGGAGGCGACGAGGCTGGACTATTTGCATCAGATTTAATGCGTATGTATATGAGGTATGCAGAAAATAATAAATTTAAAATAAATATGATGGATATCCACGAAACTGGTGTAGGCGGATTAAAGTCAGCTACGTTTGGTATAGAAGGCCCTAAAGCTTATGGTGCTTATAAATATGAGAGCGGCGTACATCGTGTCCAAAGAATACCCAAAACTGAATCTGGAGGAAGAGTTCATACTTCTGCTGCAACTGTAGCAGTTTTACCAGAAGCGGAAACTGCAGAAGTAGAAATTAATAATGCTGATACCAAAGTTGATACTTATAGAGCTAGCGGAGCAGGAGGACAACATGTCAACAAAACAGAATCAGCAATCAGACTAACACACATTCCAACAGGGTTAGTAGTTACCTGTCAAGATGAAGCTTCACAGCATAAAAATAAAGCATCTGCGATGAAGGTTTTACGATCTAGACTATTTGCTTTAGAGCAAGAAAAGCTTAATAAAGATAGAGACAATATGAGAAAAAGTTTAGTTTCCACAGGAGATAGATCTGCAAAAATTAGAACCTATAATTTCCCCCAAGGAAGAATTACAGACCATAGAATAAATTATACTTCTCATAAGCTTCAAGCTACTCTCGAGGGCGACATTTCTCACCTAATTGAACAGTTAAAGCTTGCGGAAGAAAGTGCACAAATAGAATAAAATGAAAAGCACTACTCTGCTTAGAGATTATTTACAAATACAACTTTTAAAACTAAAAAAATCTGACGTTCAAGAACAAAAAAATAAGTCTGAAATGATAATTCAACATTATCTAAAAATTTCTAAAGCAGACCTGTATTTCAAAGATATTTCATTAGATCAAAAAAGCATAATAGATTTAAATAATATGTTTAATAGTCTTTTGGTAAATACGCCAGTACAACATATTATTGAAGAAACTTTCTTTTATGAAAACAGCTTCATTACACCACCCGGTATATTTATACCACGTCCCGAGACTGAATTGTTGGTAGACAGCGCAATTGATTTTATATCATCAACTACAAGAAAATTAAGAATTTTAGATTTATGTACCGGAAGCGGTTGTATCGTTCTTAGTATTGCTAAGAAATTTCCTGAAAATGATTTTATTGGAATAGATAAATCAAGTTTTGCTATTCAAGTTGCAAAGAAAAATCAAAAATTACTAAAAATAGATAGTGTAGAATTTTTAAAAGCAGATATGTTTAATTTTGAGATAAACAATATCGATTTATTGCTTTGTAATCCACCATACTTAGCAAAAAAAGAAATGAAAAACCTAGAAGAGTCAGTTAAAAATCATGACCCTGAATCAGCGCTTACAGATTATGATGATGGAACCTCATATTATAAGTTTTTGATTTCAAATTTTACATCATTTATTAATAAAAATGGTATAATGCTAATTGAATTGCCCTTCTCGCCCGTTGCGAAGGATATTGAGTTATTCAATAAAAAATTTAATGCAAATAATTCCACTTTTTTAAAAGATTTAGAAGGAAAAAATAGAGTAATTAAGATATATTAAGTACGTATGAAAAGCGAATTTATTCACCTACATAACCACTCTGACAATAGCTTGTTAGATGGAGCACAAAATATTCCATCAGTGCTCGAAACTATTCATGATTTAGGAATGGATTCCGTTGCGCTAACGGAGCATGGAAATCTTTTTGGGGCTGTTTCTTTTTACAAAAAAGCTAGAGATAAAAATATTAAACCTATTATAGGTTGCGAAGTTTATGTCGCTAAAGGAAGTCGTTTTCAAAAAGATAGATCAAGCGGTATGGGCCAATATAATCATCTTGTATTAATTGCCCAAAACTACCAAGGATATAAAAACTTAATGAAAATAGTTACTCATGGTTATCTTGAGGGCTTTTATTATAAACCAAGAATAGATACTGAAATTTTAAAAAAATATAACGAGGGTATTATATGCCTTTCAGCTTGCTTAAAAGGAATACTTCCTGAGACTTTAATATATAACGGTTTGAAAGCTGGAAAAAAAGTTGCTGAAGAATATTCAAGTATTTTTCCTGGAAGATATTATGTAGAACTTCAAAATCATGGCATTCCTGAAGAGCTTCAAAACATCCAGCTAGCAACAAAATTAGCAAAAGATATGAACTTGCCAATAATTGCTACTAACGATGCTCATTATGCTAAAAAAGAACATTATAAAGCTCACGATGTTCATATCTGCATTGGAACAGGAAAGCAATTATCCGATAAAAATAGACTAAAATACCCAGGAAATGAATTTTATTTTAAGTCACAAGACGAAATGTTTAATTTATTTAAACAGTTTCCTCAGGCGCTTGAAAATACAAGAGCTCTAACAGACTCTATTGATTTAGAGATACCAATGGAAGATTATCATTTGCCGTGGTATACGATTCCCGGAGATACAAAATCAAAAGACATAGACGAGCATTTAAAATCACTATGTAGCGCAGGCTTAAGAAATAAATATGACGGGATTAATAGTGAAATAAATGAAAGACTTGATTATGAGCTATCCGTTATAAAAAAAATGGGATTTGCCAGCTACTTTTTAATCACCGCAGATTTTGTTCAGTATGCTAAAAAAAATAAAATTCCTGTTGGCCCAGGAAGAGGATCTGCTCCTGGGAGCTTAGTATCTTATGCCCTTGATATAACAAATATTGATCCTTTGAAACACAATTTGATTTTTGAAAGATTCCTTAATCCAGACAGAATAAGTATGCCAGATATAGACATTGATTTCTGTGTTGAAAGAAGAGGTCAAGTAATTGACTACTTAAAAAGCATATACGGAGAAGACTCTGTAACGCAAATTATTACATTTGGAAAAATGAATGCCAGAGCTGTTATTAGAGATGTCGGAAGAGTTATGAGCTATTCATATTCTGAAGTAGACAAGATAGCTAAAATGATTCCTGAGGGACCAAAAGTAACTCTTGATAAGGCTTTAAAGCAAAATTCAGATCTTCGAACAGTATCTCAGACTAACTATAAAGAGCTAATAGAAAATGCCAAAGTGTTGGAGGGTATGACTCGTCACGCATCAATACATGCCGCTGGCGTTGTTGTTGCACCGGGAGATTTAACAGATTTTGTTCCGTTATATAGATCTTCTCAAGGAGATGTTACAACTCAATATGACATGAAAGAGCTTGAGTCAATAGGTCTGCTAAAGATGGATTTTCTTGGACTACGAAATTTAACAGTTATAGATAGAACAATTGATTTGATAAAAAAGAGATTCGATAAAGAGATAGTTATTGATGATATAGACATGGAAGATCCAAAAGTATATAAATTATTTGCAAAAGGATTAACCGTGGGAATTTTCCAATTTGAATCAGCGGGTATGCGAGAATTTTTAAAAAAATTACAGCCTAAAGGTATTGATGGTTTGATAGCAATGAATGCACTATATAGGCCAGGACCGATGCAGAATATAGATAAGTATATAAAAAGAGCGCATGGAAAAGAAAAAGTTGAATATGTTCACCCGTTACTAGAAGAGGCACTAAAAGAGACTTATGGAATTATAGTTTACCAAGAGCAGGTGATGCAGATTGCTAATATTATAGCAGGATTTACATTGTCAGAAGCTGATGAAATGAGAAGGGCAATTGGAAAAAAAATTAGATCTTTAATGGATAAGATGGCAGATAAGTTTATTAAAGGTGCTGTTAAAAATGGTTTGTCAAAAGCCAAAGCGACACAAATTTTTGATTTAATTGATAAGTTCGCCCAGTACGGTTTTAATAAAAGTCATTCAGTGGCATATTCTTATATTGCCTATCAAACCGGCTGGCTCAAAACACACTATACAGCTGAATTCATGTCTGCAAACTTGACAAGCGAAATGAATAATACCAATAAAGTAGTTGTGTTAATAAATGAATGTAGAAAACTAAATATAAAAGTACATGCACCAGATATAAATAAATCTGGTATTAATTTTGAACCCCTTAATGACAAGGAAATTTCCTTTGGTTTGAATGCTGTTAAAAATGTTGGCATAAAGGCTTTAGATCAATGTATTGAGGTTCGAGAAAAAAGTGGAGAATTTAAATCAATATTTGATTTTATTTCTAGGGTTGATCAAAGGCTGGTTAATAAGAAAGTTTTAGAGAGCCTAATCTTAGCAGGGGCATTTGATTCAATTAGCAATAATCGTGCACAACTGTACGAAGCAATAGACATTGCTATTATTTATGGACAACAAATAGACAAGCAATCAAATAAAAATCAAATCAATCTTTTTGGAGAAGAAGAAAACTTAATTAAGATTCCAGATTTACCAACAATAGAAGATTGGGAAAATCAAGATAAGCTATCAAAAGAAAAAGAAGTTCTTGGGTTATATGTATCAGGAAATCCTTTAATCAAATATGCAGACACCATAGAAGAATTAAGTAATTATGATTTTTCAGATAACAAAATTGTTAAAGAAAATTCTATAATAAAGATTGGTGGAGCCGTTACCAATTTTAAGTTGCATTTCGACAAAAAAAATCAACAAATGGCTTTCTTTAATCTTGATTGTTTAGGCGGACAAGCCGAAGCAATTATTTTTCACGATGCGTTTGATAAGTATAAAGAAATAATTAGAGATAATAACATCGTATTTCTTGTTGGGCATACATCTTCCCAAAATGATTTTGCAGATTTAAAATTAATTGTTGATGAGGTTGTTCCTATCAACCATGCAAAAAGGGTCTTAAAATTAAATGAGGTGAATATTAGATTGCCAAAAAACTCATCAAAAGATTTAATGAACGACATTGTTGAGCTTGCAAAGAGCAACAAAGGAGATCATTTATTTGTTGTTCACATCCCATCTGAAAATAATAGTGAAAGAAAAATTGTATCAAAGAAAATGAAAGTTTCAAACAATAACCAGTTCCTTATTTTATTAAGAGATTTATTAGGGGATTCAAACGTTTGGATTGATTAAATTAAAGCATGAAAATAAATCCACCCATTAGAATACTTATGGCAAAACCTGGATTAGATGGACATGATCGCGGAATAAAGGTTTTAGCAGCTGCCTATAGAGACGCAGGAATGGATGTAATATATCTCGGTCTACGTCAAACGCCTGAAAGCGTAGTAAAGGTTGCAATCCAAGAAGGGGTAGACGTAATAGCCCTTTCTATCTTGTCAGGAGCACATATGACTATATTTACAAAAGTTATGGATCTGATAAATGAACACAAACTCAAAAATGTCCTTGTTACAGGAGGAGGAATTATTCCAAACGAAGATAGCAAAGAATTATCAAAAAAAGGAGTTGGGCAGCTTTTTGGTCCAGGTACCCCAGTTAAAGAATCTTTAGAGTATATTGAAAATTGGGTCAAAGAAAATAGAAGATGATTGCAAATGTAAAGACAACTTTTTTAAAAGCAGAAAAAGCATTTAAACAAGAAAAATACAGCGAAGCAAAAAAGCTTTTAAACAAGGTAATTGACCATGATAAAGATTTTTATACCGCCTATCTACTTTTATATGAACTGTATAATATAAAAAATTCACCACAGAAAAATGTTATATATAAAGAGTTAAAGAGGCTTAATCTCGATTTAGATTTAAATCACAAGCCAATTAATATAAAGTCCAAAAAAAATAGAAAAAATCCAAAGCTAGCAACCTTATCATTCATAAAGCTTATGATAGCGCAAGGGAAAAAAATTCAGGCAAAAAAGAATTTAAAATTAATTGTTAAGCATTCTACTATTAATAAAAATGTTATCAAGGCCGAAGAAATGCTAAAAGATTTATAAGGAGAATATATGAGTTTAGAATATTTTAAAAGAAGACAAGATAAATTAAAAGCTAAGATAGCTAAAGAAAATATGGATGGTATGTTGGTAACCAATTTGATTCATATAAGATACTTATGTGGCTTTACTGGTTCTAGCGCTACCCTTCTAGTCATGCCAGAAGAATTAATTTTTATAACAGATGGTAGATATGTATTTCAATCTGAAAATGAAGTAAAGGGTGCAAGAATAATAATAGATAGCATTTCACATTTTGAAGTAATTAGAAATGAAAAAATACTTAAAAATGGTTCAAAAATTGCTTTTGATGGTAACAATGTTACACATCAAAATTTTCAAACCATCACACAAGTGTTGTCCGAGGTGAATCTTCATAGTATAACAGGAACTATAGAAGCAATGGCAATGGCAAAAGACGAGAAAGAGCTGGAAGCTATAAAAACAGCTGTAGAGATCACAGATAGAGCTTTTGCAGAAGTATTTCCGATGGTTAGAATAGGTGTTGAAGAAAAGGCTATTGCAAATAAGCTATCATTCTTATATAGACAGTATGGAGATTCAGATTCCGATGCATTTGCAGCAATTGTAGGGACTGGCCTAAATTCGGCTAAGCCTCATCATAAACCAACAGATAGAAAAATTGGTCCAGGAGAATTATTGGTAATAGATTCAGGAGCAAAGTTTGCAGGGTATCATGCAGATATGACACGATCATTTGCTACCAAAGGTTGTTCAGATGAACAAAAATCTATATATAATATTGTTCTTGAAGCGCAAACCAAAAGCATCGAAGGTATTAAAGCGGGCGCATTGTGCAAGGATATAGATTCTATTGCTAGAGATCATATTACAAAATCAGGATATGGCAAATACTTTGATCATGGGCTTGGGCATTCCCTTGGTTTAGAAATCCATGAAAATCCAAGGTTTAGCAAGGTGAGCAAAGACACCTTAGAAGTAAACTATGTTATGACTGTTGAACCCGGTATATACGTTAAAGAAGTGGGCGGAGTTAGAATTGAAGATGATGTTATTGTAAAAGAAAGTGGCGCAGAAATACTCAATAAGACATCAAAAGAGTTGCAAATTATTTCATAATGATTCGCAAAATAGTATTTATTGCCATATTTTTTTTAACTGGATGTGTCGAGAATTTAGTTAATATTTCAGTTCTTCATGACGGAAGTTATTTAGTTAAATATACCTCTATTGGCAGTAAGGCTGATCTAATAGATGCTGATTTTCAGCATCCAGAGTCTGACAAAAATCACCAATGGGTCACAACACTAGCTAGCAACAAAAAAGAAATTTGGGAAAAAGAAACTATATTAAGTACTCCTACGCGCAAAAAATTAATATTTAGCAACTCATCAAGCCTTCAATATGATATAGATATCAGTAAAAAATCGTCCATTTTATGGACTAATTATTATTTTCATTCCAATATAAAAAATTTAGAAATAGATAAAAAATATCCAGAAATCAAACAATACCTGAATATTGATCAAAACGAGCTAGAGTGGATGATTCCAGTAAAAAAATATATTTTCTCTAAGGGTGTTGAGCAATACCAAAAAAAATACATTCTAAATGATTTGACAGTTGAAAGAATTGATAGCCAGTTAAATTCATATATATCATACGTAAAAGAAAAGAAACTAGAAAAAAAATTTAGTGAAAATAGTTCGCAAATTTTTCTAGATGCATTAAAGCCGCTTAAAAAAAGTTTACCTGAATTTTTTTTTGATGAAATGAGTATCGTTATCGATGAATTAGAAAAAGAATTTCAAAAAAATACAGCATTAATGTCAGATAGTTTTGCATTTAGCATCGTAATGCCTGGTGCAACACAAGATACAAATGCAGATGTGCTTAATAATGAAACTGGTGTACTTTATTGGGAATTTGATTTTAATGATATTGCTACAAATTCCTTCAATATGTATGCACATTCATTAGTTATTAATAACTTCAATATACAGCTTCTATTTATAGTATTTTTGCTGTTATTTATAAGGGTGTTATGGAAAAGAAAGCAAAACAACAAATAAAAACTCTAATAGATCAAATCAATAACCACAACTATGCATATTATGTATTAGATGATCCTAAGCTTACTGACATGGAGTATGATAATCTTTTTCGAGAATTAGAAAGTCTTGAAGAAAAATATCCAAACCTAGTTTCACCAATGTCTCCAACACAGAGAGTTGGACACCCGGTAGATAGTGGCTTTCAAGGTTATAATCATGATGTGCCAATGCTCTCTCTGTCAAACGCAATAGATAGTGCAGAAATTAATGAGTTTTATAAACGTGTTTTAAAATGGCTAAACAATATTGATATAGATTTTGTAGCTGAACCTAAAATAGATGGCTTAGGAGTTTCATTAATCTATAGAAATGGATTACTAGAAAGAGCTTTAACAAGAGGTGACGGATTTAAAGGGGAAGACATTACACATAATGTGAAAACAATGCCTTCGGTGCCATTAGAACTCCGAGACTTAGAAAACACTCCCCCGCCTTTTATTGAAATTCGCGGAGAAATTTTTATGTCAATATCAGATTTTAAAAAATTGAATGATAATAGAAAAAAATCTAATGAAAAATTATTTGCAAATGCTAGAAATGCAGCAGCTGGTAGCGTAAGACAGCTAGACCCATCTATTACAGCATCAAGAAATTTATCAATTTTTTGCTACGAAGTTGGAGGCAGTGATAAGATTAATTTTAAAAATCAAATTGAGATGCTTGCATACCTAAAATCTGTTGGTATCCCAGTTAATCCTTTATCTAAAAAAATTAAAAATGGAAATGATATGATTGCATATCATAAAACGCTTGAAGAGAATAGATTACATATTAATTACGAAATAGATGGATCTGTAATTAAAGTCAATGATTATAAATTAAGAGATAGATTAGGCTTACGAGCAAGATCTCCAAGATGGGCAGTGGCAGCAAAATTCAAGGCCAAACAGACTGAATCTCAAATACTTGATATTGAACTTCAGGTTGGAAGAACCGGTGTAATTACGCCCGTAGCAAAAATTAGAGAAGTTGATTTATCGGGAGTGATGATATCAAGCGCGACGCTTCATAATCAAGACGAAATAGATCGAAAAGACATCAGAATAAATGACTTTATTTTAATTGAAAGGTCGGGAGATGTCATTCCTAAAATATCCAAAGTTTTAAAAGATAAAAGACCGATAAATGCTAAACAATTTTCTATTAGTGATTATAATTGTCCTGAATCAGGGTGTAAAATTGAACGAATAAAAAATCAAGCGGCATATAG
Organism: uncultured bacterium; assembly: GCA_943788675.1. Taxonomy (GTDB): domain Bacteria; phylum Fidelibacterota; class Marinisomatia; order Marinisomatales; family Marinisomataceae; genus Marinisoma. The sequence goes on from CALSRE010000001.1 coordinate 284,163, forward strand.
ATGTTTAAATATTAATTGTAAGTCAAGAGTGTTAGGTATGCTTGAACATTTTTGTTCAAAAAATGCCATGAATATCGAAGGAATGGGTCCGCAAATTGTTAAACAACTATTTGAAGGAAATTTGATAAACCATTTTGATGATATATACAAACTAAAGTACAATGATTTAGTTTCTCTTGAACGATTTAAAGAAAAATCTGCAACGAATCTTATAAAATCAATAAATCATTCAAAAGTAACAACATTTCCTAGGTTTGTATTTGGCCTAGGGATATCAAATGTTGGACAGCATATTTCAAAAGTAATTGATAAGCATTGTAATTCATCATTGAAAAAACTTGGTGAATTGAAAGTAGAAGAAATGGAAGAAATAGATGGGATTGGTGCAACAGTAGCTATTGCCATTGAAAACTATTTTAAAATCGATAAAAATAATCAGATTATTAATAACTGTTTAAAGTTGGGAGTAGAAATAGAATCAACGCATTTCGATCAATCGCATATGAAGATGCTTAATGAAAAAGTTGTGATTACAGGCAGCTTTCAAAGCTTGTCAAGGGGAGATTTAAAACAAAGACTTGAAAAGAATGGTGCATCAGTTACAACATCAGTATCTAGTAAAACTACAGCGCTAATCGTAGGAAATAATCCTGGCTCTAAATTAAAAAAAGCGCAAAAACTTAATATTAAAATAGTGCATGAAAATGAATTAGATAAGTTTTTAAAAGAAAATTAAAATTCTATTTTAAATGAATAAGTATTTATAAAATTAATATCTCAAATGAAAAATAATCTTGCCATAAAAATAATTAATTTATTCAAGTCATATGAAAATGTTAAAGCAGTAAACGGCATAGATCTTGAAATTAAAAAGGGAGAATTTTATGGACTTCTAGGTCCAAATGGTGCTGGAAAATCTACAACGATAAATTCTATCACTAGCTTAGTTAAGCCCTCCAATGGTTCAATAGAAATTTTTGGCAAAAATATTGAGGAAGATTTTAGATTTGCCAGATCAAAGGTTGGTATTGCTCATCAAGAGGTGAGTCAAGATTGGTTTTTCCCAATTGAGCAGTTGCTTTACTTTCAAGCAGGATTTTACGGCATACCTAGAAACGATTCAAAAGAAAGAATAGAATACCTTCTTAATAAATTGGGTTTATTTAAACATAGATCCAAAAAAATGAGAGAACTATCAGGCGGTATGAAAAGAAGATTACAAATTGCAAAAGCTTTAGTTCATGATCCTGATATTATTATTTTAGATGAACCTACTGCGGGTGTTGATGTCGAGCTGAGACACGATTTGTGGTCATATCTGCAAGAGCTACATAGTGAAGGGAAAACAATTTTATTAACTACACATTATATAGACGAAGCAGAGTTGTTATGTGAAAAAGTTGGAATTATTGACAAAGGAAAATTGATTGTTGAAGATTCAGTAGATAATCTAAAAAAGATGGTAAAAAACTCCTCTATTGAAATTCAGTTAAAAGATATATTGGAGAGAAAACCTCAATTCTTGAATGATTATGAGCACAATATTGATGATAAAAAAATTCACATTATCACAGATAAGCCAAATATGGAATTGCCATCAATCATTTTGAAGTTTTCTGAAAAAGCTATCAAAATTGAAGATATTCATATTCCCCAAACGTCTTTAGAAGATGTTTTTTTAGATTTAACAGGGAGAAAAATAAATGATTAAGAATTGGGTAGGATTTTATACACTGTCTTCAAGAGAAATTATGCGTTTTTTCTCAGTGTGGAGACAGACAATTATTCCAGGTATTGTTACAACTCTTTTATATATCTTTGTGTTTGGAGTGGCGCTAGAAAATAGAATTACTGAGATTGGCGGCGTATCATATAAAATTTATATTCTACCGGGCCTTCTTATGATGAATGTGATAACTAATGCTACTGCAAATTCTGCATCATCAATGCTGCAAATGAAATTACTACAAACCCTTCCAGAGCTTTTAATTACCCCGTTATCAAGCTTAGAATTATCTTTATCATTTATTATTGGTGGAACAATAAGGGGTTTTGTTAATGGAGTATTAATTCTCTTAATTTGTTGGCTTGCAGGTATGCCAATTTTAAATCTTCCGCTTACATTGTTATTTATATTTTTAGTTGCGTGGTCTTTTTCCAGTTTGGGTCTATTTGTAGGACAGTTATCTGATTCCTGGGATCAACTCGCCTTAATCCAAAATTTTGTTATCACCCCATTTAGTTTCTTAGGTGGAATATTTTATTCAATAAAAATGCTACCTGCTTGGGCAATGACTTTAAGCCAAGTAAACCCAATCTATTATGCAATAAGCGCTCTGAGAGAGGCAACATTAGGAGTTTCTGATGCACCTTTTTTAACATCATCAATTTTTCTAATTATGTTTACAGTTGCTACAACTGTAATGGCAGTACAATTAATGGCTACAGGGAAAAAAATTAGGTTTTAATTTCTATTTTATTGATTTAAAATAAGCCATGCAAAATTTAAAAAAGGCTATCCTTTATTTAGAGGATGGCCTTTTTTTTATTGGAAAAAGTCTTGGCAGTCTAGGCGAAACATCAGGAGAGGTGTGTTTCAATACTGGTATGACAGGATACCAGGAAATTCTTACTGACCCTTCATATGCAAAGCAAATGATTGTCATGAGCAGTCCACACATCGGAAATTATGGAACAAATAACAAAGATGTTGAATCTGAAAAAATATTTTCTTCAGGATTTATAATTAAAAGCGAATCACTAGCACCTTCAAACTGGAGGTCTAAAAGTTCATTAAATGATTTTTTATCAATAAATGGGATTGTTGGAATTCAGGATATCGATACTAGAGCACTTACAATTCATATAAGAAAAAACGGTGCTATGAGAGGAATAATTTCAACCAAAGATTTTTCAGTAGATAGTCTCAAGAAAAAAGTAAGCGATATACCTAGCATGGAAGGGCGAGACCTTGCAATTGAAGTAACTAGAAAAGAAAAAAAAGTTTTGTGTAATGTAGAAAATCCTTTATTCAAGGTGGCAGCAATAGATTTTGGCATGAAGAATAATATATATGACATTTTGTTATCAAAAGGAGCAGAAGTAGAAATTTTTCCTGCTAATTCAGGATATCAAGAAATATTGTCTTCAAATCCTGATGGTATTTTCTTATCTAATGGACCAGGAGATCCTGCTGCAGTATCATATGGTATCAAAACAGTAAAAAAACTTTTAGGTAAAAAACCAATCTTTGGAATTTGTTTAGGTCATCAAATTCTTGCACTAGCACTAGGTGCAACTACATTTAAAATGAAATTTGGTCATAGAGGAATTAATCAACCTGTCAAAAATTTAATTACTAATAATATTGAGATAACTTCACAAAATCATGGGTTTGCAGTTGATAAAGATTCCCTTCCAAATAATGTTGAAGTAACACATAAACATCTAAATGACAACACTGTTGCCGGTATAAGATGTAATGAAATATCTGCATATTCTGTTCAATACCATCCTGAGGCGAGCCCCGGCCCACATGATTCAAGGTATGTATTTAAAGAATTTTTTAATATGATGGAGCAAAATGCCAAAGCGTAATGACATAGATACTATTTTAGTGATAGGTGCAGGACCTATTGTCATAGGACAAGGATGTGAGTTTGATTATTCAGGTACACAAGCAATAAAAGCTTTAAAAGAAGAAGGCTATAGGGTGGTTTTAATTAATTCTAACCCAGCTACCATAATGACAGACCCTCAATTTTCTGATAAAACATATATAGAGCCCATATCAGTAGCATATATTGAAGAAATTATTAAAAAAGAAAAACCTGACGCAATCTTGCCAACAGTTGGCGGACAAACAGCTCTAAATGTAGCCATGAAACTTGACGAAGAAGGTATTTTAAAAAAATATAATGTTGAATTGATTGGCGCAAATAGAAAGGCGATTGAAACAGCAGAAAGCAGAGAAATGTTTAAAGATGCAATGCTAGAAATAGGACTAGATTTACCTTATGGATATACCATTAATTCTCTAGAGGAGGCTAGAAAATTATTAGATAATATTTCTCTCCCAACAATTATTAGGCCATCTTTTACATTGGGCGGATCTGGTGGTTCAGTTGCTTACAATGAAAAAGAGTTCGAAAATTCAGTTAATAAAGGATTAAAAGAAAGTCCAACTGGGCAAGTGTTGGTGGAAGAATACTTAAATGGTTGGAAAGAATATGAATTAGAGCTTATAAGAGACTTAAATGATAATGTGATTATAATTTGTTCTATAGAAAATATTGATCCAATGGGTATACATACCGGAGATTCAATTACAATAGCACCTGCAATGACATTAAGTGATAAGGAGTTTCAAATAATGAGGAATGCAGCAATTAAATGTATACGTAAAATTGGTGTAGACACAGGAGGTTCTAATGTTCAATTTGCAGTAAATCCTCAAGACGGAAGAATGGTTATTATTGAAATGAATCCAAGGGTAAGTAGATCATCGGCGCTAGCTTCAAAAGCTACAGGATTTCCAATAGCAAAAATTGCAGCAAAGTTAGCAATAGGATATTCATTAGATGAATTAAAAAACGATATTACAAATAAAACATTAGCTGCATTTGAACCTACCATTGACTACGTAGTGACAAAACTGCCTAGATTTGACTTTGAAAAATTTTCTTCTGCTTCAGGTAAACTTGGAGTACAAATGCAATCAGTAGGAGAAGTAATGTCCATAGGAAGAACATTTAGAGAGTCTTTCCAAAAAGCGTTCCGTTCCATTGAATTAAATTTACCAGGATTTGAAACAAAAGATCCAAGAGGCGAAGATCAAGAAATTAAGCGATATAGGGAGCTTGATATAAAATCTTTAAATGATGGTAGCGCATTTAGAATATTAAAAGTAAAAGAAGCTATAAAAGAAGAGTATTCCATTGATGAAATACACAAAAACACTGGGATTGATCCATGGTTTTTAAGAGAAATTGCTGAAATAGTAAATATAGAGAAAAATTTTTCTTCCATGAATAACTTGCAATATTTAAAAAAGAACGGCTTCTCTGATTTACAGATAGCGCGATTAAACAATACTTCTGAAAGCAAGGTTCGAGAAGCCAGAAAAGAAGAAAACTTGCACCCTGTTTATAAAGTCGTAGATACGTGCGCTGGTGAGTTTGCAGCAGAAACCCCATATTCATATTCTACATATGAATCAGAAAATGACTTAGAGCCTTTATCAGGAAAAAAAATTATGATATTAGGTGGAGGGCCAAATAGAATTGGGCAAGGGATTGAATTTGACTATTGTTGTGTGCAGGCTGTATTCGGTTTAAGAGATGCAGGCTATAAATCGATAATGGTAAATTGTAACCCAGAAACAGTATCAACCGATTTTGATTTAGCAGATAGACTGTATTTTGAGCCTATTACTTTTGAAGATATAATGAACATAATTGATTTTGAAAAACCTGATGGAGTTTTAGTACAATTTGGCGGTCAAACCCCATTAAAAATAGCAAATCAATTAACTGAAGCGGGCGTAAAGGTGTTTGGCACATCTGCAAACAGCATTAATCTTGCTGAAAACAGGGAAGAATTTGCAAAGATAATTAAAAAATTAAATGTTTTAACACCACAGTATTGTATTGCCAAAAACTATGAAGATATTTACAGCTATGCTGAATCAGCACACTTTCCAGTTCTTGTTAGACCAAGCTTCGTTTTAGGAGGAAGAGCTATGCAAATAGTTTACTCAAAAGAGCAGCTTGTAGATTATGTATTTCGTTCAGCTGAAGCAACAAACGACCACCCAATTTTAATAGATCAATTTATAGAAAATGCATTTGAGTTTGATGTAGATGCGCTTTCAGATGGTGACAATGTTTTTGTTGCTGGCATTATGCAACATATTGAAGAAGCTGGTGTTCATTCCGGCGACTCATCGTGCGTGATTCCACCCTATGAAATGTCAGATTCAGTTAAAAAAGATATTGAAAATATAACTACAAAATTAGCTCTAGAATTAAATGTAATTGGACTTATTAATCTCCAGTTTGCAGTTAAAGATCAAAAAGTCTATGTCTTAGAAGTAAACCCTAGATCAAGCAGGACCGTGCCCTTTGTAAGTAAGTACAGCAACATTCCTTTAGCAAGCATAGCCGCTCAAATATCTGTTGGAAAGAAAATTACAGATTTCAATCTCCAAAAAAATAATTTTGAACATATAGCGGTGAAGAAAGCTGTTTTACCATTCAAAAAATTTAAAAATGAAAAAGTATTCTTGGGGCCTGAAATGAAATCTACAGGAGAAGTGATGGGAATTGATTCGAATATAGGAAGTGCATTTTTGAAAGCGATGAGGTCTGATGGATACACGGTACCAAAAACAGGAACAGCTTTTTTATCTGTCAGCGATTCTGATAAACCAAGATTACTTTCTATAGCTAGCAAACTTATAAAATTGGGATTTAATCTTATTGCAACTAAAGGCACATATGCTTATTTAAATAGCAATAACATTGAATGCAATGAGATTTATAAGGTTGGAGAAGGAAGACCGAATGTAGTTGATGAAATATTAAATGATAATATTCAGATTGTTATTAATTCTCCGGAAGGACCACAATCTAGATCTGATGAAGAGGCAATAGGCAGAACATCGGTCATGAAAAATGTTTTAACTATTACTACTATACCAGGCGCTAAGGCAGCTATAGATTCCATGAAGCACTTGAACGAAGTGAACGTAAAGGCTCTTCAAGAATATTTTGAATAGTATATAATCGTTTATTTATAACTATCTATATCTGGACAGACGCAGAAAAAATTTCTGTCTCCAAAAGCATTATCAATTCGAGATACATAAGGCCAAAATTTATTTTCTTTATTCCATTGCGTAGGAAAGACTGCATGTTCTTTTGAATACGGATGATTCCAGTCACCACAAATATCATGTACAGTGTGTGGAGCATTAACTAATACATTATCGTCTTTAGGCATTTTGCCAGATTCTATTTCAACAATCTCATTTTTTATAGCAATCATAGCATTACAAAATTTATCCAACTCAGATTTTGATTCACTCTCTGTTGGTTCAATCATAAGCGTTCCCGGAATTGGCCATGACATTGTTGGGGCATGAAACCCATAATCTATTAATCTTTTTGCAATATCTTCATTTGTTATGTTTGCACTATTTTTAAATTCTCTACAATCCACGATAAACTCGTGTGCATTTAATCCGCTATGTCCTTTATAGAGAATAGAATAATCATTCTCTAATCTTTTTGCCATGTAATTGGCGCTTAAAATTGCAACTTGCGATGCTTTCAATAAGCCTTTTGAAGCCATTAACTTCATATAGATATATGAAATTAATAAGATGCTTGCGCTACCAAACGGAGATGAAGAAACTGAATAGGTAAATGTGTCATCAGTAAGTTTGTGTTTCGGTAAGTGAGGTTTAAGTTTCTCATTAACACATATTGGCCCCATCCCAGGTCCTCCGCCTCCATGCGGAATGCAAAATGTTTTATGAAGATTGATGTGCATGACATCTGCTCCAAATTTACCTGGCTTACATACTCCAACCATTGCATTTAAATTTGCACCATCCATATAAACAAGGCCGCCATTTTGATGTATTAAATCACAAATCTCATCAATGTTGTGTTCAAATACTCCATGAGTAGATGGATACGTAACCATCAAGGATGACAATTTATCTCCTGCCTCTGACACTTTATTTTTTAAATCTGTAAAATCAATATTACCATTTTCGTCACATTTAACAATGACCACTTTTAAGCCAGCCATGATTGCACTAGCAGGATTTGTTCCGTGAGCAGATTCGGGTATTAAACAAATATTTCTTTGTGAATTATTAGCTTTATGATATTCTCTAATACTTAATAATCCAGCATATTCACCTTGAGCTCCAGAGTTGGGTTGAAATGACACAGCATCAAAACCTGTAACTTTATAAAGCATTTCTTCAAGCTCATTTATAATCTTTGTATATCCTTTAGCTTGATATAAAGGAGCAAAAGGGTGAATTGAATTGAATTCAGGCCAACTAATCGGAATCATCTCAACAGTTGCATTAAGTTTCATTGTGCAGGATCCTAAAGGTATCATGCTATAATTAAGCGACAAGTCTCTTTTTTCAAGCTTATTAATATATCTAAGCATCTCTGTTTCTGAATTAATACTATGAAAAATAGGATGAGATAAAAGACCGTCTTTGCGGTTAGGTTTAAATATATCATCTTTATAATCAGCAGTTAACTCATTTTCAAATAAGGCAGCAATCTCATCAATTTCTTTGTGGCTTGTTTTTTCATCTAAAGAAATCCCAACGAGGCCATTTTCATGGTACATTAAATTAAAGTTGTGCTTGATAGCCCTTGCTTTTAAATCTTCAATTTCCATATTTGATAGTTTTACAACTATTGTATCAAAAAATGAATGACTGTCAGTTATAATTTCATGTCCATGCTCGCCAATTTTTTTAGCCAAATCTTTGGTATAATTATGTATTCTTAGAGCAATATTTTTTAATCCAGTTGGTCCATGAAATAGCGCATACATTCCTGAGATAATTGCTAATAAAACTTGAGCAGTGCAAATGTTTGATGTTGCTTTTTCTCGACGAATATGTTGTTCTCGAGTTTGAAGAGTTAATCTATATGCTTGATTTCCTCTTCTATCCTGTGATACACCAACAATTCTACCAGGGATATCTCTTTTAAATTCCTCGCTAGTTGACATGAATGCAGCATGAGGTCCTCCATAGCCAAGCGGAACTCCAAAACGTTGACTGTTTCCGACAGCAATATCGGCGCCTAAATTTCCTGGAGATTCAAAAAGCTGTAAACACATTAGATCGCTTGCAAATATCACTTTACAATTTTCTTCATGTGCATGGCTTGTGAGTTTTTTATAATCCTCTTTAGGGGCAATATTTCCAAATTTATTAGGGTACTGTACTATACATCCAAAAGCATTAGTGAAATCAAAATTTTCAAATGATGTTACGATTATTTCAATATCTAAAGGCTCAGCTCTTGAAATAATTACATCAATAGTTTGATTAAAACAATTTTCATCAACTAAAAATTGATTAGAATCTGATTTATTTTTTCTGTAAAGCATTAACATTGCTTCGCTTGCTGCAGTCCCTTCATCAAGGAGGGACGCATTTGCAATCGGAAGACTAGTGACTTCAGTTATCATTGTTTGATAGTTCAATAAAGCTTCTAATCTGCCTTGAGAGATTTCTGGCTGATAAGGTGTATATTGAGTATACCAACCTGGATTCTCTAATATATTTCTTAAGATAACGTTAGGAGTAATGGTGTCATAGTACCCCTGGCCAATTAATGAACGAAAAATAGAATTTCCCGCCCCTTTGTTTTTAACATACTGAAGGATATCATTTTCTGAAAATTCGCGATTTCCAATAGCAGAATCGTCAATGTCTAAAATATTTTTAGGAACAATTTTTTCTAATAGATTGTTGAGAGAGCTACAACCTAAAACTTGCAGCATTTCATCAATTTCTTTTTGAGACGGACCTATATGTTTTTTATGAAATTCAGACATTGTTAAGATTAATTCTTAATAATAGTACCCCCGGAAGGACTCGAACCTACAACCAAGGGCTTAAAAGGCCCCTGCTCTACCATTGAGCTACGGAGGCAAAACTAGGCTAAAATATAACCCATAAAATTTAATTTAATACTCTTAAAAATTCATTTTTTAATTTTTTTTTAAAGATTCAATTAAAAAATATTGACCAATAGTAAAAATTAATATTAGTTTGGGGTAGTCTAAAATTAGATTATTGTAAGCAAATACAAGCATCGAAAAGGCTCTGGGGTTGGCGCTACAGAGCCTTTTTTGTTTCCATAATACGTTGTATCTTTAAACCTATTTGACAATTGGGGGCGACCGGTTTCGACATTTTAGAACGGAATCTTAAATCGCATGTAGAGCTTAGTACCTCTTTAAACTTCTAAATTGTATTAAGTGCCGACAATGGCCAAATGGCTTTTGCTTAATTGCTAAAAGCCCATCACCAGTAGACGTTTCTCATCGTTAGCTGATTGGTGTCATAAAAATGAGATAATTTATTATTCTGCTTCAGTTTAATAAGTGAAACCCTAGAAGATAGCTGTATATCTGTATGTTCTTGAACTGATATACAGTAAAACTAAATCAAGAAACTAAACATGTAGACGTTTACTTTTTCTCTACTTTGGACGGGAGTTCGAATCTCCCCGCCTCCACAATTTTGTTAATTATATCCTATCAGGATAGCTTGAAATTATTCCATCCACATTAAATTTTTTAATTTTATCAATTTCTGCTTTATTATTTACTGTCCATGTGAATACTTTAAAACAATTATTCTTAATTTTCTGAACATTTTTTTTATTTAACATTTTATAGTACGGATGAATTGCATAGGCATTTATTTTGTTAGCAAATTCTATAGCTTCATTAATAGTTTTTCTTCTGTCAACTAGTATTCCGATCGGAATAGTTGTATTCAACTGTCTTAGTTTTACTAATTCTTGCCATTTAAAACTAGAGACAATAAAAGAACTCTCTGGCCATTTCTTTTTTAAGGTAAAATCATAAAGCAAATCGGAGGTGGGCAATGCTGTGCCATTCCCTTTAAGTTCTATGTTTATAAAGAGAGGAGGCTTTACAGTTTTAAGAACTTTTTTAAGAGTTGGGATTGAGTATTTGTTCATAATTAAACACTCATTTAATTCTTCTAACGTTAATTCTTCAATCCTTTCTGATCTGCCGACTAAATTATTTAAGGTTTGATCGTGAAAAAGAACTAGTTCACCGCTTTTACATTTGAAAATATCGATTTCAACTCCATCTACGCCTAAAGCTATAGCTTTTTCAATAGATTCAATAGTATTCTCGGGTACATATCCACAAGCACCTCTATGTCCAATTTTAAGCATTAAAACTTACATTTTACTAGGCGCACTTATTCCAAGAATTGATAATCCATTCTTGAGTACAATTTGGGCTGCTTCACATAATTTTTTTCTAGCAAACGAAGTGTCAAGGTCATCATGATTTATAACTTTACGATTACCATAAAACTTATGATACCCAGCAGCAACTTCTTCTAAATATGTTGCTAACTTTCTAGGCTCTAAACTTTCAGAAATATCTTCCATTTTTTGGGGGAATTCAGATAATAATTTAATAAGAGAAATTTCGTCTTTTTCAATGAGTCTGCTAAGGTCAATTTTTGGATTTTCAGTTATTTCTTTTTCATATCTAGCAAGCAAATTGGATATTCTTGCATTAGCATACTGTAAATAATAAACTGGATTTTTTTCAGATTCATCTTTAGCTAAATCTAAATCAAAATCTAAATGACTATTTGCACCACGCATTATAAAAAAATATCTAATTACATCTGAGCTAAGCTCATCATTTAATTCATCTAAAGTTATAAAGTTTGCTTTGCGAGTTGACATTTTTACAATTTCACCTCCCTTTTTTATGGTAACAAACTGGTGTATAACTACTTTAATATGGTCTGTTCTCTTGCCTAGGCATTTGAGCCCAAGAATTACATCTGGATAGGTATCTATATGGTCAGCTCCAAATACATCAACAATTAAATCAAAACCTCTATCTACTTTGTCTGCGTGATAGGCAATATCAGGTAATCTGTATGTTGGTTCACCGGAACTTTTTACTAAAACCTTGTCTTCCTCTTTACCCATATCAGATGTTTTAAACCAAACAGCTCCATCTTTCTCATAAGAAAGATTCTTTTCTTTTAGAATAGATAACACGCTATCTATAGATCCATTTTTATAAAATGCACCTTCTTTAGAAAATACATCAAATTTGATACCAACCCTTTTTAACGATTTTGCGATATCTTTAAAAATTTCTTTTTCTGTAAAAGTTCTAAAAAGAGCATTATCCACAGTTAGCTCTTTACCGTGTTTTTCGATAATTAAAGCAGCTATTTCATCAAGGTATTCACCAACATACCCATTTTTTGGCTCTTTATATTCTACCCCAACTTGGGATGCATATTTTGCATAACATGATTCTGCTAATACACGCATTTGTTTGCCTGCGTCGTTGTAGTAATATTCTCTAGTTACATCATATCCTTTCCAAGTTAGTATATTGGATATCATATCTCCTAATATTGCTTGTCTTCCATGTCCTACAGTTAATGGTCCTGTTGGATTACAGCTTACAAATTCCACATTTGCTTTTTGATTAAGTTTTTTATGTTTGCCGAATAATTTCTTTTCTGTAAGAATTTGGCCAAGAACTTTAATATAATATTTATTTGTTATATGAAAATTAACAAAACCAGGTTTCGAAGCGCTTAAATCAAAAACCTTTTTATTGTTGTTACTATGATTAGCAATTTCTTCAGCTATTTCTAAAGGAGATTTTTTTAATAGCTTTGTAAGTTTCAATGCTACGTTAGAACTATAATCACCAAACCCTTTTTGGGTACTTTGATTAATGCTCCAATCATCAAAATCAATTTTATTTTTATCCAAATACTCTTGAATGAAATTTTCCATCAATTCATTTAATTTCATACTTTAACTACCTTTGCATCAAACCAAATTCTCTCAAGGTCATAATATTCGCGCGTTTCATTTAAAAAAATATGTACAACGATGTCAACATAATCTAAAATGATCCAAGTTCCATTTTCATAGCCTTCTGTCTTCCAGGGATGTTCATCAATATTATCTTTGATATTATCTGCTATAGCTTTTACTTGTATTAAGTTTGAAGCAGAACATATTACAAAATATTCAGATAAAGAGGTGATACTTGACACGTCCATGGCTACAATATTTTCAGCTTTTTTATCGTCAGAAAGTGTAACAATTTTTTTAAGTAATTTCTTTGCGCTCATTGATTCAAGTTTAGAAACTCTTGGTAGTCTTTCCCAATAATTATTTGAATATCTTCGTCAGGATTGGTTCTGGCATCAAATTCAACATTTCCAGCATTAATATTGGTACCCAAAATGGTTAATAGGTTTTCAATGTTAGGGTTGTCTTTGCTTAAAATGACAATAGTTGTCATTGAGTAATCAAAATGATCTGCATTTTCTATCCTAGTTACCTGAAGGCCATATCTATTTGTCAAAATATTTCCATATGCATTTCCAACTCCACTGACTCCACATCCGTTAAGAACAGCAACTTGGAGAGTTTGTGACGAATAGTTTTCAAAGAGCTTAACTTTACTGCTTTCATTAACTAAAGAAGTTGAAGTATTGATTGGCTTTGAAGATAAATTTTGGTTAAGAAATAAGTTGAATGACCATGCAAATATAAAAATTATAACTAGTAATAATCCTATGATGAAATTAAGCAAATAACTCAAGATTCAAGCTCCTCTAGCTGATCTGCTGTATTTACCCCTATTACTTCATCTGAATTTTGAATTTTAATAGCCTTAATTTTCATGCTAGATTCTTGAGCTAGTCCAATCGCGTCTGTCAGATAGTATTCCTTAGAAGCATTATTTGTTTTAATGTTGTTTAATATTTCAAAAATTTCTGCAACTTTAAAAATGTATATACCAGGATTCCATTCTTTGATTGTTTTCTCATGATCATTACAATCTTTTTCTTCAACTATTTTTAAAAGATTTCCATTTTTATCTCTAATAATTCGGCCATATCCTGTTGGATTATCAATTTCTGCAGTAATTAAAGTTAGGTCACGATTATTGATAATATGGTCATCAATAATTGGTTGAAGGGTTGATGCTTTGATATTTGGAACATCACCGTATAAGATTAATATATGTCCACCTTTATTTTTTAATAGTTCTTCGCTTTGCAGAACAGCATGTCCTGTACCCAGCTGTTCATTTTGAGTAACATATTTTAGATTACTTCTTGTGTTTGTATGTGAAATAATCTGTTCTTTTTTAAATCCAACTACCAGTATTGTTTCAACTGGGTTTAAAAGTTCGCTCTCATTTAATACATAATCTATAAGTGGAGAGCCCTTTAACTTGTGAAGTACTTTAGGCAAATCAGAGCTCATTCTAGTTCCCTTACCCGCTGCTAAAACCACTATTCTTAATTCATTATTCATGAAGTACCTTTCCTAAATATGGAATATTTCGCTTTTCAATAATGCCTCCACCAATACATAAACCAGATTTATTATATAATACAATAGATTGACCTTTGGTAATTGCCTTTATTTTTTTATCGAATTTAATATAACATTGATTGTTTTTTAATGATATTATTTGACATGGTTTATCGTCATCTCTATATCGAATTTTTGCATAGCATTTCATAGGTAGCCTATCTTCAATATTTTCATTCATGAAGATGTTTGATGCGATAAGTTCATCAGAAAATAAAGCAGGGTGTTCTCCTCCTTGTGCAACATATACAATATTTTTTTTTATATCTTTCTTTACAACATACCAAGGCATATCAAATGCTGATTTTTTTGCTCCTATCCCCAAACCTTTCCTTTGGCCAACTGTAAAGAACATATGTCCATCATGATTTCCCATTAGTTCGCCATCAAGAGATATAATGTCACCTTTTTTCTTGTCAATAAATTGCTCAACAAATTTATTATATTTTCTATCACCAATAAAACATATCCCGGTACTATCTTTCTTTTTTGCATTAACCAGTTTATTATTTTTTGCTATCTTTCTAACTTCATTTTTATAAAGACTCCCCAATGGAAATTCAATATTTTTTAAGATATCAGTAGTTAATTGATATAAGAAGTATGATTGATCTTTAGATTTATCTTTTGCCTTACCAATAAAACACTTTTCATTTTTAATTAATACATTGGCGTAATGTCCTGATGCAATTTTTTTAGCTCCAATTTTTTTAGCATATTTTTGAAAGACATCAAATTTAATTTCTTTATTACATAGCACATCTGGATTTGGAGTTAATCCTAGCTTATGATCTTTAAGAAACTGACCGAAAACCCTCTCTTTATATTCTTTGGTATAATTAATTTTTGTAAGTGGTATATTTAGAGCAGCGCATACGCTTGATGCGTCTGCATAGTCGTCTTCAGCGTTACAAATAGCATTTTTATCATCCCAATTTTTCATAAAAATTCCATGAACATCATACCCCCTTTGCTTAAGGAGAAGCGCTGCAACAGAGCTGTCAACTCCTCCACTTATACCTAATACTATTTTTTCTTTTTTCATTTGATATGCATTATTATCTTTTTAGATAAATTTATGACTTCAAAACATTCACACAAAGCTATTGTTTTTGGTTCAATTAGTATTGACAAGATTATTAATAATCATGGTTCATTTCCAGATATTTTAGGGGGTTCAGCAGCTTATGCTCTTTTAGCAAATGAATCAAATACATGTGAACTCGTAGGAGTTGTTGGTGATGATTTTCCAAATAGCCACTTCCAACTTCTATCAAATAATTCTTTATCTACTGAATCATTGACCCAATCCAAGGGTAGCACATTTTGTTGGGGAGGAAAATATAAAGACGACTTTTCATCTAGAGAAACATTGTATGTAGATCCAGGGGTGTCAGAAGCCTATTTTCCTGAACTTTCTAATGAATCTAAAAATTACCCTTTCTTAATGTTGGGTAATACTGCTCCTCACTTACAAATTGAATTGTTGAATCAAATGAACAATAAACCATATGTTTTGTTAGATACTTTTAAGCTATATATAGATATCGCCAATGATGAATTAAAAGAGTTAATTAAGCGCGTTGACTTGTTCTGTATAAATTATAATGAAGCAATTGCGTTAACAGGTTTAGACGGTAAAAATATTCATGAAATGGCTAAAGCTATATTAGAGCTTGGGCCAAAAAGCTTAATAATCAAAGATGGAGAAAAAGGTTCATCGTATTTTGATTGCGACGATAATGTATTTGAAATAAAAGCATATCCATTAAAAGAAGTTATTGATACTACTGGTGCAGGAGATGCATATCTCGGAGGAATCTTGATGGGTAAACTAAAAGGAATGCATATTTTTGAAGCAATAAAGGTTGGCGCAGTAATGGCATCTTTTTGTATAGAGGGTGTAGGCGTAGAAGGCTTATTAAATGTTTCAAAAAAAGAATTTGAAGATAGATTGGACTGGATGAATTCCAACCATACTCCTTGAAAACTCATTATAAAAATACTAACTTCCAAAATCATATAATAGGAGAACAAAACATGAATCATTTTAGAAATTTTTTTGCCACTGTAATTTTATTTTCAACACTCTTCGCTGGACAAGATTTAACTTCTGCTAAAATTAGAATAAATGAAAATGATTTAAAAGGCGCAGAAAGTTTTCTTCTTAAAGCTCTTGACCACCCTAAAGATAAATGGGAAGCTGCCTTTCATTTAGGCGACAAGGTATATCCAAATCAAAAGGAGTGGGGGTTAGTTAAAAAATATATGGACATAGCTTTAACTTCCCCAAAAAGCTTAAAAATTAGACCTTCAAAAAATGATAGAAAAGTTGCAATGAATACTGCTGTCGAAAATTCCTTAATAAATTCATATAATATTATCTATCAGGATGCCTCTGGATACTTATCTAAATTAAATTCTTTTCAAACAGAGAAAGAAAGATTTGAATTGATAAACGAAGCAATCAACTTGTGTATTGTTGGTATTAATTTAAGTTCCAATCAACCAGGATTGTACGCATTGGCATCCATTTACTCATCAGTGAAAGGTGATAAGGAAGCTACAAATAAATATATAAACCAGGCATTGGCAATTACAGACTTAACAAAGGAAACTAAAATTGCAATATTAATGAGCGGTGGACAAAGCTTTGTAAGGATAGGAGAGTTTAATGAGGCGCTAAACTTTTATAATCAAGCGCTTAAAATTAATCCCAAAGAACCTTCCGTTCTAGAAAGTTTGGGGTCCTTGTACTTAGCACAAAGCAAGTATGATTTAGCTTTACAGTATTTAAACGAGGCACTCGACATTTCCACAGATGATAAAAAGAGAGTAGATTTATTTTTTAACAGAGGGTTAGTTTATTTAAAAATGAAGAATTTTGACGAAGCAGAGTATAATTTTGAAGAAGCATATTTTTTAGCCCCTGAAGATTTGGAAGCATTGCTTGGACTAGCCCAGGCACTAGAAGAAGCCGAAAGATGGAGAAAAGCTAGAAATTACTACATGGAGTTAATTGACCAAAATCCTAATGATCCACAATATTATTATGGAGTATATAGAACTTTTTTTGGCGAAGGTAGACTTGAAGATGCTCAAGAATATCTTAATAAAGCAACTGCGTTAAAATCAAATTAATATAGAATAATACCAAGATTTTCTTGGTAGAAACTTTTTACTGATTTTTCAAGAATAACAGCTAATGCTCTATATGCATTAGCATTATCTCTAAATCCAGCATAAAAATAATAGTAATATGTTAACTTTAATAAGTAATTGCTTCATTTCCATTTTGTGTTCCTCTTTTATCTGCGCCCGAAATAAATGAACCATTTTTTCGTTGAATGCCATGTGTTCTTGCTAGATAAAAATTACCTGGCAAGTTTTTGTCATTGTAAAATGCATGATTTAACATTTTTAATTCATCAATTTTATTTTGATCTAACGCGCCTTTTTCGTAAAAAATAAAATCAGGCAACCACTGTGAATGGGTTCTTGGAGTATCAATAGCTTCTTGTATATTTAAGTCATGATCTAATACGCTGATAATGATTTGTAATACAGCTGTGATTATGCGAGATCCACCTGCAGCCCCAACCGTTAGTATTGATTGACCATTCTTATCTATTACTAAAGTAGGAGACATAGAGCTTAACGGACGCTTATAAGGTTGAATAGCATTTGCTTCTCCACCAATTAATCCAAATGCATTGGGAACATTGGGTTTTGCTGAGAAATCATCCATTTCATTATTCAATAAAAAACCAGCATTATCTACAATTTTTTTATTCCCATAACTAAAATTTATAGTAGTGGTAATACCAGCAGTATTCCCATCTTTGTCCATAACAGAGTAATGAGTTGTTTCTATGCTTTCATTTTTGGTTGTTCCAGCAGCAATGCTAGTGCTTGGTGTTGCTTTTTCAAGCGAGATTAGACCTAATCTCTCTAATGCATAATCTTTTGAGGTAAGCATATTAATTGGATTACTCCAAAAGTCAGGATCTCCTAAATGTACAGCTCTATCAGCATATGCTAATCTTTGAATTTCTGTTAATAGGTGAACAAATTCTGTTGAATTTCGTTCCATATTTTGTATATCAAAGTTTTCTAACATGTTAAGCATTTGAATTAATAGTACTCCACCAGAACTCGGTGGACCCATAGAAACAATAGTATAATCTTTATATGAACCCACTACAGGTTTTCTATAAACTGAATCATAATCTTTTAAATCTTGATAAGACATTAACCCATTATTTAATTTCATTTCATCAACAATATACTGAGCTGTTTTACCTTCATAAAAACCCTTATTACCATTTTTTGCTATTCTACGTAGAGTATTTGCTAAATCTTTTTGAATAAAGATGTCTCCAGTTTTCCATTCGTCTATTTCATTTAACATTATTTCGTAGTCTTTAAAGTTTAATTCTCCATTTTTAAATTTGTTTTCTAAATCAGTTATAACATTATCTTTATTTTTGATGAATATTTCTTTTGAGCCTGCATCTTTGATAAAATGATTTTTATTAGTATCAAATCCACGAGCAGCTGTTGGTTCAATAGCAAAGCCATCATCTGCCAGATCAATAGCAGGTTGAAGTAGCTCATTTAAAGTAAATTTTCCAGAACCATAATCGTTAAAAATTTTAATTAATCCATTAACTGTACCTGGAACTCCAGATGATATATGGGAGAACAGTGCAAGGTCGCGAACATAGTTACCATCTTTATCTAAGAACATATTTTCAAAAGAGAGTTTTGGAGCTTTTTCGCGGAAATCTAAGCTTATTAATTCTCCTTCAGCTGTTCGAGCAACCAAAAATCCTCCACCTCCCAAGTTTCCATTTGAGGGGGAGGTAACAGCAAGAGCAAAACCAGTAGCAACAATTGCATCAAAGGCATTTCCGCCATTCTTTAAAATATCAATTCCTACTTGTGAAGCTATCCTTGAAGTAGAAGAAACCGCACCATTAGTATCCTTTTTTGGTTGGCCACAACCATGGATGAACATGGTCAAAAAAAGTATAATGTTTATGATAGATTTTTTACGCATTTTGTATTCTTAAAAGATAATAAAAAGCCCCTACAAAAAGTAGAGGCTTTTTATTTAATTGATTAAATATAAGCTTTTAAAGACTCATATCTAAACGTGAGTATACATAACGTCCACTAAATCCAAAAGGACTGTATCCAGAGTGTTGGAAAATTCCGTTAAAACTATTTATTTTAATAGTTTTATCAGGATATTGATCCAGTAGGTTATTAACACCGAATGACATTCTAAGTTGACTATTTACCTGGAATGAATATTCCATATCAACTGTCCATTGAGCGCTAAGCACCTGCTCTCTTTCTACAGTGCCTGCTGGTATTGTAACCTGACCCCAACGATTCAGTTTTGCCATAAACGTTGAAGTTGGTTTTTGTAGCATAGCAGAGAATTGGAAGTTTTCTTTTGGTGATGAACTTTCATATCTCACTGTATTTTGTCTTCCAAGAAGTTCATTATCAGTGTAGTCTATAAGACTTTCAGGAACATCAAGCTCACCTTTATTTGTAACTTCAGTGTCATTGAAATTCATCGCTGCTTTTAAAGTTAATGAACCCATAGCAACATCTTGTCTCATAGAGGCAACAATATCAAGTCCTTTTGTTTCAGTATCAATACCATTAAAGAAGTATCTACCTGCAGCAGCTGGAACACCTCTAGCTGCAAAAAAGTCAACCATTGAAGTAGTTCCTGACTTATTTTTGAAAGTTTCACTCATACTAATACGATCATCTACGTTAATTTGATATCCATCAACAGAAACAGAAAATTGATCATCTTTGTATGTTAAACCAGCAGACACGTTGGTTGAAGTTTCAGGCTCAAGATCTTTTGATCCTAAAGATCTTGCTGCTTCAGTATCTACAGGGAAAGTACCTACTTCTAGCGGTACACCATCAATAAAGTTTGTAGCTATTGATGAGAAATAAGCTTCTTGAAGAGCAGGAGCTCTAAATCCAGTACTAAATGAACTTCTAGCAGCTACACCTTCCATGATTTCATATCTCATAGCAACTTTACCATTAGTTGTTGTACCAAAGTCACTGTAATTTTCAGTTCTTAGTGCTACATCCAATAATAAATCTTCTCTTACTTTACCACTCATTTCAGCATATACACTAACAGCTTCTCTGTCTCGATCTTGCTCATTAGAAGGTGCTAATCCAGGTAAACATTGACAACCAACAGCAGCGGAAGCGCCAGCATTTGGACCATCTAATACATCATATCCATAATCTGTATAACCAGCTTCTTCACCAGCTTCAATTGTGTAGTTTTCCATTCTCATTTCTGCACCAAATGCTAAATCAACAGGGCCAACAAATCCTGCCATGTCTCTTTGAGTACTTATATCAAAATTTATTGTAGTTTGGCTGTAACCAAGTGTACCTAAATCAAATTCAGATTGTTGGTTTGGACCAGTACCTGCAGTTGCATTGTGACTATTAACCATACCCCAAGCAAATTCATTGCTACCAGTATTTACACTTAGATCATAAGCCATACCATTATTCATAAGGCCTTTCATACCAACAGCTAAAGAAGTGTCAGTTAATTCAGGACTTATAAGTGGTAAGAAACCGTCTGGATACCAAGCTCGAAGAGTTCTATTGTCTTGCGCTCTTCTATAATAACAACCACTTTCACCATCTCTAGTATTCATACCACCAAATGCATAAACAGTACCTCTTTCCATAGGGAAGCTACCATTGAACATTAAACTTACTTGTTCAAATTCACCCCCACCTATACGATGATTTTCTCTATCAAAGGCACGTTCTTGTTCATCCATTCCAGCAAAATACTGTCTTCTTGGATCTAGACCCGCACGATTTGTGCGGCCACCATCACGAATTTGACCACTAACATAAAGGTTTCCACCTAATACATTTAGCCCAGTTCCTCCATGAAGAATAAGGTTTTTACCATCTGTTTTTAAAACTTTTTCAACACCCGGACGAGCCCAGCCTCTATCAGCTGTGTATGGTTGGTAACCAGTACCATCATTTTCGTTAACATCCCATCCATATGTTGTATCATCTTGACCATCAATAAGGCCTTCACCGGCATTATATCCTCTTTCAAAATATGACAAATTTTGTCCAAAAGTCACACTAACGTCTGTTCCGCCGGTTTCTTTTAATACAAGATTAATAACTCCTGCTACTGCATCAGAACCATATTGAGCTGCTGCACCGTCGCGAAGCACTTCAATTTTTTCAATTGCACTAGCTGGAATTGCATTTAAATCAACCTGTGTTGAACCACGACCAACAGAACCATTTACGTGGACTAAAGCACCTTGGTGACGTCTTTTACCATTTACTAGTACTAGAGTCTGATTAGGGGCCATCCCTCTTAAAGTTGCAGGTCTCATATGATCAGAACCATCAGTAATATAACTTTTTGGTGAATTATATGATGGTACAAGCGCTTGCAACAAGTCATTGGTTTCTGTGAAACCAGATGCACGAATTTCAAGCTCAGTGATAACTTCTACAGGAACAGATTGTTCATCAACATTTCTAGAAAATCTTGATCCTAATACTGAAACAGAGTTACCAGATACTGCACTTGATGCTAATGCAAAATTAGCAGTTGCAGCACCATCTACATTTACAGAAACACTGGCAGATTCATATCCGATGTATGAAGCAGTAACCAAATATGTTCCACTTCCAACACTGTCGACTGAATAAGAACCGTCAGCTCCTGTTGCAGCACCAGATGATGTACCTTCAACCGTTACATTTGCACCAAATAGGGCATTCCCATTCTCATCAGTAACTGTACCTGATACTGAACTTTGTGCAAAGATAAAGCTTGAGATCATTACTAGCGCTATCATGTTATATAGCTTTCTCATTTTATTTCCTTTGTTTATGTACATATTATTAATATAAATCGTTGGTAAAAGCTTCGATCTTGTCGAAACAAATTACCCTTAGTTGACATAACTTAGTTTAAAGTGGGGTTTATGTCAATAAATTATAAGAGAGAAAACTTTCTATCTTCTACTTCTTAATTTCATTAGGAGGTTTAGAATTTCAATATACAGCCATATGAGTGTAATCATTAAGCCAAAAGCTGCATACCATTCCATATATTTTGGCGCACCTTGTTCAGCGCCTGACTCGATAAAATCAAAATCTAAAACTAGATTCATTGATGCAATTCCAACAACAAAAACAGAAAATAAAATACCAGTAAGGCCGTTACCAAATAAAGATCCCATAAAAGAAATTCCAAAAAAGGATAGAACAAGATTAAGAACATATACTATCAAGATTCCAAAAGTTGCTGAAAAAACACCAAGCCTAAAATTTTCTGTGGCTGCAATTAGTTTGTTTTTATAGAGAAATAATAAAGCTGCTAAAATCCCAAAAGTTAATGCAATTGCTTGGTTGGCAATACCAGGATACATTGCATTCGCATAGGCAGATATACCTCCAAGGACAAGACCCTCAGCTAGACAATAAAGCGGTACAGTATAGGGAGCTGATTTTTTATTAAATATTGTAATCATTAAAAGCACAAAAGTAAAAATGGTGACTGGCCAAAACAGCGCTAACCCAAGCTCTGGATTGTTCCAGGTATAAATGGCTGATGTCATCACAAGAAGCAAGCTCAAAGCAGTCTTGTTTACTGTTCCATCAATTGTCATTGCGGTTTCTCCAGAAACTCTTCGAGTATTTCTAAATGTGTTATTATTAAGTGCTGGATTAGCTGATCGCATAGTTGCTCCTGTTAAATTTTATTGTCAGAAATAAATTGTAAGATTTTATCGCTAGAAACTCGCTGTTGCTCCATTGAATCACGCTCTCTGATTGTTACAGTGTCATTTTCTAATGTTTCATGATCAATAGTAATTCCAAATGCAGTTCCTGCTTCATCTTGCCTATAATATCTTTTTCCAATAGAACCTTGCTCATCATACAGGCAATTATATCTAGCATTAATTATATTAAATAGGTTATGAGCTTTTTCCGGTAAACCATCTTTTTTTAGTAATGGACAAATAACTGCTTTGTAGGGAGCTAAGTCAAAAGGAAGTTTTAATACAGTTCTATTATTTTCTTCATCTTCAAAATATGCTTCACAAAGAACCATAAGAAAAAGGCGATTTAAACCCGTTGAAGTTTCAATAATGTAAGGATGATATTTTTCATTTTTAATTTGATCAAAATACATCATATTTTTTCCAGATAATTTTTCATGTTCTTTTAAATCAAAATCAGTTCTATTATGAATTCCTTCAACTTCTCCCCATCCGAATGGAAAATTATATTCAATATCAAATGCGTCTTTAGCATAGTGAGCTAATGCCTCTTCTGAGTGTTGATGAAATTTTAAATTATCTTTATTGATTCCTAATTCTGAAGTATAAAAATCAATCCTTTTTTCTTTCCAAAGAGACATGTTTTTTTCATCTTCAGACGGATGCACAAAATATTGCATTTCCATTTGTTCAAATTCTCTAGTTCTAAATATAAAATTTCTAGCAACAATTTCATTACGAAAGGCCTTACCAATTTGTGCAATACCAAAAGGCACTTTAAGCCTCATAGAGTTTTGGACAAGTAGGTAATTTATATAAATACCTTGGGCAGTTTCTGGACGTAAATAGATACTTTTACCAGTTTTTTCTGACGGCCCAGCATTGGTTTTGAACATTAGATTAAATTGTGTAGCTGCAGTCCACTTGCCCACGTTGCCAGAAAATGGATCTATAACACCAGCGCTTTCCATTGCGCCACTGAACTTATCTGACTGAGATAATAATATATTAGATATTTTGTCTATAGTTTCACTATCATTATTATTTTCAATAGACATTTGGCTACAAAGATTATCAATAACTGTGTTTTTCTGTTGCGATAATAAGTCGTCAACTCTGTAACGTTTTTTATTATCCTTATTGTCAGTCATTGGATCATTAAAATTGGATACATGACCACTAGCTTCCCAAACATCAGGATGAACCATAATTGAGCTATCTAATCCAACAATATTTGAATTGTGAGTCATTTCTTCCCACCATTTTTCAGATATGGATTTTTTTAAATCTACACCAAGAGGACCATAATCATAAGAAGCTTTCAATCCTCCGTAAATTTCAGAATTTGGAAATACAAAACCTTTACGTTTGCAAAGCGAAATAACTTTATCTAGATGTTTTTTGCTCATTTATTATGATTTGCTCCTAATTTTAAAAAAATATTTATGCTGATTACTATAGAGTTTAAGAAAAAAAATATCTGTAGAGTAAAATTATTCCTAAAAAACCAAAAACAAGCGGTGCGAGCCAAACTAGTGTATCAAATCCTTTTTTGGGAGGATTGGCTAATATTTCAATACCAAATTTGTTAACAAAATGATCTTTAATTTCTTTATCTGACATTCCCTTAATAACCATTTTTTTGATTTCTTCTTTCATTTCCAAGGCTGGACCAGCTTGAGACTGCTCTAAAGTTAGGCCATCACAAACAGGGCACATTAAATCTCGATTGAGAGAATATAGACGTTCTTCAATAGAAGATTGAAAACTGAATAAATAGGAAACACTAAATAATATTAAAAATAATTTTTTTATCATGATTTTTCATCAATTAATTGGGCTGCTTGTTCCAAAGTGACTTCATCAATAACATAGCCTTTCAAGGAAACATTTTTCTTTCCATCGGTGACATAAGGACCGAATCTTCCACGTTTAATTGAGATTTTGTTTTTACTTTTAGGATGGTCTCCTAATACTTTTGGTTCAAATTTCAGCTTTCTATCTTTTATAAGCTTAAGCGCTTCGTCAAGTGTGATTGTCAATGGGCTGTCATCAGCTTTCATGGATGCATTTATTTTTCCGGATTTTACATACGGACCATATGGACCAAAATCTGCAAGAACATCATCTCCTGTTTCAGGATGCTCTCCTAATTTTTTAGGCATGCTTAGCAAGTCTATAGCAAGAGTTTCTGTTAAATTTTCCACACCGATGCTTTTGAGGACTGATTTTCTTTTTTTTGGAAGATTCTAATTCAACATATGGACCATATCTTCCAACTTTTAATAATATATTTTCTCCGTTGGTAAATTTGCCAATAACATTATCTTCTTTTTGCATGCTATCAAGCTCATCAAGTTTTGCTTTATTGAGCTCTCCAAAAAATAAGTCTTCAGGTATGGTAATATTATTACCATCTTTTTGAACATATGGACCAAACTTTCCAATTCGAATTTCTAAATTATCTTCAACATTAACAGTGCAAGCTTTGGCAATATCTACTTCCTCTTCTAATAATTTAGAAACTCCTTTATAATCTCCATTTCCATAATAAAACTCTTTTAAAACTTCTAAGTATGAATTTTCTGAGCGTGAAACTGCATCAAGACGGCTTTCCATATCTGCTGTAAATTGTTCGTTGAATAAAGCTCTGTAGTGATTGTCTAGTAGTTGAGAAACCGCAATGCCTACAAAAGTAGGGATGAGTATTTTATTTTTTTTACTAACATATTCTTTTTGCGATAACTTTTCAATAATTGAAGAATAAGTTGAAGGTCTTCCAATGCCTCGTACTTCCATTTCCTTTACAAGCATAGCTTCAGAAAATCTTCTTGGAGGAGAAGTGCTTTTTTCATCTGATGTTACATTATTGCACAAAATTTTTGATTGATTATCGATTTTAGGCAGACTATCTGAAGCAATTTTATCTTTTCTTGTCAGAGCTTGTTCATATGCTGCGGTATATCCTTTAAAAACAGTAACATTTCCGCTTGCTTTAAATAATGATTTTCCATTAGATATTTCAACGTTAGTTCGAATATATTGCGCTGGCTTCATTTGAGACGCAACTGTTCTATTTAATATTAATTCATATAACTTTGCTTCATCTGGCCCAATTTTTTTTACCTCGCTTACACTTTTAAATTTTGTACCTGCAGGTCTAATCGCTTCATGAGCTTCTTGCGAGTTAGCAACTTTATTTTTGTAAATATTAGTTTTTTCTGAAAGAAAGTCTTCTTTAAAATTTTTGCTTATAAATTCTTTGGTAGCTCTTAGCGCTTCATTGGAAAGATTTGTACTATCAGTTCTCATGTAGGTAATGCACCCTTGTTCGTATAGTTTTTGCGCTACTACCATTGTTCTTTTAGGAGAAAATCCAAATCTTCTTGATGCGTCTTGTTGGAGAGTGCTTGTTGTAAAAGGGGGAGCAGGAGAACTTGATGTGGGTTTGCTTTCTATGTTATCAACAATCCAATTATTTGCTTCACATTCTTTCTTAATTTTATCCGCGAGAGATTTGTCAACTTGAATGACATTATCTTTTTTTAATCCTATTTCAAATTTACCAAAATCATCTGACTTAGCTACTAAAACGCCATCATATTTAATTAAAGAAGCTTTAAAGATATCAGAGCTCTTTTCTTCCGTTAGGTGTGCTTCTATTGAATAAAATTTATTTTCAATAAATTTATTCCTTAGCTTTTCGCGATCAACTAATAATTTAAGGGCTACTGACTGAACTCTTCCTGCAGATAAACCTTTATTTTTCAATGAGCGTAGAGTTCTCCATAAAACTGGTGAAAATGTAAATCCAACAATACGATCAATAGCTCTTCTAGCTCTTTGTGCATCTACAAGGTCGTAATTTATTTCACGTGAATTTTGAACAGCATCTAGAACTGCTTTTTTTGTTATTTCTGTAAATTCAACTCTTTCAATATCGCCTGTAATCTCTGATGCTATATCTGCTGCAATTGCTTCACCTTCACGGTCAGGGTCTGTTGCGATTAAGATTCTATCTGCTAGCTTAACTTCTTTTTTGAGTTGAGTAAGAAACTTTTTTTTGTCTGGCATGCTTTCAATTTTCATTGCAAAGTCATTTTCAATTTCAATACCCATTTCTTTTTTGGGAAGATCTTTAAAGTGACCTATGCTGGCAATAACAGACGCATTATCTACGTATTTAGCTATAGTTTTAGTTTTTGAGGGAGACTCTACGATTATTAATAGTTTTTCTTGTTTTGACATATTGGTTGGCAACTTACGTAGATTGATTAGTAATTGTCAAAAATTTATATTTATAAATATAAATTATTGGTTTATTTGTCAATGCTATCTTTAATTTGATTTAAACTATTAACTTCAAATTCTTTTTTTGAATGCAAGTCTTTAAGAATAATTTTGTCATTAATCCTAAGAAAATATTTTGCATTCAACTTTATTGCGCTCTTAATCTGGCTTTTTTCTGATTTTTTAAGGGTATCAATAAAGACGTTATATCCGTTATCAATGAGTTGATTTGCAATACTCATTATTTTTTCAGATTGTGATTCATATCCAATAAAAAAATCTACTTTTTCTTTAGATATAGTGAAATTTGATTCAATCATTAGTCTTTCAATTCCAGCGGCAAAACCAACGGCCGGGGTAGCTGGCCCACCCATACTTTCAACTAAATAGTCATATCTGCCACCACCAAGCAGGGCGTTCTGTGATTTTGAAGATAAAGTTGATATTTCAAATGTAGTACTATTATAATAATCAAGACCCCTTACAAGTCTACCATTTTCTTGGTAAGAGATATTCAATGCGTTTAAATGTGAAAGCAAATTCAAATATTTGCTATGTTCATCTTTAGATAAGAACTCAGTAATTAGTGGAGCTCCATCTATTATTTCTAAATCTACCTCTTCTTTACTATCTAAAATTCTAAGTGGATTAATTTCTAAGCGTTTCAACGAAATTTTTGAAAGCTTAGATTTATAGCTAGTAAAATATTTGCTCAATTTATATTGATAAAGCATTCTTGTATCTTTGCTGCCAATATTATTTATTTGAAGAACTGTATTATCAATACCTAAATGGCAAAGTACTTTGGTTGCTATAAGAATTACCTCAATGTCCTGTTCAATTTCTGAAGAACCAAAGGCTTCAACTCCAAATTGGTGAAATTGTCTTTGCCTGCCTTTTTGCGGTTTTTCTCTTCTAAATAACGCATCTATATAAAATAGTTTACATAAAGGTTTACTTCGGAAAAATCCAGATTCAATAAAAGCTCTTACAACAGGAGCTGTCATTTCTGGCTTCAGAGCTAAATAATTATTTGAATAATCTTCCCAAGAAAACATCTCTTTCGAAACATCAGTTTCAAAACCAACATTTTGTTTAAAAAGATCCAAGTTTTCAATGATAGGTGTTTTTATTTCTTCAAAACCAAAGCTTTTGCTTAATGACTGAAGCGAGGAAATTAACTGATTCCATTTTACGCTCTCCGGAGGTAGAATATCGTATGTTCCTTTAACTTTTTGAAATTTCGATTTCACAAAACAACATTAATAATTTTTTGAAGTAATAACACCTAAAAACTTGACCTTGTAGTATAGATACCAGTTTTTTGTTCAACCTTTAAATCTCTTAAAATATCAGATTTTAAGTTTAGCCTAAAATATAATCCCTTAGCATAGCCATTTGGAGTCCAGTCGACAAACAATTCCCAACAATCTATTTCTCTATATAATGTCAAATTATGCCTTACAATATTTTTATCAATTAAGTTAAATCTTGCGTTATAATTGAGTTTCCAGTTCGATGTTACATTTACACTTGTGTTGCTATTAAGCCAAAAATTCTCAATCTTATTATCAGGATTTATTTTATTAACAGCATAGCTTATTCCCAGCCTGCTCTGCCAATTATTTGACGAAAGATCATTAATAAATGCTGCAGTTTCTTTTGATAAATTAGTATTATTTTTATTATCAGATTGTTTTCCCTTCAGCGTAAAATTTGTAGATAATCGAATACCTGTTAGCCTTGGCATAGTATTTAGCTTATCTAGTCGAATATTATTTTCAGAGTCATATTCATAAAAATCATGCGTAAGGTTTAAATCAATATTTGTGCCATTTTTCAAATTGCTTCTAATAGAGCTATTTAAATTTGATAACTTGAATTCTTCGCTATTAAGATTATATCCAGTATTTATTTTCCATGAAAATAGATTTATTTTTTCTTCCTTATCTTCGTCAGAATACTTGGCCTGAAAAACATTTCCCAGGGAAAAATTAATTTTTTTATTACTATTTCTAGGCGTAGATCCTATTAGCGAACCGGAAAAATAATCATAGTATTCTTCATTGAATTCTTGAAAATAGGAATTATTATTTAAATAATTTGGTGAATAGCTATATGTAATTGACGGGGTCATAACATGCCTTACTGAGCTTAGATTTCCTATTTTAATAGGAAGAATGCCATATATTTTTGTGGTGATAGATAATGACAAATTACCAGTTGTTCTGTTTTTAAATTTTTCAATCTCATTAAATTCAACTTCATCATCAGCATTTAAGGATACCTGCCTAAATCTGCTTACAAAATCAGAATTAATATTAATATTGGGATTTACAGCGATATAATCAAAAAGAGTAAAAGGAGCGTTTATGCTAAAGTTGTTCTTAAACATTGCATTAGTCTCATTAGAGGTAACAACGTCACCGTTTTCATTTTTTTGCCAGTGATAGGTGATATTTTCATCATCCATAATCTGCTCAGCTCTGTAGAAGTTTTTTGAATTATTTAAAATTCTTGAGCTATAGTTCCATTGGACACCGCTTAAAAAAAGATTATTGCTATTTTTAAATAAATTTTTTCTTCCTATTCTAAAATTGATAGACGGAAGAGTGCTATTGTTTTCTGTAATTGTAGAGTTAAGACTTGTTGGATTTTGATAGAAAATAGAATTACTATTAACCTTATTTTTTGACATCAAGTCTTGTTTATTTGAAACATTAACACTTAAAGATAGATTTTTATTTTTCCATCTCTTTGAATATGTTGCGTTAGATATAGCTTGTTGATTTAATCTCTTTAAGGGGTCAATACTTGTTTCACGATTGTATTCACCATTGCTGTAATAACTTACATTTGATCGAAATGATTGATCTTTCCTTAAAATTTGATTGTGATTCCAGTTCAAGGAAAAGTCAGTTTTATTACTTTCATTTAATTTTGCTATATCTTGCTCATTAGAGTTGAGATGTTTGCGCACTTCAAAATTAAAATTTCCACTAAACTTATATCTATTTTTATATTGATTTTTTGACTTAAGAATTATACCCTGTCTATCTGCAAAAATCAGAGAATTTTCGGATCCAAAATAATCATTAGGTGCAAAATAGTACCCTAAACCATCTAAGTAATTTCCTCTATTTTCAGATGAACCAAAGGATGGCATAATCCAGCCTGAGCGCCTTTCTTTATTTGTATGAGGAAAAATTGCCATAGGTATTCCGAAAATAGGGACGCCCCCAATAACTATATTTAAGGGCTTTGCTATTACTTTATCGCCATAGATAATTTTCACCTGCTTGCTTCCAAGATAAAATTTGGAAGGATCGCACGAAGTAAAAATGCAGTCTTCTATATAAAAAGTACTATCAGTAACAGTGGTGATTTGCTTACCCATAAACATATTATTTTGCACTTTTGTTGATCCCGCAAGAACTTTTCCTTTCCGGTCTTTAATATTATAAATCATTGATTTTCCAGAAACAGGTTCTCTTCCATTTTCAATTAATGTCGGTTGGAGATATTCATCGTCATTGAATGGATTTTTGTCAAAAGCTTCAAGAATATTGCTATTCCAGTTGATATTGATTTGCGCAGCTGTTAAATCCATCCCTTCTTGGTAGATATTTGCTTCACCAAACATTTTAGACTGTTGCCTATTGGTGTCAAATTCTACTCTTCTACCTTTATAATCTACTTTTTCTTGAGAAATATTAGTTGCCGAAGGATTGAATTGCCCTATAACCCCACCTTCAGATTCAAGATTTGTAGCGTTATTATTCTTTAAACTTAAGGTGATTTTATCGCCACTAATTTCATTGGTTCCTTGATAAAGAGAGTCTTTATATAAATGAATTAAGCTTGACGCCATACCAATTAATTCAATTTCTGATATTACATTATCATTCATTTTAACATTAATAAGTTTTCCTTTTAGAATATCAACTTTCTCTATTATATTTTTGTTTTCATCTATTTTTTCATACCCGTAGTTAGCAGAAAAAATAGTACCATTTTGAAGCACTTGAAGCGACTCAATTTTCTGATTTTTAAATGATAATTCAATTATTTCGCCTTCAACTTTTTGTTCATTGTTGATTATTCTTACATTATTTCGAAGAATAATTTTACTATCATCATTATGTATATCTCCATTATCGGCTGTAATAGTTTGATCTGAATTGTTGATTCTAATATTTCCAAACATTTTAATTATGTCAATATCTGCATTGTAAGTCAATGAGTCACAAAAAATTGTTTTATCTTCATCTATAATTTTAACATTACCGGACAGTTTCAAAATATTTTTTTGACTTGATTGAATAGCAGTATCACCATAGAGGAGCATAGTTTCTTTTTGAAAAATAATATTACCATCTAAAGTAGTAATAGTTTGTTGATTAATTTCTTTAGAAAACAAAGAATCAGCCTGCTTGAGCTCAATTTTATCTTGAGAATAAACAAACCCCAGCAAAAAGAATAAAACACATACTTTTTTAGTCACATTATTATTAACGTTTTTTGTTGATTTATGTTTCATCTTTGTAAAGTAGAAATGTAATGTATAAATTGATATAATGTTAGAAAATCTATTAAATAGCATTTCAGATAATCCAGCTTATTTAGCTGTAACAATTGTTTTAATAACAATGATTACCTATAGCGTAATAAAAAAACTTTTCAAGTTAGTTACTTTAGGTATTGCCTTATTTATTATTTATTGTGCTTACTTACTGCTTACAAATCAACCATTGCCAAATATGGATGAAATAAAAATTCAGCTAGAGAATAGCGAAGAAAAAGTGAAAGGTGATATAAAAACACAGCTAGAGTTGGGAAAAGAAAAAATAACAGATGTAATTGAAGATTCTGTTTTAGATCCGTTAAAAGAAAAAACAGAAACAATAAAAAGCAATTTAGATGCTTTACAGTAACAAAGAGGGAGAAAAGTAAATGTTCAATGATAATCTTTTAGAAAATAAAACAATCATTATTACTGGCGGAGGGACAGGTTTGGGTAAAAGCATGGCTCGAAGATTTGGAGAGTTGGGTGCAAATTTAGTTATTAGCGGAAGAAGAAACGAAGTTCTCGAAGAAACTGCTAATGAATTTTCGCAAAGCGGTATAAATGTTTTAACATGTCCAGGAGATGTGAGAAAAATTGAAGATGTTGAATTAATGTCGAAACAGACTATTGATAAATTTGGCAAGATCGATGCTTTATTAAATAATGCTGCAGGTAATTTTATTTCGCCAACAGAGATGCTTAGTCAAAATGCTTTTAAAGCTGTGATAGATATAGTTTTAATGGGTACTTGGAATTGCACGAGTGTTATTGGAAAAGAGATGATCAAAAATAAAAGTGGAAATATTTTGAGCATTGTTACTACTTATGCATGGACAGGATCGCCGTTTGTTGTGCCATCAGCAGCTGCAAAAGCAGGTGTTTTAGCCATGACAAGATCATTAGCTGTTGAATGGGGAAGACACAACATAAGATTTAATGCTATTGCTCCAGGACCTTTTCCAACAAAAGGTGCGTGGTCAAGATTAATGCCACCTGGCTTTGATGATTTTGAAGATAACATGAAAAATAAAATTCCAATGAAGAGATTTGGAGAAAGACATGAGCTAGAAAATTTAGCATCATATTTAATGAGTGATGGTTCTGCTTATATTAATGGAGAAGTTATTACCATTGATGGCGGAGAGTGGCTTGCAGGTGCAGGAGAATTTTCAGATTTAACAAAACTTCCAGAGTCTATGTGGAAAGCAATGGCTGAAAGAAGAAAAAAAGAAGTAAATGTTAAGTTTAAAAAATAAAAGCGTAATTATTTCAGGTGGATCTAAAGGTATTGGCAAAGCCATAGCGTTTACTTTTGCTAAAGCAGGTGCGAATGTTGTTATCTGTAGTAGGAAAAAAGATAATTTAGAAGCTGCGGTTGCAGAAGCTGAATCAAAAGGATTTTATATTGATGCTGTAGAATGCAACACAAGTGATTCCAAATCAATTAATAAAGTAGTGGATTTTACAATTCATAAATTTTCTACGGTAGATATTCTAGTTAATAATGCAGCAGCCAATCCATATTATGGTCCGATACTAAATTCAGAAGATTCTCATTGGGATAAAATTTATGATGTGAACGTGAAAGGATATTTTAATTTTGTTAAAGCTTGCAGTGAAGTCATGATTAATCAAAAGAGTGGTAAAATTATTAACGTAGCTTCGATAGCAGCTAAAACACCCTTAGAAGGACTAGGTGTGTATAATATTAGCAAAGCTTCAGTAGTCATGCTTACTAAGGTATTAGCAAAAGAGTTGGGATCAAAAAATATTCAAGTAAACACCTTGGCGCCTGGTTTAATTAAAACAGACTTTAGTAAAGCGTTATGGGAAAACGAAGAAACCTACAATCAAATAGTCAAAACTATTCCTAAAGGTAAAATGGGTGTTCCAGAAGATGTTGCAGGAATGGCTCTTTATTTAGCATCAAGCGCATCTGATTTTATAACTGGTTCTTTATTTACAGTCGATGGTGGTTTAACTACCTAGTTTTCTCAAGAATCCAATCTGCAAAAGATTGAATATTTGCAAAAGTCATAGAACCAGTAGCTTGTAGCCTTTCAATATTATTATGTCCATTGGACACTAATGCACAATCAATGCCAAGAGCCTTGGAAACGTTAAAATCTAACATGCTATCTCCAATGATGATTGTGTCTTTTAATGAAATATTTACACTCCTCAATAACTCTTTTCCTTCAAACTCTTTTCCATAGCCAGATGGAGTATTACTGATACCAACTACATTATCAAAAAAGCGATATATCTCAAAAAAATTAACCTGAGTGTTTAACTTGCGTTGAGTGGTAGCTGATAAAATACTTTGAGTAATACCAAGATTTTTAAAAGATGAAATTGTTTCAACTGCATAAGGTTGTAAAGCCAATTTTTTAAAATTAGCTTCATATCCTGAATGAAATTCTTCGTTAGTGCTTTCAAAATTTTCTTTTGAGAAGTCAAAACCTACTGTCTCATAAAATTTTTTAATTGGAAATAAAAACTTCTGTTTATATATATTTTCACTAATTAAAGGAAGCCCTCTTTTTTCTAGTGAGACGTTTAATAAGTCTACACATAAGGTTAAATCATTTACTAAAGTACCATTCCAATCCCAAATTATGTGCTTATATTTCATGGTCATGAAAGTAGAGAAAAAAATTGCATTATTAAAGGAAAGACTTAATAAAAAATCCTTGCTTCCCGGATGGAGTAGTCAGAAGAAAATGGCTGTTATTCCTATTAATAATATTACAGCTAAAGCTTTTATCCCGCCAGCAGATGCTAAGCAGGCAAGTGTTGCTGTTATACTATTTGAAAAAGAGGGGAGTCTTACTTTATTATTAACTAAACGAACATCAAGTGTTGAACATCATAAAGGACAGATTTCTCTGCCTGGTGGAGCTATTGATTTAGGCGAGTCTCCTAAAGATGCTTCATTGAGAGAAACTAATGAAGAGATTGGAATAGATACTTCATCATTATACTTAGTTGGCAATCTATCAACATTATATACTCCAGTATCACATTTCAATATCCATACTTACGTTTGGTTTTCTGATCAATATCCTAAAATAGCAATGAATCAAAACGAAGTTGATGAAGTGTTTGAGATTAGCATCAATGAGCTCCTTGCAGAAGAAATTGTATCAAAAACGCCAATTTCTAAAGCGGGCATGAATGTCGATGTACCTGCTTTTAATTTCTCGGGGTGCGTATGTTGGGGTGCCACAGCAATGATTATTTCTGAGTTAAAAGATATTTTAAAAAATATTTAAAATATATTAATCTTTAGATGGTGGCGTTGCAGGTTTACCAGCTTTTTTCCACAAAAATGATACCAAAATAAGCGTAAACAGCCAACTTAAAATTTCAGTAGATGTTGGATTGCCGTTATACCCAAAAAATCCTTTAAATAACTGACCGATAGCTCCTTTATCACTTAATAAGGGTTTTGGAGTTCCATTATCATCAATATTAAATCCAAAAACAGGGCCACTATCATTAATATTCCATATCTCCATTTTCTTCATTTCATCTTTAGTATAAAATGCTTCCTCAAATTCATGGACCCCATAGGCAACAAGACCAGCGCAAACAAAAATGAGAAGAATAGAGGTTACGTTAAAGAATTTTTTCAATGGAACTTTTTTTCCTTGAACAAAAATTGCATAACCAATCATTAGAGCTACTAAAGAGCCAAAAATTGATCCACCAATTGAAAGACCATCAGATTGAATTACTATTGCATACATAAAAAGAACGACTTCTACGCCTTCTCTAAATATTGCAAAAAAGGTTAAAGCAAATAAACCCAGTGAAACATTTTTATCTTTTTCAATGATATCAGAGGCTTCTTTCTCAAGGCTAGCAGCGACATTTTTATTTCTTCCCATCCAAATAATCATTGTGGACAGGAGAAGTGCTGCAATAAGCATTGTTGTTCCTTCAAATAAAGCCGCTTGTTTTCCTTCAAAGCCGCCATAAGCTATTTGGAATATTATAGCAAAAATACCAGTTGCAATAAAAGAAGCTATTACACCGTTAATAATGCTTTTTTTAAGATGTAATCTTCCAGTTTTTACAATAAATGTATAAAGAATTCCAACTACTAGAACTCCTTCAAGTACTTCTCTGAACATAATTAAAAATTCACTCATATTTTCCCCTTTTGAGATTTAATCTCAATATTAGGTTGATAATATAAATAAAAAATTATAAATCGTCAAAGATAGTATATAGTTTGTTAAAATTATTCAACAATCATATAGCCGCGCATAGAACCCGCATGCGCAATATATGTACAAACATACAAATATTTCCCTGGCTTTTTTGGAGCATCAAACTCTAATGTTGTCTGTCCTTGTTTGTCCACAAGAGCAGAATAAGCGATGATTCTTCCATCTGGATAAGGGTCTCCACCATTCCCTTCTGCAAGTTGAATAATTTGTGCAGCAGCTGATTCATCTTTGAAAATCACAATGTTATGTTGCATTTCTCCCATGAAGTCCAAAGGCGTATTATTTTTAAGTATAATTTTTACCTTAGAACCTGCTTTTACTGTGAATTCTTCAACATCATATTTCATCTCAGAACCCAGTGAACCAATATTTACAACTTGCGCTTCTTGAGAACCGCCTCCACCGCAAGCTATAAAAATGAATATTGATAGTGTTAATAATAGTTTGTTAAACATATTTTCCCTCTTTTATTTGAATTTTGGAAATAGCAAATTGCTTTTTTCCATGTAATTTTTATAATCTGGCCTACATTGCATCATTGCAAGATCCATAATAGGACCAGTAATATAGTAAAAAATTGAACCCATAATCAATGGACTTAGAAAAGAACCCATAATTAAATAAATATTTTGACTTGAAATACTAAAAGAGAAAATGCTAACCCATACTAGCAAGTCGCCAAAGTAGTTTGGATGCCTAGAATATTTCCATAAACCCGCTTTACATATCTTTCCTTTATTGCTAGGATTATTTTTAAAGGATTTGAGTTGTAAGTCGCTTATTGATTCCCATGCTAAGCCAACAAAAAAGATTGATGAGCAAATCATAGTTTCAATAAAGGATAGAGGGGTGCTGTTTAGGTAACCGAAATATATAGATAAGCCAACTAACGTACAAAGAGCGCCTTGGAGCAAGAATACTCTGAAAAAACTAAACCACCAATAATTTTTTCCTCCTTCTTCTCTCCATTCTACGTATCTAAAATCTTCACCATGTCCAATATTTCTAAATCCTATATGAGAGGCTAATCTTAAAGCCCAAACCGACACCAAAAATAAAATAAACAATGATCTTTCAGAGTACACTTGATCCATCGCCACTAAAAGAGAGGAGCTAAGTACAATAAAAGCAGGACCCCAGAAAATATCAACTATGCTAGCATCCTTGACAATTAAACTCAAAATCCATAATACAGCCATAAATCCAATAACAGACATAAAACCGATAAGCAAATGATGATTTGATAGTACTTGATTATCAGGTGTTGATATGTATGATATTATTATAATTAATAATATAGCAATTGTATTAAAAATCATTATTCTTTTCATAATTAGTACCTCAGTATTTCAATATTATTACCTGATCTATCTTTAATATAAACAGAAACAGACCCATCTCTATGTGTTACAGGTTTTCCATAGTCTTCAACATTATTTTTAAGAATTGCAAAATGAAATGGATGCTGATCAGGTAGCACAAGTGCTAATTTCACATTTTCAAATTCTAGCATAGCCCAAGTAGTATCTTGATATAGTATATCACATTGAAAATTTTTTATGTACCAATCAACGGACTTAGCAATATCATCAGTGCATATAGCAACGTGATCAAGAATATCTTTTTTCATATTTCTCCTAGATTTAAAGATTGATAGTGAAAATTAATAAAACAATATGTATTTTGATAACATAATGAATGATAAAATCCCAATTTTTTCTTTACCATTAGTACTATTGCCAGGCGAAAAACTCCCTCTTCACATTTTTGAATCTAAATATAAAAAAATGATTGAGTATTGTCTTAAACATAGTCAAAAATTTGGTATTATTAATTCAAAAAATAATGACACTTTATCTATAGGGTGTACTGCTGAAATATCGCAAGTAGTTGGAGCAGAGGGCAGTACTGGAGAGTATGATATCATTGTCACTGGAGTAGAAAGATTTATAGTAAAAAGTTATAACTATTCAAAAGATTATAAGCAAGCATACGTTAAAACTTGGCAAGATGTAGATGACTCCATCGATGAAATTTTACTTCAAGAAACTAATGTTTTTCTTTATGAAGTATTAATGAAGTTAGGAGCCTCTTCTAAAATTGCTCAAATTAATATGCCTAAAGCTGCTTTTGAGATTTCATCTATGCTTGATATTGATAAGCGTGCTAAAAAGATGCTTTTAAAAAGTCAGTCTGAAAAAGATAGATTAATTATATTAAAGAGAATTCTTAAGAAGGCTATTGTTAAAATTGATTATGAAGATCCATTGCAGTCTGGATATCATAATTATTCTCAGTTTGAAGCTTAGGCATTTTTCTTTTTATTTCCGGATATCAAACTAATAAAATCATCTATTATTACATAAGATACTGGTACTAATAAAAGTATAACTGTAGTTGCAAACAGAATACCAATCCCTAATGAAATAGCCATCGGCTTTAAGAAAAGTACTTGAGTTGTTTGGTTGAATAATAATGGTGCTATTCCTAAAAAAGTAGTTAGAGATGTTAAAACAACCGGTCTAAATCTGGAGCGAACAGCATCCATAACTGCTTTCAATGTTGAATCACCCTTCTCTTTCGCTCTATTCACAAAAACCACAAGAAGAAGACTGTCATTTACAACTACTCCAGAAAGTGCAACCACCCCAAGTAACGATAATACTGACATTGGTTGAAATAACATTAAGTGTCCCAGTATTGCACCAACCATTCCAAATGGTATGGCTGAAAGAATAATTAGAGGTTTAAAGTAAGATTGAAGTGGAATAGCCAAAAGAACAAATATCGTAAAAATTGCAATACCAAATTTGACAAAAATATCCTGAAGTTGTTCTGCTTGTTCTGCAGCTTCTCCAGCAAGTGCAAAATTTATTCCATTTGAATCATTCATAATATTTTGAAGTTTACCAATTGGTTGTCCTTCTTGATTAAGCATTGAAGATAGTATCATTGAAGAGGTGTTCTTGGTTATGTCAACATCAGATGTAATTTCAATAACACGTTTTCCATCAATTCTTTTGATAGCAGATTTTCCAGGTATCTCTTTTACTTTCGCAACAGCATATAGTGGAATTTTAATTCCTGAGCTTGTTCTTATTCTTAAGTTTTCAAGGGTTCTAGCATTATCTCTTTCATTCTTGGTAAGCTTAAGCATTACTTTTATATCATCATCCCCACGTTGAATTCTTTGAACTTCTTCTCCGTAGAATGATTGTCTTACCTGTTTAGCAATTGTAGCAGTTGTTAAACCATATGCTTCAGCAGCAGGAAGGAGTTCAATTTGCAATTCACTTTTACCTATTTTATCAGAATCTGTTAAATCATAAATTCCTCCATAAGTACTTAGGAGTACTTTTGTATCATTAACTACTCTATTTAATTCATCAAAATTGTCACCAGAAAATTGGAAATGTATAGGTTTACCTGCACTAAAAATATTGGCACTAAAATTAAGCCTTTCAACGCCCGGGATGATACCAACTCTTTCTCTTAATATATTAATAATATCATATGCTCCAGTTAATCCCCATCTATCATCAGCTGGTGTTAACACCACCACTACTTCCCCTAAATGAGGAGTTGTGCTTGATTGTACAACAGGACCAGTTGGACTACTTTCAGCTTCTTGAGAGCTGAAGTACTGTGCTCCAACTGTTGTAAGAACATGCGCTATAATCTGCTTTCCGCTATCAGCATTTAATTCGTTTTTAAGCTTCAACGCCTCTCTTTCAATAATCTTAGTAACTTCAGCTGTTTTATTTATGGGAGTACCCTCTGGAAGATCAACAACTATTGCAACTTCCTCTGCCTCCAAAACTGGGAAGAACTGCCATTTAACCCAGCCTCCAGCGAGAAGAGAGAATGATATAAGAAGTATCCCAACAAAAACTGCAACAGTCTCATATCTTTTTTGAATAGACCTCTTAACAAGAGGCAGCCAAATATCATCTATAAATTTATATAATCTTTCAGAGCAAAAATTTCTCGCAGCTTTTAATTTTTTACCAAATCCTACAAATCTATATTGAAACCATTCTCCAGCGTGATTTAAATGAGCAGGTAAGATAGTAGTGGACTCAATTAAAGAAAACACAAGAATAGGTATCGCTGTAAGAGGAAAAGTTCTCCATATTGGTCCAGTGTCTCCAGCTAAATCAAGCATTGGAGCAAAAACAACTATGGTTGTTAAAATACCAAAGAAAACTGGTAGCATTACTTCCATAGTTCCTTTTATAGTGGATGTAAAATTGTCTTCATTTAGCTTAATTCTTCTTCTGAAAACATTCTCTCCTACAATGATAGCATCATCAACAACAATACCTAAAACCACAATAAACATAAAGGTCGACAATACATTAATAGTTACACCTAGCATTGGTAGTAAAATTAGTGCACCTCCAAAAGAAATCGGAATTCCCATGGCAACCCAAAAAGCTACAGAAGGACGTAAAAACATGGTTAGAAGTATTAGAACTAAAACCATACCGATTGCAAAATTTTTGTAAAGAATATTAATTCTATCTTCAAGATATCTTGCCTGGTCATACCAATAGTCAATTTTGATATTTTCTGGCATTTCTACTTTTTTCATTTTAACAAAATTTCTTAATTGATCAGCTGCGGTTAAAACATCTTGATTTCCTACAAGATTTGCACTTATGAACATAGCTTTAGTGCCATCCCATTTATAGAATTGATCTACTTCTTGAAAAGTGTCTTTGATTGTGGCAATATCTTTGAGCAATAAGGTGTTACCATTTGTATTTGTTCTGATTACAATATTTTCAAATTCTTCAGCTTTGTATGACTGGCCAACAGTTCGAATTAATAAATCCCCTTTTGAACTAGATAGAACACCTCCAGGTAAATCAATAGAACCCATATTGATTGCATACGAAATTTCATCAAAAGTAAGGTTATATTTTTGAAGACTATTTTCAGAAATTTCTATTGATATTTCTCGATCTCTATTACCAAATATTTCAGTAAAAGAAACTTCACTTAGTCCTTTTATCTCTTCATTGATACCTTTTGTTGCATTTAAAAGAACATCTTCTGACACATCTCCATAAATAACTACATCAAGTACTTTTTCTGCAACTTCTAATTCTTGAATTATAGGCTTTTCGCTGTCGTTAGGAAAAGTAGTTATACCGTTTACTATTGTTTTGATTTCTTCTACCGTATTATCAAAATCAGCGCTAGCAAACACTTTAACGCTAACAATGCCAATCCCCTCGAGAGAATAAGATCTCAATTTCTTGATGCCCGAAACACCTTCAAGTCTGTCTTCAATTTTGGAGGAGATAGATGCTTCTACTTCTGATGCCGATGCTCCTGGATAAGGCACAGTAACATTTACAACAGCTACATCAGGTACTGGAAAAAACTCCGCTTTAATAGATGGATATGATATGAAAAATCCACCTACAATAAGGAAAAACATAAAAAGATTAGCAGGAACACTATTCTTTACAAACCAGGTAACTATACCGCGCATTATTGATAAATCGGGTTAACAGTGATTCCGTTGGAAGCGGTAGACAGTTTTGTGATTACTAGTCTTTCGCCAGCTTTTAAATTGTCTTGAGCAATTACAAATTCATTATATTTTTTTAATACTAAAATGCTTCTACTTTGCAGTTGATTATTTTTATCAATTATAAACACTTCATTATTTTCTGAAATTGCATTAACTGGAATCCTGAAAACATTCTTCAATATGATTCCATCAATTTTTGCTTCTACAAAAAGACCAATTGGCAAATTAGGTTTGTCAGTTTCGATGAAATCATTTTTAAAAACTGCAATTAGATTTATCATTCGCGTAATAGGATCAATTACTCCGTCAACACGTTCTAATTTTCCTTCCCACGTTTGATTTCTTCCTTTGTAAAAACTATTAATATTGACAATTGATTGTTCTGATGAATTTAATTTTCTTCCATCCATTGGAATACTTAAAAATTGTAAGTCATTGTCTTTTACAGACAATTTGACTTCAATTTCACTTGAAGTGTACATTGCCCCAATAGGTTGTCCTGGAATTATAGTTGTTCCAATATCAATATTTGAACTTTGAATTCTTCCAGCATATGGTGCAACTATTTCAGTTTTATTAAGTTTTTTTTCAGCTGAATTCACTTGCGCTTTAGCAACTTCCATTAAAGCTTCAGCTCGCTTTAACTGAGGTTTTTTTAGCGCGAGATCGCTTCCTTTGCCTTTTCCAAGTTTGTTCCATGCTTCTTTTGCAACTTCAGCTTCCACAGCTTGTAAAGAATACTGAACTTCAGCATTCGCAAGTTGTAAAAGTGCGCTCTTGTACTGAAGTTGTAAATCAGTATCATCAATTTTAGCTAAAATCTCTCCAGCTAACACAGATGACCCTTCTGAAAACTTTTTAGAACGATATACCACTTCACCTCCGACTTCCGCATTTAGCACAGTCTGTGTTAAAGGTTTTGTTGTGCCAGTTGAATTTATTGTTACTTGAAAATCTTCTGGAGTTAAAATTTGTACAACTACATCTGGAGCAGGAGCATCCTCAACTGGATCAGGTTGGACCTGCCCTAAAAGCCAAAGAATATAAGAGATAGCAAAGGCTCCTAATAGTATAAGAACTGGTTTTAATTTATTTATCATTTTTTGTATTTAAATCCTCCACCTAAGGCCAAAATTAAATTTATTCTTTGTTCTAAGCGAACTTTTTCTACCGATGCTTTCAAATCGAGACTATTGTAAAGTGCATTATTAGCATTTATAGCATCTTCAAAGCTTGCAGCCCCG
Organism: uncultured bacterium; assembly: GCA_943788675.1. Classification (GTDB taxonomy): domain Bacteria; phylum Fidelibacterota; class Marinisomatia; order Marinisomatales; family Marinisomataceae; genus Marinisoma. The sequence goes on from CALSRE010000001.1 coordinate 327,085, forward strand.
CGATTAAATTTTTGAAACGTAGTGATATATATATTATTAGCCAATTTAGCATTTGTATTAGCAATCAAGAGAGCATCGCTTGAAATTTTATCTGATTCAATAGCATTCTCAACTTCTTTATAAGCATTAAGAAGTGCATTGATAAAATCCAACATTGCAATTTCTTTATTTGTATTAGCTATTTTTTTGTTTGCTATTAGCTTTCCAGCATTAAATACTGGCAAGAAAACACTTAAGCCTTTGCTCCAAACAGAGAAATCTTCATCGTTTAAATCTTTTAAATCATTCGATGAACTTCCTAAAGAGCCAGTAAGACTAAATGATGGTAGCAGTGTAAGCAGTGCCTGCTTATCTAGAGCTTTAGAAGAAAGTAAATTGTATTGTTGCGCTATTAAGTCAGGCCTTCTTTTGATGATATCTGCAGGAATAACATCTGGCAGGCTTGGCATAAAAGTAGGAAAGTTTTCTTTGTGCCCAAAATTTTTATTCGGATAATTTTTCACTAAGGAATTAGCTTCTCTTTTTAACGTATTTAATGCTAGCTGTTTACTGTTAAAATCTGACTTTGTTGCATACAATAAAATCTCAGATTGTTGGTAGGCTTCAACTGAAATACTTCCTTTATTATAACGAAGAGTATAAAGTGAAAATAACGTTTCAGCATTAGCAAGCTTTTTTGCACTGTTCGCTAATATTTTTTCAGCTTCAATAATTGAGAAATATATTTTTGCAGCTTCAGCAGTTAATGATAGTCTTAAATAGTCCTCATAATATTTTGTAGATAAGTATTGCTGTTTTGATGCAATTCGACCTTGTCTCAATTTCCCCCATAAATCAATTTCCCATTGTGTGCTTAAAGATAAATTAAAATTTTCTTGAGTAAAAACTGAAACTTCGTCAGATGATTGGCTAAAAAGAGTTGAAAAAAAAGGAGGAAAGCCAGCAGTATTCTGTTCTGATTCCGATCCAGAGCTTCCAACCGAGATCGTAGGTAGCAATGTTCCAGTAGCAATGACTGCACCCTGCTTTACTTTTCTTGTATTCAGCATAGTTTTTTCAAGATTAATATTATTACTAAGAAATTCATCAAGAAATTCATTTAAAGTTGAATCATTAAATTCATTCCACCAATTTTCTTGTTGAATGCTGTTAGAAATATTGAGCTCCCAATTAGTGGGGGTTGGAATATTAATGATATTATCAGGTGTCATTGCTTTTTTAGAAGCACAGCCATTTAGAATAATTACAAGAAGTAAAAAATATTGTTTCATTTTTATTTGCTCATTAAATATTCTGATATTTTAAAAAGTGATAATAAGCTTACTGACCACGCAACGCTAATCACACCGTATGCTAAATAGCTATCTGTTACTTGAGCTGCTCCGATTCCTTCGCCAGCTAGATATGCTAACGGAGCAAGCAATCCATAAAAACCAATTAAGTAATATCTACCAATTAAGAACTGCATTGCATGGTTGATTTGAGCAGTAAATCCTGCCCACATACAAATGATCCATAAGGGAGCTAAATTTGGTGCAAAATCTAATGTTCCATTATATTGAACTATACCAAATATTGAAAAAGAAGAATCAACCAAAAGTCCAAAAATAATTGAAATAAAAATTAATTGTATTTCTTCTTTTAAGTGATCTGTAACAATTAAAAAGTGCAAGAATAAAAAAATGAACGTTGGTATAAGTGCAATGATTGGGTCACCTTTTGCTCCACTGTAGACACAAGAAAACCAGACAATTGTAAATCCTACATAATTAATCATTATGTTAGACTTGGAAAGTAAATAGTTTATCATTAGTTAAACTTATCTTTAATAATTTGAAATCTAAAGTCAAAGATTTGTTCTAATTGTGGTCTAATTATTAAAGGATAAACAATTTTTCTAAAAGCTTGAATTGGAAGCGCATAGGTAATTTCATCAATGATTAATACTCCTCCTTCAACCTCCGTGAAAGTATGTTTGTGATGCCAGTAGCTATATGGACCTTTTAATTGTTCGTCCACAAAATATTCATTTTTTTTGTAGCTAGTTATCATTGTTCTCCAACGAATAGGCACTCCTAAAATTTTTACTGTATAATCAATTATTGCACCATTCTTCATTTCTATTGGTTTGGGAGTAATAATATTAAAGCCCATAGAAGAGGGAGTAATTTTTTCCAAGTTTTCTGGTCTTGAAAAAAAATCAAATACAGTTTCCATATCGCTTGGAACAAATTGTTCTTTTGAAAAAGAATAAATTTTAGGTTGCCTTAAGAAAGATCCCAAAAAAGTAATTAGCAAAACTGCAATTATTAGTACTATTATATTTTTTTTATCAAAATTCATGTGCGAAGTGTGGCTCTGGACGGAATTGAACCGCCGACACAAGGATTTTCAGTCCTCTGCTCTACCAACTGAGCTACAGAGCCAACAAAAATGCGTGAAAAAACTACACAATATTAGTTATTTAAAAAACACATAAATATTTATTAGCTTAAGAAATGAAAAAAATTGTTATAGCTTCTTCTAATAAGCATAAAGTATCTGAAATATCAACAAAAATTCAACCATTTTTTGATACTATATTATCATTCAGTGATTTCCCTGAAATAGGAGAAATTATAGAGGATGGAACAACAATTGAAGAAAATTCTTTTATAAAATCTAGGGCTGCATTTAATCATACCGGTTTAGCCTCAGTTGCAGATGATACCATTTTAGAAGTAGACTTTTTAAATGGAGAGCCAGGAATCTTTACAGCCAGATATGCAGGAAATAATGCTACTTATGCCCAAAATATGAGCAAACTTCTAAAAGAGCTAGACGGCGTTGAAGATAAATTAAGAACTGCAAGATTTAGAACCGTCATTTCTTTTGTCGATGGAATCAGTGATTTCCACGTTGAAGGTGTTTTAGAAGGAAAAATTTTAAAAAGTAAAATAGGTAAAAAAGGATTTGGTTATGACCCTATTTTTCACGTTGAAGAATATAAGATGTCATTAGCTCAGATTAGTATTTCACAGAAAAATAAAATTAGTCATAGAGGTTTAGCTATTAAAAAATTTATTCATAAAATTAGAGACATATTATGATTAGAATTTTTATCTATTTTTTAATGTGTCTTAATATTGTTTTTGCATCAGATTTTTTTCACAGTAATCTGCACAATCCATTCAAAAAAAAGGAGAAGATTAATTTTTCTTTAAATGATTTTTCTAATTATCCAATTGGACTATTTGACTTAATGAATGAGCTTCCAAAAGAAAATTTTATAATTGATAATAATTTCCAATTTGTAACAATAAAAAATAATTCTTTAGATAAGGCTAACAGTTTTTCATATAAAGTACCATTTGATAGTTACATCGGTCAATTATTGACTAAAAACCAAAAATTTAACATTGCAAGTACATTTATTACTCAGTCTGATTCTCAAAAATCTGAAAAAAAAGAATCTTACTTACAGCTTGCAAGCGTTGATCTTGGAGCTCTTGGTAGAGCTTCATTGAAAGTAGCAGGTAATGTCAATTTGTCAGCTAAGTTAGTTAATCAAGATCAAGAATTAGTTCGTTCTTCATTTAGAGAGCAAGAAAAAACAAATTTTAAATTTGATCAAAAACAGCAACTAAATGTTCAAGGAAAGATTGGTGATAGAATAACAATATCATTAGACCAAAATTCTGAAAGAGATTTTGAATGGGAAAATACAATAAGAATTGATTATCAAGGGGAAGAAGATGACATTTTAAAAAGACTTGAAGTTGGTAATATATCTTTATCTTTGCCCTCTACAGAATTTGTTACTTTTTCAGGAACAAATAATGGATTATTTGGAGTTAAAGCATTGACTCAATTAGGTCCTGTCAACATAACCTCAATTGCTTCAATTGAAAAAACTGAAAAAGAGTCACAACTATACAAAGGAAGTTCAGAGTTAAGCTCATTAGAGATAAGAGATTATGATTATAAAAAGAATTTATATTTCTTTGTACACGAATGGTTTAGGAACGGTTCTCAAGCTGTTATTGAAGATAGCGGATTTCAATTGGATATGCCTCCATTTTATCCCTTAGTTAATGGATTGCATTTAATTGGTAATATATCTATCAAGAATTTTGAATTATATAAGATAGATTCCTCCAATAATCCTGAAGCCGATCCTGGTACCGCATATATAAATCCTGACAATCCAAATGACTTTGCTGATGAAGCTAAACAAGGAAATTTCATTAAGCTTAACAGAGGAACAGATTACACTGTTAATGAAGATTTAGGTTTTATAAGATTACAAAAAACTCTCCAAAATGAAATACTTGCCACACATTTTGAGATTATTGACAGACAAACAGGACAGGTAATTTCACGTGTTGGTAAAAGTCTCGGACCTGACCAAAATTTTTTAGAGCTGAAAATGATTAAATCGCAATCTCCGCATCCCAATCATCCTACTTGGGATTTAATGTTCAAAAACGTTTATTCTATTCGATCAACAAATATTGACTCTGCTAGCTTAGAAGTTAGAATTGTAGACAATTTTTCAACGCCAAAAAGTGATAGAACAGATAATGGGGAAACTTTTCTAAAATTATTTGGACTTGACAGGTTGAATCAAAGTGGAGAAGAAGTATCAGATGAATTAATTGATTTGAATAACCCTAATATTTTAAACCTTCAAGCAGGGGAAATTTTACTACCCACATTGCTACCTTTCGTTAAGAATGATAATATATTTGGTGGGAATGATAATGAAGTAATTAAACCTCTTCTTCAACAAGGGTTGATGTATACATCTACAAACTTAAACGAGTATACGGGAGATTCAAGATTTTCATTGATGATTAATTATTCAAGTCCTAAGTCATCTATAAACTTAGGCTTTACATTAGTTGAAGGTAGTGAAGAAATTTTTTCGAATGGCAATCAGTTGCTTCGAGGAAGAGACTATCAAATAGATTATTTTTCTGGCACAATAACGTTATCAGAAAATATTAACCCTAATGATGAATTAAAAATATCGTACGATAAACACGATTTAGTTACGTTTGATAGAAAAATAATGGCAGGGTCTCGCGCCCAGATAGATTTTGACGAAAATTCTTTTTTAGGAATGACCGCTCTTTATTATGACCAATCAATTGTAAACAAAAAAGTTGAAGTAGGATATGAACCAATTCAGAATTTCATATGGGACATTAATGGAAGATTTGAGAAAGATTTGACTATTTTATCAGAAAGTATAAATAAAATTCCATTTATCAATTCGGACAAAATCTCTAATTTTTCTTTAGAAGGAGAGGTTGCTCAGGTGCTTCCAAACCCTAATTCAATTTCTAATCCAAATACTGGTGATAAAAATGGTGTAGCTTTCATTGATGATTTTGAGGGTTCTAAACGAATTACAAATCCCTCAATTTTGAGAAGATTTTGGAATATTTCATCGGCTCCTATAAATACCAACAGCTTTACAAGCTATTCTCAACAAAATAGAATGAAGATGTATTGGTACAATCCATATTCACAAGTTTTAACAAATAGTATTTGGCCTAGTATATCGACATCTCAGCGAGCTCAAAACATAACAACAGATATCTTAGTATTAAAATATAATCCACAAGATTTTCAAGAGAATATTGACCCGGATTCATTATGGGCTGGAGTAACAAGCCCTATGTTTATTGGAGACTACGATCAAACAAGAAGTAGATTTTTTGAAATATGGATAAGAGGAGATTCTGGAGATTTAACAATTGATTTAGGAAAAATTAGTGAAGATTATAATGACGACAGTCAATTAAACACAGAGGATCTGCCTGATGCTGGCTTAGCTCTTGGTAATGGATTTTTAGAGGATAATGAAGATACAGGTTTAGATGGTTGTTTTGATAATTATGAAAATGGTTTTGGAGGTTGTCTTGATAATAATGGCCCAACATACTTAGAGTATCTTAACCAAGGTGAAATAATTTTAATAAACAGTGGATTAGATGTTGAATCAAGTGACCCTAACGGAGATAATTGGAGCTATATTGAGGGTTCAAATGATTATAGTAATGTAAATGGTACGGAAGGAAATGGTACAGGAAATCAAATTCAAACCGGGGGTAAATATCCCGATTCAGAAGATCTTGACAATTCAGGATTTTTAGATCGATCCAATAATTATTTTACTAAGAAAGTTTCGTTGAGTGAAAATACATATGTGGCCGGTTCAACACAAGTAGATGGTATTGCAACAGGATGGAAATTGCTAAGAATCCCAATGAGTCATTTCAATAAAATCAATGATATATCGTTGAGTGAAATTAAATCTGTTAGGCTGGTTGTTTCAGGAGTTGATGAACCAACAACCTTAGAAGTAGCTAAAATTGAACTTGTTGGAAATAATTGGCAAGAACTTGGTATTTCCATGTCTTCTGAAAATAATTATATCGTCCAAGACAGTACTTTTGTTGTATCTGTTATAAATGATGAAGATAATCCAGACTACATACCTCCAAAGGGGGTTATAGGAGAATTTGATCAGATTAATCAAATAAGATCAAAAGAGCAGTCACTAGTTTTAAGATTTGAAAATTTAATGACCAACTTTAAAGGTGCAGCCAAGAAAATTCTATCATACAATAATAAAGTAGGTCAAAGTTTTATGATGTATGATAAAATGAAAATGTTTGTATATGGCAATAGCACATTTGCAAATGAAGATCAAACAGATATTGAAATTTTTATTCAGTTCGGAAATGGTGATGAATTTTATAAAATTTCTAAACCTGTCTATAGTGGTTGGGATGAAGATATGCAAAGGAATGCAATCGATCTTGATTTGGATTGGTTGACAAATCTAAAAATGCAAAATGAAGAAACCATAGAGTTAATCAGCCCAAACGACAAATTCACAAAATTACCAGAATATATTAAATATGAATATATAGAAGAAGATAATACACTATCGAAAGATATTGAGATTATAGGTAATCCTTCATTATCTAGATTGCAATACTTTATTATTGGAATTGAAAATAAAGGAAGTAGGGCAATTGATGGAGAAGTATGGGTAGATGAATTACGTTTGAGTGGAGTTAAAAAAGAAAATGGTACAGCCGTTAGATTAAAATCTACCTTTAACCTATCAGATTTTAGTTCTAGCACAATAAATTACAGCAAGAAGGATGCAGATTTCCACGTTTTGCAAGAAAGAACGGGATCTAATAGTTCAATTGAAAGCTTTTCATATGTAAACAGTCTAAAGCTTGGTACTTTTTTCCCTTCGAATTTTGGCATTTCATTCCCATTAAACATTAGCTATAATACAAAGAAAAATACACCTAAGTATTTACCGGGAACTGATATTAGGTCTGAAAATACAGCTCCTGATTCAATTTTAGTAAAAGCATCAACAATTAATATGTCTGGAAGAATATCAAAGAAATTACGATCAGAAAATAATTTCATAAAATATACAATAGACAATATGAGTGCTGGATTCAGTATTTCTTCTCAAAATAGGTCAGATGTCATCATGGAAGCTATAAATTTGAATACTTTTAATACCAACCTTGATTATAATTTACGATTCCCAAGTGATAATTATATTGAGGCATTTAAATGGATGAAGAATTTTCCAATTATCGGAAAAAATGTTAGTGATAAAAAGTTATATTACACACCAGAAATTTTTTCTTCGAGAATTAAGATTGATAAAATTTTATCTGAAAGAAGTTCACGGGCAACAACAGATATAATTGAAGAAAGCCAATTAAGCATTGAAAGAAATTTTAATATTAATTATAGCTTATTTGATAATACTCAATTTTCATATAATAAAATTATATTAAGTGATAAGCCGCAAGAAAATTTTAATGATTTTTCAATGGGTTTAAAAACTCGCTCACTAGAATCATTTTCCTATAATTTTAGTCCTGACTGGATTAAAATATTAAATCCTAAATTTACCTACGATACTAATTTTTCATGGAATAAGCCATTGGCAAGCATAATTGATGCTGCAAACATTAACCTTTTAAAAGATACTTCTTTAAGTCTTTCAATAATACCGACTGAGCTTGTTTCTATGGTATATAAGCCTAAAGATCAATCAGATAAGAAGCCAAGGTCAAGAACAAGGTCAGAAAAAGTAAATAAAATTTACAATGATGGTAGAAAAATAGATTCCTCTTTAGGTAAAAAAATATACGATCAAGCTCAAAAAATTGATCCAATTAGCATCACATTTACAAATACAAATAATATAATTAATAATGGGATTGTAGGTGATATACCAATCTCCTATAAGTTTGGTTTCAAAGAAAATTTAGGGATAAATCCAGTTTCAGAAATTGGTTTTGATACAGGATTCAATGATAATAAGAAATCATTATCTATAAGATCTGGCATAAGACTTGCATCAAGAACTTCTTTAAATTTATCTTTTAATCAAAATATCAATTCTAATATAAACGGATTTAATATTGATACACGTTCATCATCAACAGATTTTTTAGCGTACGGTAAAAATCTCTCCAAAGGATTACCTTTTATGAACTGGTCATTAAGAGTTAGTGGACTAGAAAATATACCATTTATATCAGGATATGTAGATGCAATGTCATTAGAGCATTCCTTCTCCGGTAAAAAAAGTTTGGCTTGGAAATTTAATGATACAAGTATAAAAAGTATAGGGTTGCTAAACGTATCAGATTTTGAAGATAACTTTAAAGAGTCATTACAGTTTTCAAGAACAGTTAGCTCATTTTCACCTTTAATTGGAATAACAACAACCTACAAAAACGGTATCTCAACTAATATCAGAACAAACAATACATTAACTTTAGAACAAGTTCCTTACGGTCAAACTTTTATTACCAAAAATAGTCTATTGGGTAACATTACTTACAATTTTACAAGAGGATTAAGAATGCCACTTCCATTTTCGGATAGAAATATTTATCTAAGAAATAATTTTAATATTACCTTTAACTTTGACATTAACAATAGTAATGAGAAAGGCTCTAAAGATAAAATTAATTTTGTTGAACAGAATTTTACAAAGACAAGAAAAGGCGTTTTAAGGCTTTCATATGTCTTAACAGATGATCTTACTGCAGGATTATTTTATGAATACAGAACAAACGAGACAAGATTGACAGGGCAAAGAATAGATAGGGACTTTGGAATAAGCTTAAATATTTCAATTAGAGGGTAATCAATGAAATTTTTTCTATACATTATTTTATTTTTTATTATTTCATGTAATGAAAATAGTATACCTGATTTTAATCAAAAAAGATCATTTGATTTTTTAATTCAGCAATGCGAATTTGGCCCACGAAATCCTGGATCATCCGGATATAAATCCTTTTCAAATTATCTTGAAAAATTTCTTAAAGAAATAGATAATGAAGTCATAGTTCAAAATTTTAATTACCTTGAGCATATTACTGGAAAGGAAAGAGAGGGAAAAAATTTCATAATACAGTTTAATAAGCAAGCAACAACAAGAATGTTAATAGGTGCTCATTGGGATACTAGAGCTGTAGCGGACGAAGATCAAGATAATGAAAAAAATAATTTACCAATAATAGGCGCAAATGATGGAGCAAGTGGCACAGCTGTTTTGATGGAATTAGCATTAATTTTCAAAAAAAATAATCCACCTATAGGAATTGATATGATTTTTTTTGACGCTGAAGATGTTGGTATATCTGGTCAGCCTAGAACGTACGCAATGGGTTCTGAATATTTTTCAAAAAATTTACCAATCGCAAAATCAGATTTTGGAATAATAGTTGATATGGTTGGAGATAAAAATCTAAATATCCCAATTGAAAGATTTTCATATGGAATTGATAAAAAAAGAGTAATAGAGCTTTGGGGTTTGGCAAGTAAATTGAATTTAAGAGCTTTTAAAAAAGAAATTAGATATGAAGTTTACGATGATCATATTCCATTGTGGGAAAATGCTAATATTCCAACAATTGACATAATTGATTTCGATTATCCTAACTTATTTTATAACCACTGGCATACGCATAATGATACCCCAGAGAATTGTTCTGCGCAAAGTTTAGGTCAAGTTGGAACTTTATTAGTAAATTATATATATGAAAAATTTTAATAATACGATTTTTATCACTCTATTTTTAATTGGATGTTCAAGTGGTGGCGGGTCTAACCCAACTGATAGTCAAGATGGCAATAGTAATAATTCGATGTTATTTGATATTGCAAATGCAACTAATTACAATAATGATGACCAAATTGAAGTTGTTACATGGAATGTTAAATTATTTCCAACGCCTGATGATGGTGAAAATTCATCTGATTATGTTAAAGCATTACTTGAAAAATGGAATGCCGATATTTATTTATTACAAGAGATAAATTCAGAATCTAGCCTAATTTCTATGGTCAATTCTATGACCGATTATTCTTATATTGTTGATGACGAATCAGGAAATCTTGGTTTTGCATTAGTATACAAAGATGATTATATAACTTTTAACTCTAAAAATGAATTATGGTCAAACACTTCTAATTCTGATGATGGTGATTCAGATTATAATAATAATGCAGCATATCAGTTCGCAGATAGACCGCCAATGGAAAACTATTTAACATGGAGTGATGGAGTAGATTCATTTAATTTTTATTTAATTGGTATTCACTATAAATGTTGCGGTGACGGAGCATATAATGCTAATAATACTAAGGATGAAACAACTCGTAGACATCACGCTAGTCTTTTATTAAGCAATCATATTATATCTAATCGATCTAGTGATAATGTTATATTACTTGGAGATTTTAATAACGTTGGAGCTCAATCAATTACGAATCCTACACTCAGCCCTTTTACAGATCAGAATAATTTTAGTTCAGCTTCTTCATTTAAGTTAACAGATTTACAAATCTTAGAAGGTCCCTCAAGTGGATATTCTTGGCAAGGCTGGACAAGCTCTTATTCTGCTGCACATTTGGATCATATTATAATTAATCAACCAATGTTTGCTTACGATTCAGGTTCAATGGTTCAAGTAATATCAACTACCAATGAAACGGGACTAAGCGGTACGAATGTTTCTAATTTAATCTCAGATCATCAGCCAGTTATATACAGATTTTCCCCTTGAAGAGATTTATTTATTATTTCTTTCTGTCCTCAATGTATTTTTCTATAGTTCTTTCTCAGGATTTTTCAAGAATTGACAATCAAATCAATAACAAAAATTTTCGTGACGCTCAATTAATTTTGTTAGAATTAAATGAAGAATCTCCCAAAAATATCGATATATTGACAAGGTTATCAATTGTACATCATTTTATTTCGGAATCTTCGAAAAATAAATCTCTTAAACGAGAAAATAGCAATAAAGCATTTGAATATATAAAAGATGCATACAATATTGCTCCTGAAAATCCTAAAGTATTAAAATGGTATGTTATTTCACTTGGAAAAACAGTTGAAAATAAAAGTATTCGTAAGCAAATAGAAGAGTCTAAAAATATTGAAAAAATATCCTTAGCTGTAATTAAAGAGTTACCTGATGATGAATATTGTTATAATATTTTAGGTCAATGGCATTATAGATTAGCAGATTTAAATGGGCCATCAAGGAGAATAGCATCCCTTTTATTTACAAATCCTCCTGAAGGTTCTTTCGAGAAAGCCAAATTTTTTTTAGAACAAAGCATCAAAATTAATCCAGAGTATATTGGTACTTATTACTGGCTTGGAAAGACGTATATCAAATTAGGTGATACTAAAAAAGCTAATGAACTATTTAGGCAGGGTGTTGTTTTAGAAAGACCATTTAAAAGAGAAGAAGATATATTTATTAAAATGAATAAATTTTTGAAAAATAATTAAAGCTTTCTAACTTTTTTAAAATTTTTGGGAATTTTAAATTCATTAGGAAAAGCATTTATTTTTTTGTGTGTGTTTAAATCAAAGTTGAAACTTCCATTATCATCTCTAGAAATAAATTTGACAATTACAATATCTTCGTCAATTCCATATTTGCTAAAATCTCCTGAAATATCAAACCAATTATTTTCAAATTTATTAATCTGTTCCTTCATTGTTTTTACAAAACCAGGCTCGAGGGATTTTTTAGTAAACCAGATCTGAGTTGAATTAGACTCTCCAATTATAAGTTTATAAGCCTCAAATCCATTTATTTCTTCTGGAAATTCAGAGATAGAAAATTTCTCTATTTCATCATCCTTATCTATTGCATCATCAATTTGATTTTCTTTCTTTTTTTCTAAAACTTCTTCAAAGGATTTCGATGTAAATTTTTTTTTGTTAAAGTTAATTTCCTTTATTGTTGAATCTTGAAATGATATCATTGTTCCATTATGCATATCTCTACTCATTAAGCGCGCAACCCCTTTTCCCTTAAAAGTAAATTTAACTTTTGAAAAATAGCCTTGCTCTGTGTATAAAATTTTTGATTCAGATTGCATTGATCCCATTTTAAATGATGCTGATACAGATGTTTCAACTAAGAAATTATTTTGTGAGAAAAGTGTACTTGTAAAAAATATAATGAATAATGTTTTAACTTTTAAAAAAGTCAAAAGATTATAAACCTGTTTCTTGAACTGTTTTTTCTACTTCAGTTAGGGTGTTGTTTAAAGCTTCTTTTTCTTTATCGTTTAAATCAAAAGTAAGAACTTTTTCTACACCACCAGAACCAATAACTGTTGGGACACCGATAAAGTAACCGTTAACTCCAAATTCTCCATAGCACAACGCAGCACATGGAATAACTCTTTTTTTATCCCTAATGAAGCTTTCAACCATTTCTACTGCTGATTGAGCTGGAGCATAAAAAGCTGATCCTTTGCCAAAGAGTTTTACAATTTCACCTCCGCCAAATCTTGTTCTATCTTCTATGGATTTAATCGTTTCTTCACTTAGAAGCGAAGAAAGAGGAACTCCTCCTACTGTAGCTAGCCTACTTACTGGCACCATAGTATCTCCGTGTCCTCCAAGAACCACACAATTAACATCTTGTGAAGAAAGGTTGGTAGCTTCAGCAATAAATGCACGAAATCTTGCGCTATCTAAAGCTCCTGCCATTCCCACTACCTTGTTTTTGGAAAAGCCAGATATTTTATGAAATGCATAGACCATTGCATCAAGAGGGTTAGAAACTACTATTACAAATGAATTAGGTGCATATTTTTTAACTTGATTCGCAACGTTTGTCATGATGTCAAGATTTTTTTGAAGTAGATCTTCTCTGTTCATGCCTGGTTGACGTGGGAACCCTGCAGTGATAACTACTACATCGGAATCTTTAATGTGTTCAAAGTTTGAAGTTCCAGATAACTTAGAATCATATCCATCGTGTGGTAATAATTGTGAAATATCTAAAGCTTTACCTTTCATAAAATTTTCAGCTTCAGGGATGTCTACAATAACAATGTCGCCTAGTTCTTTCTGAGCAGATAGTAGTGCAATGTTGCCGCCAACTTGACCGCCACCAATCAATGCTATTTTAGGTCTAGACATATCTTAATTTAATTCTTGAACGCTAACAAAGGTAGTACCACCTTTTTTGCTAAACTTAACTAGGCCATGAGATGTAGCAAAAAGAGTGTCATCATTTCCTCTTTTAACATTTCTTCCAGGATGATATCTTGTTCCACGTTGCTTAATAATGATTCCACCAGCTAGGATTGACTGACCGTCTGAAACTTTAACTCCAAGCCTTTTAGCATTTGAATCTCTACCGTTTCTTGAACTACCCTGTCCTTTCTTATGAGCCATATTTAGTACCTTTTATTTTTTGTCTTCAGTTTTCTTTGCAGTTTTCTTTGCAGCTGGTTTTTTTGCCTTTGCTGCAGTAATTGACTGAATTTGTAATAATGTTAAGTCTTGTCGATGTCCACGTTTTCTTTGATAACCTTTTCTTCTCTTCTTTTTAATTACTGTGACCTTTGAGTCTCTTGAATGCTCAAGAACTTTAGCGCTTACATTATAGCTAGCTAGATCTTTTGAATCAAAGAGGTTTTTATCTTTGACTGAAACAGCCTTGACATTTTCAAATTTAATAGTCTTGCCTTCAGCAACATCGATCTTAGAATTAACTAAGAGCTTATCACCTTTAGCGACTTTATACTGCTTTCCATATATTTCAACAATTGCAAACATAGCGTGGGAACTTAATAGCTAATTTTGTCCTTTTCAAGTACCGATTTCATTTGTTATATCTTTAGAATCAGACATCTTTGTAAATCTAAATTCATTCTTATTCATTGAATCGTCTGTAATTACTTTTAAGTACACAAAATTTTTCCACATTAAGCTTATATAATCTCTAGTTTTTTCTTTCTTTAAATAGTCAGCTAATCGTGGGTGTAGAAATAATTTTAATCGTAAATCTTTATGCTTCTTTTTATAATCACGCAACCAATAATCAATTCTTGTAAGAAGGGTGTCCTTTGAAAGAATTCTTCCATTTCCAGCACATACCTCACAACAATCAGTTAAGGAATCCATTATACTTAGACCAGTTCTTTCTCTAGTCATTTCAAGTACTCCAAATTCTGAAATTTGAGATACAGCTACTTTAGCACGATCTTTTCGAAGCTCTTTCTTCATTTCTAAAAAAATCTTTTTTCTATTTTCAGGTTTTACCATATCGATAAAGTCTATAAGAATTAATCCCGATAAGTGTCTCAATCTTAGTTGAGCACACACTTCTTTAGCAGCTTCCAAATTAATTTTTAAAGAATTTTCTTCATGGCCCTTTTTGCCAACAAATTTTCCGCTATTAACATCAACAACTACCATAGCCTCGGTTCTTTCAATAATTAGATAGGCGCCGCTTTTAAGCCATGCTTTTTTTCTTAACAATTTCATCATTGAATTGTCAATGCCACTATGTTTAAAAAGAGGCTCTCTTTTTCTGTAATGTTCTAAGGCATCCCCTATATCAAGAGCATCTTCTTTTACCATCTTATAAATTTTATTATAGTCGTCTTTTGAATCAACGATGATTTTTTCTACTTTTTCACTAATTAAATCTCTCAGAACGTTTGAAGTAACCTTTAAGTCATCATGAATAAGTGCCGGAGCTTTATTTTTTTCTGCTTTATTTAGTAGGTCATTGTACTTGCCTGTTGAGTTTTTATAATCATTTTCTATTTGAGCATCAGTTTTTCCTTCAGCAACAGTTCGTAAGATCATGCCTAATCCTGGTTTCTTGATGCTTAATGCTATCTTTTTTAATCTTCTTCTTTCAAACTTATCCCTCATTTTTTTAGATACACCAATGTATTTTGATTTTGGAATTAGTACGATAAATCTTCCCGCAATAGAAAGTTCAGTTGTAACGCGAGCTCCTTTCTTATCAAAAGGTTCTTTTATTACTTGAACAATAATTTCTTGTCCAGGTTGTAATAGGACATCAATTTCTTTTGAGTGTTTTGTTTTTTCATTTTTTTCGGCAATTAATTCAGAATCTGATATTTCTGAAAATGGTAAAAACGCATTTGCCCCTTGGCCAATATTAACAAACGCTGCTTGCATCCCAGGGATAACATTTTCAACTATTCCTTTGTAAATATTACCCACTGTTCTTTCTTGTGATTGCTTATCAACATGTAGCTCTGCAAGCTTGCCATTTTCTGTAACGGCAATGCGTGTTTCACCTACTCCTTTGCTGATGTAGATTTCTTTCTTCATCTGTGTATAACCTCATTTTGTCAGGAATATCTGACTTTTTACTTTGAATTGAGGTAAGAAGAAATTTTTATAAGAAAATTATCTTTTACTTTAAAAAAAATTATAAAAAAACTGTTTAGCATTTAGCTTCAAAATTAGCTTCAAGCCTCAAATTCATATTAATTTAACGAAATTTACATTTAAAATACATATAATCAAGTCTAATGTTTAATGAAGAGTTAATAGCAGCAAAAGTAGCATCTAGAAATGCGGGCAAGATTTTAATGGATTTCTATGGGAGCGATAATAAAGAAATTGAGTTAAAAGGCATAGACAACCCAGTAACGATTGCAGATAAAAAAGCTGATAAATATCTATATGAATTCTTATCAGGAGAATTTCCAGATGATGGTTGGCTATCAGAAGAAACAGTTGATACAAAAGAAAGATTATTAAAAGATAGAGTATGGATTGTAGACCCTCTAGATGGAACAAAAGAATTTATAGAAGGAGTGCCACACTTTTCAGTTAGTATTGCACTAGTAAAAAACGGTGAACCGGTAGTTGGTGTTATTTATAATCCTGCAAAAAATGAAATGTTTTCTTGTCAAAAAGGAAAAGGAATGTACTATAATGGGTCTAAAATGAAAATAAGTTCTAATAAATCTTTAGCAGAATCCTCAATAGTTGTCAGTAGAAGCGAATTAAAAAGGAATGAATGGGATCCTTATAAAGATAAATTTAAGGAAATCAATCCAATTGGTAGTGTTGCATATAAATTAGCTCTTGTGAGCGCTGGTAAATACGACATCTTTGCAACGATTGCCCCAAAAAATGAATGGGATATTTGTGCTGGAGATTGTTTGATTAATGAATCAGGTGGAACTTTTAAAACAATTAATGATAAAAAAATTATTTATAATCAAAAGAAAACACTTGTTACAGATACAATTATAGCCTCAAATTCTACATTATTTGAGGGGGTTTCAGATTTACTTTTTTAGTTTAAAAATCCGTTTATTAACATAAATTAAATTTAACAGATGAAATATATAGGACCAGATTTTTGCAACATTACATCACTCTTATCTGATGAAGAGTTATTAATTCAGAAAACTGCAAATGAATTTGTAGCTAAAGAATTTTTGCCAGTTGTAAATGATTATTATGAAAAAGGTTCATTTCCAAAAGAATTAATAGGAAGGATGGGTGATTTAGGTTTTTTCGGCGCGACACTTCCTAAAAAATATGGAGGCAGTGAAATTAGTAGTACTGCATATGGACTAATAATGCAAGAACTTGAAAAAGGCGATTCTGGCCTTAGATCAGTTTGTAGCGTCCAAGGCGGATTGGTAATGTATCCAATTTTTGAATATGGCTCAGAAGAGCAAAAAGAAAAATGGCTACCTAAACTTGCTGCTGGAAAAGCAGTAGGATGTTTTGGTCTAACAGAATCAAATCACGGATCAGATCCAGGAGGAATGACTACAAAAGCAGTCAAAGATGGAGACGATTGGATAATTAACGGTTCAAAAATGTGGATTACTAATGGATCTATTGCTGACGTTGCTGTTGTTTGGGCTAAAGATGAAGAAGGGGTGGTCAGAGGATTTTTGCTTGAAAAAGGTATGGAAGGATTTTCTGCAACAAACATTCATGGTAAAATGAGTTTAAGAGCATCAATCACATCTGAATTATTTATGAAAGATGTTAGAGTTTCTGACAAAAATAGATTACCTGGAATAGAAGGTTTGAAAGGACCTTTATCATGTTTAACTCAAGCTAGATATTCTATTGTTTGGGGTACTATTGGTGCAGCAATTGACTGCTATGAGGTTGCACTTAGTTATAGTAAGGATAGAAAACAGTTTTCCAAACCAATTGCAGGTTTTCAATTAACACAACAAAAACTAGTCAATATGGTTCAAGAAATAACCAAAGCTCAATTGCTTGCATTGCAGTTAGGTAAGCTAAAAGATGAAAATCTATTAGATTTTTCTCATATATCTTTAGGTAAAAAAAATAATGTAGCAATTGCTAGAGATTGTGCAAAAAGTGCTCGTGAAATTTTAGGTGCAAATGGTATTATGGATGATTACTCAGTTATGAGACATATGATGAATCTTGAAACAGTATATACATATGAAGGTACTCATGAAATTCATACACTTATTCTTGGACAAAAAATTACAGATATACCAGCTTTTGAATAGCTTTATCTATCGATTCAATTATTTTACATAAAATATCTTCCCTATTATATTCATCTCCCGTTTGCCTGAGTAAAGAGGTGCTTTTTACTTTTGAGGATGAATCAATTTTATCTAATTCTAAATTCGAATTTATATTCATACCTATGCTTAGCGCTTGATATGGTTTAGTATTTATCGAGCCTAGATTAGATAATAAAATTCCAGCAATTTTTTCTCCATTAATATATATATCATTTGGCTTCTTTTGATATCCAATAATCTGAAATTTTTTTAATGTATGTAGTACAGCTTTACATGCTTCGTCGACTAAGGATTGATCAA
Organism: uncultured bacterium; assembly: GCA_943788675.1. Taxonomy (GTDB): domain Bacteria; phylum Fidelibacterota; class Marinisomatia; order Marinisomatales; family Marinisomataceae; genus Marinisoma. The sequence continues at coordinate 345,289 of CALSRE010000001.1, forward strand.
AGTTATGCTGATTTCCCAAAATGATACTGAATGTTAAATCCTTGTATGGTTCACTAAACCAACTTTTATTATATGTGCCTTTGCCTGCAGTTTGATTGTCAGTAATGACAATTTTCCCTAAGGAGTTTGACTGATATTTTTTATCCAGTGCAATGTCTAAAGTTGACTCTACTTCATCGTAGTAAATAAATGAAGAGCTACCAGATTTAATCCAATTAGTATTTAGATAAATATCTTTTAATTTTAACTGCAAGGGTCAAGTTTTTTTCTCATCTTGAAAGAGGTTCCTGGCTGTAAAACACCGTCATTTGACTTTATAAGATCAGCATTATCTACATAGATAACTACCCAGGCTAATTCATCGCCATATATTCTTTGAGCAAGATTCCATGCGGTATCCCCAGATTGTATAGTATAATCAAAAAATTCAGGTTCACAGTCCCTCACATTCGAAGATTCTTTTTTAAGCGATAAAAAATTGTAAGGATAAAGTCTGTCAGGATTGTCGCCTATTTCATCTTTATTCCAACTATAAATATCTCTCCACATTGATGCATCGCCATATTCTCTTAAAGCTATTTTTGTTAGAAAATCACCCCTTTTTATCATGTAAGGTTCAAATACAGTAACAGGTATTGGTGGCGATTCAGGCTCCTGAACAGTGAAAGTTTCTACAGAAACTTCCTGTTGTTGAGCTGTTTGATTATTCTCTGCAGTTGTTTGAACAGCAGTTTCATTTCCAATACTTGGAACTGTTCCAGAACAGCCAATCATCACAAAGGCTGTTAAAATTATCATTAAATTTTTATTCATTACGTATCCTCCTACAATTTTTACTTAATTCAATATAAGATGTTCCAATTTTTAATCAATATTCACCAAAAACTTTTTTTAAAGCAAATACTATTTCTCCTAATGTACAATTTTGTTCAGCGCAATTGATTATTTTAGGAATCAAATTTTTGTCTGTATTTGCTGCAGCTGTTAATTCATCTAAAGATTGATTTACTTTGATTTTATTACGTTTATCTTTAAAATTTTTTAAACGACTAATTCTTTGATCTGAAGAATCATTAAAAGAAATCCCATTGTCTGTAATATTATCGCTAGATGAATATTTATTAACACCAACTAGCACCGTTTTAACCTCATCTATATTTTTCTGAAACTCAAATGCTGAATCTTCTATTTCTTGTTGAATTTCACCATTCTCAATTAATATTTTCATACCACCTTTTTCAAATATCTCGTCAATTTTTGAATTAACTTTATCAACAATATTTTTTGTTAAATCTTTTATCACTTTACTGTCTCCAACAGGATCAACAAAATTGGTTACACCGCTTTCGTATGCTATAATTTGTTGAATTCTCAATGCGGTTGTAGCATTATCTTCAGTTGGAAGACTGATTGCTTCATCTTTTCCATTTGTATGAATTGATTGGGCTCCACCTAAAACAGCTGCTAAGCTTTCTAAGGTGGTTCTAGTAATATTATTGTCTACTTGCTGAGCAGTCAAAGTAGATCCTCCTGTTTGAACATGAAATCTACATAGTTGAGACTTAGTGTTATTTATTTTAAATCTATCTTTAATAATGTGTGCCCATATAATTCTTGCAGCCCTGAATTTTGAAATTTCTTCAAAAAAATCTCTATGTGAGTTGAAAAAAAATGATACTTGTTCTGTTAACTTTTCTATATCAGTTCCATTATTTTTAGCATTTTCTAAATATGTTATTGCATTTGCAAAAGTAAATGCTAGCTCTTGAACAGCAGTACTGCCAGCTTCTCTTATGTGGTATCCGGATATAGATATACTATTCCATTTAGGAAGATTATTTTGACAATAATCAAAAATGTCTGAGGTCAACCTTAAAGAATGATCTACAGGAAAAATATAAGTGCCTCTTGCTATGTATTCTTTTAAAATGTCATTTTGTAAGGTGCCTTTAAGTATATTTAGATTATCGCCTCTCTTTTTTGCAGCTGCAACATAAAATGCTAATAATATTGGAGCAGTCGCATTTATAGTCATAGATATGGAAATTTTTTCTAAATTAATTTCATGGAATAAATTTTCCATATCAGATAATGATGATATAGGAACTCCCGATTTACCAACTTCACCAAAAGACATATCGTCATCTGAATCATAGCCCATTTGGGTTGGTAGATCAAAAGCAACAGAGAGTCCACTTGCGCCATTTTGAATTAGTTTTAAATAACGAGCATTTGATTCTGATACAGAAGAAAAGCCTGCATATTGTCGCATAGTCCATAAACGGTCCTTGTACATATTTTTATATATACCTTCTGCAAAGGGAAATTTCCCAAATTTATTTTTTGACATATTTTAAATTAACTCTTAAAAAAATTAATTATTCTAATTAATGCAATTAAATTAACATTACAATATGGAATTCAGCCCAAAAGAAAAAATTCTTCTCAAAAATAAATATAAAAATTTAAGTAAAAATATGGATACGAAAGATTTATCTAATGGAACAACATTGATTATTCTTCCAGATCATGATATTGCATTTGATTTAGCAAAACTTTTTTTTGAAAAAGCTGAAAGCGAGATAACTTTCCTTTTAAAAGATTCTATTGTGAACTTTTACCCAAATGAAATTATTTCAAAATGTATCCAATATTCTTATAATGATATGAATTCTATTGGGCTGCCTAGAGAAGTATTCATTCATAAGATTCAAAGCCACCATTTTGAGAACATGATTGATTTAAATATATCATTTAGTAGATTTGGCGCTTATCTTACTTTGTTGAGCAGTGCTAAAGTTAGAATGGGTTTTAATTATGATAATTCCAAAAAATATTATAATGTTATATTGGATTCAAATTATCAACGTGATTTAAGTGGAACTTTTAAAATGATACAACAGTTTATAAACATATAATGGATAACATAAAAAAAATTATTCTTTCAGATTTAGTTATAAATGATACAGTTTTTTTACCAGAAACTGGATTGCAGTACCCATGGGAATGGATTGGCAATATCGATTATTTTTTGAAAGATATAAAAAGTTCGCAATCATCATTTGAAAATGTTGCTATTGATGAATCAAATGGCCCTGTTTGTATTTCAAGTTCAGCAAAAGTAGAGCCATTCACCGTGATTAATGGTCCAGTTTTTATTGGAAATAATTGTTTAATTAAATCTCATTCAAATATTTCAAATTCAATAATAAATCATGATTGCAAAGTAAAAGGCGAGATTCATACATCTATTTTTCAGCCATTTTCAAACAAGGCTCACGAAGGATTTATCGGGCATAGTTTTATTGGATCATGGGTAAATCTTGGAGCTGGAACTACAACAAGTAATCTAAAAAATAACTATTCTGCGGTGTCAGTTAAGTGGAACGACTCTTTGGTAAATACAAATTCAATATTTTTTGGATCAATTATTGGTGACCATGTTAAAACAGCAATAGGAACCAACTTAAATACTGGTACTGTTATTGAAATGGGATCAAACATAGTGTCTCAATCATTTCCTAAAAGACACATACCTTCTTTTTCTTTTTATTACAAAGAAAAACTATCTAAAATCAATTTTGATGATTTTAAAAAAACTGCAAAAACTGCAATGAAGAGAAGAAACATTGATTTCTCCTCATATGAAGACAAACTTTTTGCTGTTTACAAAAAAGATTGACTCAATTGTAAACTAATAATATCTTTATTTCATCATGAGCACATTTGATTTAAACGAAATAGATGAGGTAATAACTCCATGTTGTGATGTGGAAATTAAAACTTCTGCAATTAAACCAAATTTAAAATGTCCTGCATGTGGAGGAAACTTCAAGCAGAGAATTTTTTTGCCTTTCCTAGAATATCTAATGGAAAATGGACATGTAGAAAATCTAGATTTTTTTGATTTAGATCTGTATAACCAAGATAAAGAAACTTTAGATAGCGATGACGAAGAGATTGAGCTGGATAAATATGAGGTAAAAAAAGATAGCTTAAATATTTATGAAGATGATGCAAGGCATGGTGGAAATACTGTAGCTGCAGAAACTGAAACATCTATAGATGAGTCTGCTGTTTCTAGCGACTGGACCAAATTCGCAACTGAAGATTCAGAATAAAATTATCTTTTAATAGCTTGCTAAACATACTAAATTTGTAAAAACACAGATTTATCAGGCTATAAAAAATTGCGAAAGATTGTAAGACTTTCCCCCGCTTATCAACTTTCTTTTATAGCCTGTTTTTTTTACAATATTAATTGTTAAATACAATCTATAGGGGTTATATTAAAATAGACTATATAGTCGGTTTTATAAGGGAGAATTATGAAAATAGCAGTCTTAACAAAAGCAATTCCAAGCTACGAATCAAGTATTAGAGTAGATAGTTCAGGTAAGTGGATTGACGAATCGGTAGTTAACTATGTAGTTAATGAAAGTGATTCATATGCATTGGAAGAAGCGTTACAAATTAAAGAAAGTATTGGAAATGAACCTGAGGTTGTTGTAGTAACATTAGGTTCAGAAGCTAACACATCCAAAGTCATCAAAGATGGCTTAGCAAAAGGAGCCGATAGAGGAATTTTTATCAACAATGAGTCTTCAACAACTGATCCTTTAACCATAGCAAAACTTTTCTCTGAGCATTTGAAATCAGAAAACTTTGATATTGTATTTTCTGGCCTGCAATCAGATGATATGGGAGCTGGCCAAACAGGAGTCTTGATTGGAGAAATGTTAAATATGTCTACAGCCACTTTAGCCATAGAAACTCAAGCTGAATCTAGTAAGATTAAAGTTAAAAGAGAGCTAGAGTCAGGATGGTTTCAGTGGGTTACTTTACCGCTTCCAGCAAGCATTTCAATACAGTCTGGAATTAATGAACCTCGCTACCCTTCACTAAAAGGTATAATGGGTGCTAAGAGAAAAGAATTGAATATTTTTGATGCTAGTCCAGAAAATCAATCTCAAAACTTTGTTAATCTTTATGTTCCAAAAAATGAGAAAGTAACTGAGAAAATTGAGGGTGATGTTGATACTGTTGTTTCAAAGATTATGGATGTATTAAAAAACAAATTAAAGGTTATATAATGATATTAGTCGTTTTAGAAAATCAAAGAGGAAATATTCACCCATTTAGTATTGAAGCCGTTGCTGCTGGGCAAAGGTTTGCAAGTGAGCTAAACTTTGATTTAGCAATTTTGTGCATGGGAGAGAAAGTTGATGAACTTAAAAATCAAGCTCAAGCGTTTAAGGCTTCTAAGTTAATCACTGCTAAAAATTCAATGATTGATATGTATTCAGCTGATGGATATTCAAAGGTTCTATCTGATATTATTAATGAATTATCTCCTAAATATGTATTGATGGGTCACTCTTATATGGTGAGAGATTTTTTGCCAAGAGTTAGTGCAAAACTTAATATTCCATTTGTTAGCGATATTATTTCAGTAGATTTTAATAACGGTTCTCCTTTGTATTCAAAACAAGTTTTCAACGCTAAGCTAGCAACGAGCATAGAACTATCTTCCGATCAAGCTCTTCTAAGTTTTCAATCAGCAGCTTTCTCTAGCGATGATATTGAGAACGGTGCTCCTGAAACAGAACTTGAGTTCGATGTACAGCTATCTGATCAGGATATTAGATCTGACAGCGAGCCTGAATTTCAAGAATCCTCTAGCGGAGTTGATTTAACCGCAGCTGAGTTGATAGTTTCAGTAGGCAGAGGTATTGAAAGTGAAGATAACTTACCTACAATGCAATCATTAGCAGATTCAATGGGAGCAGAAGTAGCGTCGTCTAGACCTGTAGTAGATATGGGATGGTTACCTGCTTACAGGCAGGTTGGTAGCTCTGGGCAAGTAGTCTCTCCTAAATTATATTTTTCTGTAGGAATATCTGGCGCAATTCAACATGTCGTAGGAATGAAAGGTTCTAAAAATATTCTAGCTATCAATAAAGATGAAGATGCTCCAATTTTCGAAATTGCAGATTATGCTGTTGTAGGCGATTTAATGGAAATAGTTCCGAAGCTAACTGAGGAAATTAATAAATCAAAATAAGTGACTCTATGTTGCAATTCTCCCTCCTAGAACAAATAGCTTTAGCTGTTTTCCTTTTATCGGGAATATCATTTTTCTTGTATCATCTCTTATTGAGATTAAAAATAGTTCTTAAGGGAAAATCTGATTTCACTGTCAATGACCTTCCTAAAAGAATCATGCGTGTTTTTAATGAAGTTATTCTCCATAAAAAGGTAGCAAGCGGTCAAAGAAAATCTGCTGGTATATTTCATGCCTTTGTCATGTATGGATTTATCTTTTTTGGGCTAATTACTGTTAATCATTTCGGAATGGCATTTGGTTTTCCAATTTTTAATGAATCTATAAGATATACTTATTTTATGTTTGTTGGTGCGCCTTGGGCTATATTTTGTACAGTAGGAATATTAGGTCTTGCATATAGAAGATTTGTTATCAAGCCTAAAGCTCTTGGAAAATTTTCAAGTACATCAGCCCTTGTATCTGTATTTATTGTTACATTAATGACTACTTATTTTATTGATGAATTGCATATCTTATCGGGTTCAGCTGAAAAAGCTAATTGGTGGATTCATTCCGGCGTTATAGGTGGATTTTTATTTTTAATACCTCAATCTAAACATATGCATTTAGTTTTATCGCCATTCAATATATTTTTAAGACCTTTTGAAGTGCCAAATCATGGAGCTATTCCTATCGATATGGATGCATCTGAAGAAGAATTAGATAACTTATTACTCGATCTTTCAAGGTTAAGCAAAGACCAAGCTCTTGATATTTTTACCTGCGTTGAATGTGGAAGATGTACCGATGTATGCCCAGCAAATAGAGGAGGCGGGATTCTTGATCCAAAGTATCATTTTATATTAGAATTGAAGGATCCAATGCTTGAAAGTGGGGATGTAAACGTAGTTGATAAAATTAATGTAGAAGCAGGATGGGAATGTACGACTTGCCAGGCTTGTACAGAAGTATGCCCAGTCGGTAATCATGTTGAAAAAGCTGATGAGATTAGAAGCTTCCAAGTGCTTGCTGAAGGAGATGTTCCTCAGGAATACCAAAAACTTTTAAGGAATTTGCAGGAAACAGGAAATACCGAAGGAGCTTCATCTAGTGCTATTTTAGATGAATTACCAGCTTATACATCTGACAAAGAACTAGTATTGTGGTTAGGATGTTTTGCCAAGCACGCCATGGATCCAAATTTTATTAGCTCTATAAGAAATTTTGTTAAAATTCTTGATTCTGCCGGCGTTTCATATGGCGTATTAAGTAATGAACAATGCTCTGGGGACCCAGCAAATAAATTAGGAGATAAACTTACTTATCAATTGCTTATGGATCAAAATGTTGAAGAGCTTAATAAGGTTAAAAATGTAACCTCAATGTGCCCTCACTGCGTTGTAAATCTGCAGAAAGAATATAAAAAATATCATGAAATAAAATATGAAGTAAAACATCACACTCAGGTAATATCTGAGCTCCTAGAACAAGGAAGAATTGATATTAATCCAGGATCTTTAGAAAAAGTTACTTATCATGATCCATGTAATTTATCCAGAACTTTAGATGAAGTTTCAGCTCCTAGAAATGCAATTAAAGCAGCAGCTCCTGAATTTTTTGAATTAGATGAAAGCGGAAAAGAAACATTATGTTGCGGTGCAGGTGGAGCTCTTTGGTGGAAGAAAGATGGAGGGGAAGGAAGAACTCATTTATTAAGAGCTGAGCAAGTTATTGAATCTAAAACAGATACTGTAGTAACTGGTTGTAATTTTTGTTATGGAATGATGAATCAAGGAATTGGTCCATTAACTCCAGCAGATCAAGAGCCAATCAAAGTTAAAGACGTAGCAGATATTGTAGCTGAAAATCTTTCTTAAGATTTTTTATAAATGTCTATCGCAGAGCAGGGTTCACCAAAATAAATTCTTTTAGCATATTTAGATAAATTAGCTGTAATAATAAGATAAGCCCAAGTAGGAATGGTAGCCTCTGAACAACCCTTAATAATCACCCTTTTATTTTCAAATTGAGACCAGTCTGTCAATGCGACTGTTTCTCTAAAATCTTTTTCTTTTATAATACCATCCGTTAAGAAGTCATCTAAGCTGATATTTTCCATTATTTTATGACTTTAATAGCTCTATTGATTTTTTCAACAAGGAAGTCTACTTCATCGATTGTATTATAAAAGTAAAAACTAGCTCTAGCGCAAGCCGAAATATCCAAGGCTTGCATCAAAGGTTGACAGCAATGGTGTCCAGAACGAATAGTGATTCCTTCAAAATCAAGAAAATGAGCAAGATCTAATGAATGAACACCTTTAATGTTGAAGCTTAAAATTGGAGTTCTTTCTGCAGCGTTGCCATAGATTGATATTCCATTAATAGAATTCATTTTTTCGATAGCATAATCCATCAGTTTATTATCATGATTATTTAAGCAATTCTCTAGGTAGTCTATAGCGGGAGATAGTGCAATTACCTGCCCAATCATAGGAGTGCCAGGCTCAAATTTGTGGGGTATAGAAGTCCATGTTGAACTCTCCATTGTAACAGTTCTTATTATACCGCCACCGGTTTGATAGGGCTCCATTTTTTCTAAAAGTCTTTCTTTCCCGTATAAAACTCCAACTCCGGTAGGCCCGAGCATTTTATGTCCCGAAAAAGCGTAAAAATCACACCCAAGTTCTTCAACATTAATTTTCATGTGTGGTATAGCTTGACACCCATCTAGCATAATTTTTGAATCATTTTTATGAGCAAGATTAATAAATTCTTTTACTGGATTTATCGTACCAAAAACATTAGATGCATGTGTTATGCTTACCATTTTTACATTTTTATTCAATGCTTTTCTAAACTCTTCAATACTGATTGTTCCATCATTGGTTGACTTCAAGTATTTAATCTTTGCACCTGTTTTTTTACATATCATTTGCCATGGAATTATATTAGAGTGATGCTCCATATCAGTTAGTAAGACTATATCATCTTTTGATAAATTATCATACCCCCATGATTCTGCGATAAGATTAATGCTTTCAGTTGCACTCTTTGTGAACACAATTGATTTTTCTGATGCACCAATAAATTTTGCAACCCTTTTTCTGCTATTTTCAAATGCGTTTGTAGCTTTTTCACCAAGCTCATAAACGCTTCTATGAACGCTACCTCTATATTTTTCATAATACTCTAATTCGCTCTGAATAACTTGATTCGGAGTTAGGCTTGTTGCCGCACTATCTAAATATATTAGCGGTTTATTTCTGTTAGTTTGATTTAGGCTGGGAAAATCTATTCGTATTTTATTCATATAAATTTAATATAAGCCTAGTTGTAATTTTGCCGCGTCACTCATCATATCTTGATTCCATTGTGGTTCCCAAACAAGTTCAACTTCTACTTCCTTTGCACCACTTAATGAAGATAATTTTTGTTTAACTTCATCTGCTATAACTGGTCCCATTCCACACCCAGGTGCGGTTAAGGTCATTTGAATAAGAATCTTTACTCCTTCACTGAGTTCTGAAATTTCACAATTATAAACTAGTCCTAAATCCACAATATTTACTGGAATCTCCGGATCATAGCAAGTGTGAAGCACATTCCATACTTCTTCCTCATTTGCAAAATTATTTGAATCAACCTGTCTTTTCTCTTCTCCAATTGATTCACCATCAATGCCATTTACTTGATACATGTTTCCTTCAACAATGACAGTATAGTTATCACCAAGCGATTGAGAGATTATTCCCGACATACCTTTCTTGAGTGTTGTTTTAATTCCATCTGGTACGCTGTGCACTACAACATCTTGGAGGATAGTAAATTCTTTATGCATTAGTTAATTCCCTTTTTATATGTTCTAAAGAGCCTATAAAGCCGTTTTGTCTTTGACTAGAAATTGATGGACCAATGTTTAACCATTCAAATAAACTGTTACAATCATCAAAACTGTCAATAAAATTAATAATACTATTTTTTTCTGAATTATTAAATGCAATTTGCAAAATTTTAAGTAAGCCTTTTACGACTGAACTTTCTGAATTTGCTTTAATTAAAACAAGGTCCTTTTTAAAATTAATTTTAACCCATGTTTGAGAATTGCAGGCATGAATTTTATTTTCTTCAATACACTCAGATTCACTAATTAAATCTAATTTTTTCCCAAGATCTATAAGATATATCAGCTTATCTTGACCTTCCAAAATAGAGAAACCTTCGCGAATGTTTAAAAGATTATTTTGTATTTTATCCATCTATCCATCTATCCAAAGCAATTTCGGATATATCTTGGACCGATGAAAGAGAAAACTCATCAATAACTTCTTTTGCAAATGCTTTAATCAACATTTTTTGAGCACTACTTTGATCAATTCCTCTAGCTCTCAAATAGAAAATGCTATTTTCATCTAAAGCTCCAGTGGTCGAACCGTGTCCACAGGATACGTCATCAGCATAGATTTCTAATTGAGGGTTAGAAAAAGCTGTAGAATTAAGAGAAAGTAGTAAATTTTTATTTGATTGATTTGAATCTGTCTGTTGAGCACCCTCAGCAACAATAACTTTCCCATTAAAAACTGCAGAAGATTTGTTGTCTAAAATATTTCTTACATGTTGAAAGCTTGTACAATGTTCAGCATTATGATTAATGAGAATATTATTATCTAAATGCTGTTCATCTTTAACTAGATTTAAAATGTTGACCTTCGCATCACTGCCAGTATTGTTAAGATCTATTTCAATAAATTCTTTGCTAAAAATAGCATCTTTATTCATGGAATCCATATTTATGCACACATCTTTTCTTACTTTATAATAACTGTATGATAGTAAATGACAATCAGATTTGCCTTCTACATATTTAGCAAAATTTAAATTCGATGCATTATCACAAATAAATTTATTCATTTTTAGATTAAATGAAGGAGCTCCTTCGTTAATATCTTTCTCAATGATAGAAATTTGTGATCCTTCTTCAAAATGAAATATATTAAAAGATACAATTCGTCTGTCGCTTGTATCATTTTGAAACAAGTTAACAATTTTAATAGGGTCTTCTACATTCATTTGCTTTTTAAATTTGATATAATGTCCGCCATCAAATTCAGACATTCCTAGATTAAACATTGCATCATTCATAAACGTATCTGAGAATGTTAAAATAGCTTTTTCTTCAATATTTGCAAGCTCATTTATTTCAATATTATCCCTATACCTGAAATTTTTGAAAGTATTTAGGCACAGCTTGCCATTTATAAAAAGCAGAGTTGTTTCATCAGTTGATATATTTGCGATTGAAATATCTGAAATTTCTTTTTTGCTAAATTTTTTAAAATTTTTACTCGAAGTAAATTTCCAATTTTCAAGTTTTTTATTGGGATATCCCTGTTTGTGAAAAAACTCTAAACTTGTTTTTTTTAATGTATCTATCATCTTACTTTTCTAACCAAGAGTAACCATCTTTTTCAACTTTCTCTACAAGTGACATGTCACCTGTTTTAACTATTTGACCATCGATCATTAGATGGACCACATCTGGCTTAATGTAATCCAGCAATCTTTGATAGTGTGTAATGATTAGTACCGAATTATTTTCATTTTTGAACTTGTTAACTCCCTTAGCAACTGTTCGTAAAGCATCAACATCCAATCCAGAATCAGTTTCATCTAAAACGGCTAATTTTGGGTCAATAGTTAGCAGTTGTAAAATTTCACTTTTTTTCTTTTCTCCTCCAGAGAAACCATCATTAATTGATCTCTTTAAAAAAGAATCATCAAGGCCAAGTTCGGATAAAATAGCTTTTGCTTTATTTAAAAATTCTAGCGCATCCATCTCTTCTTTTCCTTGATATTTTCTGTGTGCATTTAATGCAGATCTAAGGAAATAAGCCATGCTAACACCAGGAATAGCAACTGGGTATTGAAAGCAAAGAAAAATACCTTCAAGTGCGCGATTCTCAATGCTCATTTCTGTAATATCAGTATCTTCCATTGTAATATTACCACCATCAACTTCATAGGTTTCATTTCCAGCAATTACATTTGCTAGTGTACTTTTTCCAGATCCATTTCTGCCCATAATTACATGAACTTCTCCAGCTGGTATATCCAAATTAATACCTTTTAATATATCTTTATCATCAATAGATGCTTTTAAATTTTCAATTTTAATCATTTTTTATCCTACGCTATTTTCTAATGTTACTTCAATTAATTGTTTTGCTTCTACAGCAAATTCCATTGGAAGTTCTTCAAAAACTTCTTTACAAAAACCATTTACAATCATGGAAACAGCATCATCTAGCTTGATTCCTCTTTGATTACAATAAAATAATTGATCTTCACCAATGCTAGAGGTTGTGGCCTCATGTTCCATTTTTGCTGATGGATTATTTACGTCAATATATGGGAATGTATGTGCACCGCATTTGTCACCAATTAAAATAGAGTCACATTGGGAAAAATTTTGAGCATTTTCTGCATTTTTTAGAATTTTTACACCACCTCTATATGTATTTTGACCTTCTCCTGCCGAGATTCCTTTAGTGATAATAGTACTTTTAGTATTTTTTCCGATATGAATCATCTTAGTTCCGGTGTCAGCTTGCTGTTTATTTTTTGTAACAGCAACTGAATAAAATTCCCCTACACTATTATCACCTTGCATAATTACACTAGGATATTTCCATGTAACAGCAGAACCAGTTTCTACCTGAGTCCAAGAGATTTTGGAATTATCACCTAAACATATCCCACGTTTAGTAACAAAGTTATAAATACCGCCTTTACCTTCCTTATCTCCTGAATACCAATTTTGAATAGTTGAATATTTAATTGTCGAATCTTTGTGAGCCACCAGCTCTACACATGCAGCATGTAATTGATTTTCATCGCGCATAGGAGCTGTGCATCCCTCAAGATAGCTAACATGACTTCCCTCGTCTGCAACAATCAATGTTCTTTCAAATTGTCCGGTGTTAGTTGCATTTATTCTGAAATATGTAGATAATTCCATTGGGCATTTTACGCCTTTTGGTATGTAGACAAATGAACCGTCACTGAAAACTGCAGAGTTTAATGCTGCAAAGTAATTATCAGTTGCTGGAATTACTGAACCAAGATATTTTTTAACTAGCTCTGGATGATCTTGAACTGCTTCAGAAAAGGAACAAAAAATAATTCCATGTTTTGAAAGTTCTTTTTTAAATGTAGTAGCAATAGAAACACTGTCAAATACTGCATCAACAGCTACTCCTTGCATTCTCTTCTGTTCGTTAAGTGAAATACCTAATTTATTATAAGTTTCAATTATTTCAGGATCTACATCATCTAGGCTATCATTTTTTATTTGTTTAGGTGCAGCGTAATAGCTTAGTGCTTGGTAGTCAATCGGTTCATATTTTATTTTGGCCCACGTAGGCTCAGACATGTTTTTCCAATTGTCAAAAGCTTTTAGCCTCCAATCAAGTAACCATTGAGGTTCTTTCTTAATTTTTGATAACTTTTTAATCACGTCTTCATTCAGACCTGGTTCAAATTTTGTTTCTTCTATATCAGTTGAAAATCCATATTTATACTCCTGATCTAGAGTTTTATCGATTACCTGTTGATTTTTATCTACCATTATGCTGAAAAGCTAATACCACAACCACATGTTCTTGTTGCGTTGGGGTTATTAACTTTGAATCCTCCGTTAAGTAAGTCTGTTGAAAAATCTATTTCGCATCCTCTAACATAGATCCAACTTTTTACATCGCAAAAAATTGTAATCCCATGACTTTTGAATACTTTATCAAATTCTTTTTGCTCATCTTCGAATGTTATCTTATAAGACATACCTGAACATCCTCCAGTATCAATAGTTACTCGAATACCTTTAGAACCTGCTTCTTCATTCGCAATAATATTTTTTAATCGCGATGCAGCGTTTTGAGTAATTTCAATTTTTTGATTTTTTAATGCTTCATCCATTATAAACCTAATTTAATTTTACCTTCCTCTGTCATCATTTTTGGATTCCAAGGCGGATCAAATGTTAATTCGACATTAACGCTTGAAATCGATTTAATTGAAGCCATCTTGTTTTTAATATCTTCAATCATATATTGCCCCATTGTACACCCTGGTGTTGTAAGTGACATAATGATATCTACAGCAAATTTCTTGTCCTGCTCATTGATTTTTAAATCATAAATTAGTCCTAAATTCCAAAGGTCAATTGGCAGTTCTGGGTCGTTGCATTGTTTAAGTATATCAATAACGTTATTTTTAATATTTTCCATAAGCGATTGGCAATTTAAATAACAGAAAATTTATGTCCTATAATTATTGGATATTTATTACAAAAAGCTCTGTGAAAATTAAGCAGAAAAAAAATACTGTAGTTTTTAATTCTCATACTCGTTGCTAAGTTAAATTCCGTAATGTAAATTGTTTCTCATTTGGAGAAAAAATGACAAAAAGTGTAAGTAATAAAACAATAGATAATGTTACTATTCGTTTCGCAGGTGACTCTGGAGATGGTATGCAGCTTAGTGGTGGCAGATTTACACAAACATCTGCTGTTGTTGGTAATGACTTAAGTACTTTGCCTGATTTTCCTGCAGAAATTCGTGCTCCCGCTGGTTCATTAGCAGGCGTTAGTTCATACCAAATTCATTTTAGCTCTCAAGAAATTCATACTCCTGGAGAAAGGCCTGATGTTTTAGTGGCAATGAATCCTGCGGCTCTTAAAGTGCATTTAAAAGATTTGATACCAGGCGGTACTTTGATTGTTAATAAAAATGCTTTTACTAAAAAAAATCTTTCATTAGCAGGATATGATAGTGATCCAACTGAAGATGATTCGTTAGTAGATTACTACGCTACACATTTTATTGAAATGGGCAAGCTTGTTACTCTTGCTTGTGAGGATATTGATATTCCATCTAAGATGGTTGACCGCACAAAAAATCTTTGTGCATTGGGTGTACTGTTTTGGATGTATGATAGACCATTAGAGCCAACAATTGATTGGCTAAATCAAAAATTTAAATCTAAGCCAGATATTATTGAAGCTAACGTAAGAGCTTTAAACGCAGGGTATAACTATGGCGATACTGCAGAAATTTTTACAACAAAGTATATTGTTGAAAAAGCTAAACTTCCTGCAGGTAAATATAGAAATATGAATGGTACTTTAGCTTCATGTTTAGGAATCTTGACTGCAGCAGAAAAAAGCAATCTTGATATTACTTTTGCCGGATACCCAATTACACCAGCAAGTAATATTTTACATACATTATCCAATTGGAAAAAGTTTGGAATCAAAACTTATCAAGCAGAAGATGAAATTGCAGGAATAGGTGCTGCTTTAGGAGCATCTTATGGTGGTTCATTAGGAATCACTGCTTCTTCAGGACCTGGAATTGCTCTAAAGACAGAATTTATGGGATTGGCAATTATGACTGAACTCCCTCTTGTAATAATTAATGTCCAAAGAGGGGGACCAAGTACAGGATTGCCAACAAAAACTGAACAGTCAGATTTATTTCAAGCAGTTTATGGAAGGAATGGAGAGGCTCCAATTCCAGTTCTCGCTCCAACAACTCCCGGAGATTGTTATCATGCGGCATATGAAGCCTGTAGAATTGCTGTTAAATATATGACGCCAGTTATGGTTTTATCTGATGGATATTTAGTAAACGGCTCTGAGCCTTGGTTAATTCCAAATCCAGATGACTTACAATCATTCAATGTTGACTTTGCAAAAGAAGAAGATGCGGAAGATTTTTTACCTTATAAAAGAAATCCAGAAACTTTAGCTAGAAGTTGGGCAATACCTGGAACAAAAGGACTTGAGCATCGAATTGGTGGTCTTGAAAAACAAGACATTACAGGAAATGTTAATTATGATTCAGATAATCATCAAAAGATGGTTGAAATAAGAGATCAAAAAGTAGCAAATATAGCTAATGAGATTCCACCAACTGAGATATTTGGTGAAAGCAAGGGAGATGTATTAATCTTAAGCTGGGGAAGTGGACATGGTGCGAGCAGAGCAGCTACCGAGTCACTTCTTTCTGAAAATATTAAAGTTGGACATGCTTCTATAAAATGGATATCTCCTCTTCCTGGTGATTTAGGTACTATTTTGAAAAACTATAAGAAAGTTTTAATACCAGAAGTTAATACTGGTCAATTTAGGCAAATTATTAGAGCAGAATATTTAGTAGATGCTATTGGTCTTAATGAAGTTCAAGGAAAACCGTTAGGAGCTTCAAAAATTGTTGAAAAAGTAAAGGATTTGATGGATGGCTGATAAACCTGTCTTAAAAAAGAAAGACTTTGAGTCTGATCAAGCAGTAAGATGGTGTCCAGGTTGTGGAGACTATGCTATTCTTGCACAAACACAAAAAGTATTTCCTGAGATTATTACAGATAAAGAAAAAGTAGTATTTGTATCAGGTATTGGTTGTTCAAGTAGATTTCCATATTATATGAACACATATGGATTTCACACTATTCACGGAAGAGCTCCAACAGTTGCAAGTGGATTAAAGATTGCAAATCCTGACCTTTCTGTCTGGTTAGTTACAGGAGATGGAGACGGTTTTTCTATTGGTGGAAACCACATGATTCATCTTTTGCGTAGAAACATTAATCTTAATGTTATGCTATTCAATAATAGAATTTATGGATTAACTAAAGGTCAATATTCTCCTACTTCAGAGCAAGGAAAGGTAACATATTCAACTCCAATGGGTTCGTTGGACTATCCATTTAATCCAACAAAATTAGCATTAGGAGCAAAAGGAGCTTTTGTTGCCAAAACAATTGATAGAGATTTAAAGCATTTGCAAAGCATGATTAAAAGAGCAAATGACCATAGAGGTACATCATTTATTGAGATTTATCAAAATTGTAATATTTTTAACGATGGCGCATTTTCTGAATTAACTGATAAAGATATAAAATCAGATAGAGTTGTAAAAGTTGAGCATGGAGAGCCAATGATTTTTGGCGCTGAAAATAATAAAGGGATTTATTTGGATGGAACAACACCAAAAGTAGTAACTGTTGGTGAAGAATTTTCAATAGATGATATCTTAGTTCACGACGAAACGGATGCATTTATTGGAGATATGCTTTCTAACTTTACTGCAAGTGATACTTTCCCGGAACCTTTAGGTGTATTATATTGTGTAGAAAGACCAACTTATGACGATTTAATGGTAGATCAGATGAACGAAGCAAATAAAAATACAAAAGGCCCTAAAAGTGTTAACGATTTACTTAATGCTGGAGATACCTGGGAGGTAAAATAATGTCCTTCAGGATCGAAAAAGATAGTATTGGTAAAATAAAAGTACCTTCGAAAGCATATTATGGAGCTCAAACCCAAAGAGCTGTTCAAAATTTTCAAATAGGATGGCCAATGGAGTTTAGTTTAATCTTGCCATATATCATTATAAAGAAATGTGCAGCAAGAACAAATTATGCCCAAAAAAATATTTCAAAAAAATTATCCAATGCAATTATTAAAGCGTGTGATCATATAATTGACAATCCTGATCATTACATAGATGAATTTCCAGTACCAGTGTTCCAAACGGGAAGTGGTACCCAAACTAATATGAATGTAAATGAGGTAGTTGCAAACAAAGCTAATGAGATTTTAGGAGCAAAGTTGGGAACTTATAAATTTGTGCATCCAAATGATCATGTAAATATGTCTCAGTCAACGAATGACACATTTCCAACAGCTATTTTAGTGGGAAGCGCAATTTCAGTAGAAGACAATTTAATTCCTGCCCTTGAAATGCTTGAAAAGGCTTTATTAAAAAAATCAAAAGAATTTCATTTAATAATTAAAGTAGGGCGTACACATCTTCAAGATGCAACTCCAATTAGATTAGGCCAGGAGTTTTCTGGATATGCCTCAATGATAAAGCATGATATCGAAAGAGTTAAAAGTGCAATGAAAGAATGTACCGATTTACCTATTGGTGGCACTGCTGTTGGAACTGGGATCAATACTATACAAGGATTCGATGAATTAATGTGTTCATTTTTATCAGAAGAAACCGGTATTTCTTTCAAGGTTTGTAAAAATAAATTTGAGTTACTTTCTTCACAAAATGCTATTACAAATTTATCTGGTCAAATCCGCATTTCTGCTGGCTCATTAAATAAAATTGCCAATGATATACGTTGGTTGGCTTGTGGTCCTATGGCTGGAATAGGCGAATTAATTCTACCATCAAATGAGCCGGGTAGTTCAATCATGCCTGGTAAAGTAAACCCTACACAGTGTGAAGCTGTTAATATGGTCTATGCACAGATTTTAGGTAATGATTCTACAATAAATTATGCAGGAGCTAACGGTAATTTTGAATTAAATACTTACAGACCTATTATAGCATCATCTATTCATGAATCAATTTCACTTTTAGCTGAAGTATCTGAATCATTTTCTCAAAATGCACTAGAAGGGTTAAAAGCTAATGAGAAAAAAATTAAATCTAATTTAGATAAGTCATTAATGCTGGTAACAGCTCTTGCTCCAAAAATTGGATATGAAAAGTCAGCTGAAATTGCAAAAAAGGCTTTAAAAGAGAATATTTCCTTAAAAGAAAGCGCAAAAGCTTTAGGGTATTTATCGGAACAAGAGTTTGATAATATTGTTAAACCAGAATTAATGGTTTCACCTAAAAAAGCATGATTAAAACTTTCTTCTCATCACTTAGAATTATTTTATATTTATTTATACTAGTTTTAGTATACGTTTTTTATTTATCTCGAGATTTACCATCCCTTGAAAGACTCGAAACCTTTGACCCTGCAATGCTATCTACTCTTTATGATAGAAACGGTGAAGTTATTGGAGAATTTTATATTCAAAAAAGAGTTTTTGTAGATATTGCGGATATGCCAAATCATTTAAAAGAAGCTGTTATAGCTTCAGAAGATAAGAGATTTTATTCTCATTGGGGTGTTGATTCACAAAGTTTTTTTCGAGCTGTCGTAGTAAATGTTTCTTCTATGAGTTTTAGACAAGGGTTCAGCACGCTTTCTCAGCAATTAGCGCGAAATCTCTACAAGGAGGTAGGTTTTAAGGATAGCATTACCAGAAAATTAAAAGAGATGATAACTGCTGTCCAAATTGAGAGAACTTATACAAAAGATGAAATTTTAGAAATGTACTTAAATACTGTTCATTTCGGACATGGAACATATGGAGCAGAATCAGCAGCAAAAAGATTTTTTAATAAAACCGCATCTGAATTAACAATTGGGGAGTCTGCAATGTTAGTAGGGCTACTTCCATCTCCAGCAAACTATTCTCCATTACGAAATCTGAATAAAGCTATTGGAAGAAGATCAATTGTTTTGAAACTAATGTATAATCAAAATTACATTAATTATCAGGAATATATGGAGCATAATAGTATTATACCCGATAATGTCTTTTATGAAATTCCAAAAGGTAAAGCGCCTTATTTTGCTGAACATGTAAGGCGAATTTTAGAAAAACAGGATGAACAGTTAGGTATAGATATTTATCAAGATGGATTAAAAATTTATACTACATTGGATTATCGATTACAAAAAATTGCAGAAGAATCTGTAATGCAAACCTTAAAAAAAAATCAAGACGAATTCAATAAACAACTATTTGAAGACAAAGAAAAATTTTCAAGATTAGGTTATTTGTCTATTTTCCCAGCTGATTCAGTTAAAATGATGCTGAATGGTCAAATGGAGTTATATGAACAATTAAGAAAAGATCTATTGGTGCAATGTTCTTTTATAGCTTTAGATACCAAAACTGGAGAAATACTTGCGATGATTGGAGGAAGATCTGATTATTTAGATGAATTCAATAGATCTACTCAGGCCTTGAGGCAGCCAGGCTCTGTATTTAAACCTTATATTTATACTGCAGCAATTGATAATAATTATCCAGTAACAACCCAATTATTAAATCAGCCAGTTGCCTTATATAGGAATAATTCTAAAGGAGAACGTGAAAAATGGTCTCCAAATAATTATGATTATAGCACAGGAGGTTTAACAACCTTAAGAGAAGGACTGCAAAGATCTTTAAATCTAATTTCAGTAAGAATGGTGCAAGAATTAGTACCACCAAGACAGGTAAAAGATATTGCTCAACGAATGCAAATTTCTACACCTATAAGAGCTGTTGATTCAATTGCATTAGGAACTTCAGAAGTAAAGCCAATTGAGATTGTTGCTTCATACGCTACATTCGCTAATAAAGGCATTTATTCTACTCCTATAGCAATTACTCGTATTGAAGATAAGTATGGTAGAGTAATTAAAGAATATTCAATTGATCAAAAAGAAGTATTAAGTCCTGAAACTGCATATATGGTAACTAATTTGTTGCAATCTGTAATAGATAAGGGTACAGGTGGAAGTATTAGATGGAGACATAAATTTAGACATCCAGCTGGTGGAAAGACTGGTACAACACAGAATACCAGCGATGCATGGTTCGTAGGATTTACTCCCAATATAACTGCAGGTGTTTGGTATGGTTTAGATCAATATTCGACAAGCCTTGGAAAAGGGCAATATGGTGGTGTGGCAGCATTGCCAGCATGGGCAAAATTTATGAATAAAGCGCATCAAGAATTAAATATTCCAAAAGATGATTTTGAAATTCCTTCTGGTGTAGTTGAGATAGAGATAGATGCAGATACTAAACAATTACCTACCAATAGAACTAAAAATTTAGAGAAGGAATATTTCTTAAAGTCTAATGTGCCACAATAAATTTAATTCTTTTTATTAGATTGATTTAAAATAATCATACCACTTATAAACAATACAATATTAGGTAGCCAAGAGCCTAAGCCAGGGTTTATAAGATTTCTATCAGCTAATTGCTCTCCCCATATTAATAGAATATAATATATTAAAAAGAATGCTATGCTCAATCCAGATGCAATAGTCATTCCCCCGTTTCGTACAAGCATTCCTAGTGGAGCCCCAACTAATGTGAAGAGTATACACGCAATAGCAAGCGTAAATTTTTTATGAATTTCTACCCTGAATTTATTGTTAGTTTTTTGATAATTTTCAATAAGTGTGAATTCATTTTTAAATTGTCTTGCGTTATTGTTAAGAGACGCTATGTATTCTTTCTGTTCAAAATTAGAGATTGCTATTTCATCATTATATTCTCTTTCTTCTGTAACTGCACTCATTTTAGCTTCTTTCAAACGTTCAATTTCTTGAATGATTGCATTTAGCGAATTAGTGCTTAGATTTGTAATTCCAATTTCTTTCTTCACTTTCTCAATTCGATTATAGATTTGGCTAATTAATAAGTTGTTTTTATTAATTTCACCTATCATTTGCGGAACTCTCATTTCACGATCAGTTCGATTTGATTCACTTGTTCGATTTAACATTAAATCATCCATTGATATCATAATTTGATGGGTTGTAAATTTTATTTTTCGATAGTAATCATAATCAGATAAATCAATCTCATGAATTTCACCGTCTTTTAGATTAATGGTAATTATATTTCCATCGGAGGACATTGAACCTTGATTTGCATATATAGTGGTTTGTTCTGTTTGTTGGTTTTTACTAAAGATTTTAACATCTTTAAAATCTGAACCTTCCATTTCTTTGACAATCATTGTGTATTGAGGAATCATGTCAACAAAGTATCCTGGTTCAATAGATAACTCTGGCTTTTTCTGATATATATCTCTTGCTAGTAAGCGAGCATTATAATTCATTTCAGGAAGAATAAAATTATTGAAAAGACACAAAAGAATAGCAACAAATGTTCCAAACCATAATGCTGGTTTTATAATGTTAAATAGATTTACTCCAGCAGATTTTAAAGCAGTAATCTCATTTTGCTGCGCCATTCTTCCAAAAGTCATGACACTTGAAATCAACAAAGACATTGGAACAGATAATGCAATAATCCAAGCTAGATTAAGATATAAATATTCAAAAATTGTTACAATATCTAATCCTTTTCCTAAAAAACGATCTACCGCTCGAATTAAAAACTGTAAAAATAAAACGGTTGTAATGACAGCTACGGATAGCACAAATGGTATAAGTGATTGTTTAAAAAGATATTTATTTAATGTGTTCATATGAATTTTTAAAATTTAACTCTACTTGTGTTAAAACCTAAACTATAATAAGTTCCATGCTTAAATTCAATTTGAGCCTTATGGTGACTGTAGCTCAGTTGGTAGAGCCATCGGTTGTGGTCCGATTGGTCGTCGGTTCGAGTCCGATCAGTCACCCGCAAAAATTTTCGGGGTGTAGCGTAGTCCGGTTAGCGCACCTGCTTTGGGAGCAGGGGGTCGCAGGTTCAAATCCTGCCACCCCGACATTATCAATTCTATGAGGAATTAGACAAGTTATACAGGGAAAAAGAGAGGCTACTTCGGTAGCCTTTCTTGTTATTATAATACTTCATATATAATCAAACTCTATTATAAAATGGTGTTAATAATGGTGTTAATTTAGGCGAACGACAAACCGATAGGTTTGATCGTGAGCCTTACTCTTACTTTCAATCTCAAATTTTCAACCTAAAATTCTCAACCTAAACAAGAAAAGAGGGTGGGTAGGGTAGTAGTATATCTTGTGTACACATTCTAAAATAATTTTTTGTAAGTTTTTATATAGTCGTTTACTTTTATACATTACTAACTTCAAGCAGAGTTATTAAAACATCAATTATAAAGGTTAAAATATAAAATTATGAAAATTTTTAAAATAATATTTGTTATAGCAATAGTTTCAATCTTTACTATAACATCTTGTAAAGATACAAAACCAAAATCAGAGACTACTGAAGACTACAGTCACGCACACGATATCCACCATGACACTCGCGTTGGAGAAGAAAATCCACGTTTAGACTATACCATTTGGACGGATAAAACCGAATTATTTGTAGAATTTCCTGCATTGACAGTTGGCAGTCCAAGCAGATTTGCAGCCCATTTTACGGTGTTGGATAAGCACCAATCTGTTCGTGAAGGTTCGGTTACAGTTAGTTTAATTAAAGGTGATAAAGGATTGCGAAACACTGTTGATGTACCTTCATCGCCAGGGATATTTTTGCCCACAATTCAACCTGAAGAAACTGGAACATATCAACTTGTTTTTGAGTTAACAACACCTGAATATTCCGATAAGATTACGATTGATGATGTAACTGTTTATGCAAATGCCGATGATGCTATTAAAGCGTTAGGGATTACCAAAGAAGATGGGAGCATTTCGTTCTTAAAAGAACAGGCTTGGAAAATCGATTTTCAAACCGCATCTGTAATTTCGGATAAAATTTATGATGTCATCAATACTTCTGGTGTTTGGATGCCGTCACAAGGTTCTGTAAAATCTTTGGCAGCAACATCCAACGGAGTGGTTGATTTTCAAATGAATAATCTCACGGAAGGCACAGTAGTAAAACAAGGTCAGTTATTGATGAGCTTGAGCAGTCAAGGGTTAGCATATAACAATTTGAGTAATGAAATTACCAATGCTCTTGCCAATTTTGAACAGGCAAAATCTGAATACGAACGTAAAAAGGAATTGTACAATTCTAAAATTATTCCGAAGTCAGATTTTGAAAAAGTGGAGAGCAATTTTGCGATAGCAAAATCAAACTATCAATCGTTGACATCGGGAGTTTTAGGTGGAAGCAAACAAATTCGTGCACCATTTAATGGCTTTATTAAGTCTATTACAGTTTCCAATGGCGATTATGTAGAACAAGGTGTGGCATTGGCAACTATCGGCACGAATCAATCCAAAGTACTAAAAACCCAATTAGCACCAAGTTATGGGCTTACAATGGCGAATGTACAGGGTATTTGGTATCAAACCAAAGACGGAAAATGGAAAAACGTAACAGATGCCGCAGGTAAAATTCTCTCTATTGATATAGAGGTGGAGCGAGAAAATCCATTGATTTCAGTTTTTGCACAAGTGAATGCAGATGTGGATATGCCAGAAGGCAGTTTAACCCAAGTACAAATAGCGATGGGCAATGCTACGCAAAATACAATAATTCCTGTTAATGCCTTATTGGAAGACTATGGAAGTTATTCAGTTATCGTGCAACTTTCAGGCGAAAGCTTTGAAAGACGAGCTATAAAGATTGGAAAACGAAATGGCGAAAATGTAGAAATCCTGCAAGGTTTGAAAGTAGGCGAAGTGGTTGTTACAACAGGATCTTACCAAGTTAAAATGGCTTCAATGTCTGGTTCAACACCTGCACACGGTCACTAGGATTAAAAACAGAAGAAAATGTTAAACAAAATATTATCAATTTCACTTCAAAATAGATTACTCATTCTATTGGGAGCGGTTGCATTGAGTGTATTGGGTGCGTATTCCGCACGCACGATGAATATTGACGTGTTCCCAGACCTTACAGCACCAACCGTGACCATCCTTACCGAAGCTCACGGAATGGAATCTGAAGAAGTAGAAAAATTAGTTACCTATCAACTGGAAACAGCCTTAAATGGTTCGCCAAATATGAGAAGGATTCGTTCTTCATCCGCAGCAGGAATTTCCATTGTTTGGATAGATTTTGAATGGGGAACCGATATTTATCGGGCACGACAAATTGTAAGTGAACGCATCCCGATGGTTCGTGAAAACTTACCCGCAGGTACTGGAGCACCAACTATGGCACCCATATCATCCATTATGGGCGGAATAATGATGTTGGGTGTAACGTCTGATAGTTTGTCAGCAATGGAATTAAGAACTTTATCAGATTGGACAATTCGCCCACAAATAAAAGCAATTAGTGGTGTTGCTAATGTGGTGGTCCTTGGTGGCGATTATAAGCAATATCAAGTATTTGCGAATCCTGAAAAGATGAAGCATTACAATGTAAGTCTTTCAGAATTGGTAGAACAAGTAAAAGAGGCTAACAAAAATGCGCCAGGTGGTGTGATTAATCAATATGGTAATCAATACATCCTTAAAGGCAGTGGAAGAGCTTATGCTTTAGAAGATTTGCAGGAAGCTGTTTTAAAACAAGTCAATGGGCAAACCATAAAAATTAAGGATGTAGCAACCGTACAAATTGGTGCAGCCGATAAAATTGGAGATGGATCTTTAAATGCAAAACCAGCAGTCATTTTAACCATTTCAAAACAACCTGAAGTCAATATATTGGAATTGACAGATAGATTGGATGAAGCTATTGTCGATTTACAAAAAACCTTGCCCAAAGGTGTCAACATCAACAGTCATATCTTTAGACAATCCGATTTTATTGATGCGTCTATCAGCAATTTAAATCAAACTTTGCTGGAAGGTGCATTCTTTGTAATGATAACTCTTTTCATCTTTTTGATGAATTGGAGAACAACCTTAATATCCTTATTGGCAATTCCTATTTCATTATTGGTGTCCATTATCATTTTACAGTGGTTAGGCTATACTATTAACACAATGAGTTTAGGAGGCATGGCAATTGCTATTGGTGCTTTGGTAGATGATGCAATTATTGATGTGGAGAATGTATATAAACGCTTGCGTGAAAATATTAGAAAACCAAAAGCAGAACGTGAATCAATTATTACAGTTGTACGTGATGCTTCGGTAGAAATACGAAGCTCAATCATCATTGCAACCCTAATTATTATAGTATCGTTTATTCCATTATTCTTTTTAAGCGGAATGGAAGGTCGTTTGCTGCAACCTCTTGGAATTGCATTTATTACTTCAGTCTTAGCATCACTGGTTGTAGCTGTAACTGTAACACCTGTTTTATGTTCTTATTTATTGGATAATGAAAAGCTTTTAAATAAACAAGCCGAAGGTACACGTGTTGAACGTTGGTTACAAAAACATTATGGAAACCTCTTGGAACGTGCTAATAAAATTCCGAAAACCATTATCGGAACGACTGTTATCTCTTTTATCATAAGTCTGTTAGTTTTAACCCAATTAGGAAGAAGTTTTCTACCCGAATTTAATGAAGGATCACTGGTAATAAGTGTTGTTGGTCTGCCAGCAATGTCTTTAGAAGAAAGCAGCAAAACAGGAAAACTAATGGAGACAATTTTATTGGATTTACCTGAAGTAGAAGTCGTGACACGAAGACAAGGTCGCGCCGAATTGGACGAACACGTACAAAGTGTAAATGCTTTTGAACTTGATGCTCCTTTTGTTTTAAAAAACAAAACTAAAGAAGATTTTTTTGAAGAAGTCCGAAACAAATTGAGTATTGCGCCAGGTGTTAATGTTACTTTGGGACAACCCATTGCACACCGAATTGACCATATGCTTTCGGGTACACGTGCCAATATTGCCATCAAAATATTTGGTTCAGATTTACAGCGTCTGTTTGAAGTTGGAAAAAGTGTGGAACAGAATATCAAAACAATAGATGGATTAGTAGATGTAGCAGTAGACCAACAGATTGAAGTGCCACAGATTCGCATCCAACCAAAACGCCAAATGCTTTCTGCCTATGGAATGACGGTAGGTAATTTAATGGAGCAATTCGATATTGCTTTTGCAGGTGAAGAAGTAGGCGAAATTTATGAAGGTCAGCAGTATTTTGATTTGGTAGTTCGCTATGAAAAACCATTTCGAGATAATATTGAAAACATTGGAAACACCTTAATCAGTTTACCAAATGGAGGTCAAACTACTTTGGGCGAATTGGCAACGGTTGCTTCAGTAAGCAGTCCCAACACGATTAATCGAGAAGGTGTGCAACGTAAAATTGTAGTGGCCGCCAATGTTCAAGGTAGGGATTTACGTGGAGCGGTAAACGAAATAAAGGAAGTTGTTGCCAAGAATGTAATAATGCCAGAAGGCTATCGTGTGCAATATGGAGGACAGTTTGAAAGCGAATCGAAAGCATCGCGATTACTTATGATAACCGCAATTATTGCAATAGGAATTATATTTCTGTTGCTCTATTACGAATTTCAAAATATAAAACTGGCATTTGTAGTGCTAATCAATCTACCATTGGCCTTAATTGGTGGTATCTTGATTGTGTATTTTACATCAGGTATTATCAGTATTGCATCAACTATCGGTTTTATTAGTTTGTTTGGAATAGCCAGTCGTAACGGAATCCTATTGGTTTCTCGTTACGAAGATTTGAGAAAAGAAGGAATGAAAGGATTTCAGTTAATCAAAACAGGAGCATTGGACAGATTGAATCCAATCCTAATGACAGCCCTTACAACAGGTTTGGCATTAGTACCATTGGCATTGAAAGGCGGAGAATCAGGAAGTGAAATACAAAGCCCAATGGCTATAGTAATTTTAGGAGGGTTGTTGTCCGCTACGGTTTTAAATCTGGTAGTTATTCCTTGTGTGTATCAATTGGTTATTAGAAAACAGTAGTTTTTATTACATAATAATCCCTTAAAAGAACTTATTATATGGTATTAATAATTAATTAGCGAACAAGTCACCCTGAAATAGTGACCTTGTAAGCGATTGATTCAACTATATCTGAATTTTCAACCTAAAATTCTCAACCTAAACAAGAAAAGAGGGTGGGTAGGTTTGATATATAAAAGGCACACACAATCTAAAATAATTTTTAGAAAATTTTACACTTGTGGATAACAGGGGAATAACAATTCGCCATTAATTAGTCGGATTTAGACATTTAACGACTAAACGAGAGGGGCATACTGCACATATAATCACAATTACCTATATAAAATCTTTACACTTTCTATACAAAACTTGACTCAAACAAAAAAAATAAGGTAGGTTGCATAATGTCTGAAAAAAGTAAAGAGATTATAACACCAAAGGGTAATAAGATTAAGATTACCTACCACGATAAGTTTCATTATACAGATGCACTTGGTAATAGAAAAGAAATAGAGGGTAAGGAATTATTTTCTGATTTATTTGATGCTACTGATATTATCAAAGATGTTAGACAACTTATATCACTTCACATATTCCATAGGCAAGGTCTGTATCAATTAGAACCTGTGTTAAGAGCAAAGTCTTGTATGGATAATCTTTGGTGGATAGAACATAAACTTTACAATATGAACTTTGCTTTCAATCTATCGGGTGTATTTGATGATAAGAATAGACAATTATTAGAGGATTCGTTTGCAGACTACCAACCTATCTATGATGAATCAGACCATAAATATATTCTTGATTTGCATATAGAGATAGCAACTAAAGAGGATAATTGGCAACTCTATCTATCATTAAAAGAACAGTACTTGGAAAAGGTTAGTACTCTACTGCAGTTTGATGCAGTACCAAGTCATATAGATTTAAGCGAGGATTCACTTAACTATCACGAGAACGAAAGAAAAGAATTTGAATCAAAGAAAGCAAAGGTCTATGAGTTTACTACTGATGATGCAAGATTATGCTTTGAGTGGTTGATTGACCCTAAAAATAATAGACAAGATGTACCCTATGAATTAATGATGATGATGAATAAAAGAAGTCAATTCAGAACAAGATTTAATAGGTGGTTTGATAAACTGCATATGACACATACACCACCAATAGATTTAGAACAACATTATGAAAAGTTAGAAACTGCACTTCATAACAATCCTGTTAAGATTATAGATTTACCAAGCCCGAGATTTGATTATGCTTTAGGTAAACCTTTCCATATTCTTTTCTACAATCTGTTATTCAATAAATTCAAACATTGGTTTGATAGAAAGAACGAAAGAGGATTGGTAGTACAATGGCAAGAGATTGGTACTAAAGATGTAAAGATGCCACACTTGATACTGCTTGATAAGAACTTTGAAAACAGATTAGCAGAACAAAATAGACAAGATAAACTACTTGAGGAAAGAGTAGCAGATATGGAAATAGACCACTTTAAAGATATGACTATAGATGAGGCTATGAAGTGGGTCAAAGAAATCAATCCAATCAATGATGATATAGAAATTATCTAACCTGTTAAACAACGATAACAGGGAATCTATGACCGAACTCGGTTTCAAATCGGGTGTAATCGGTTATCATAACAACAAATAACAACAAAAGACTACATATAGTAGAGTGTAGGGATTAATACTTACACTACCCTACTTGTATGGTATTATAGATATATACTTCTACTTGTGTTCGCCAATTTCGGCACTTCTGTATGGTTAAGTATAAGTTAATCAATCAAGACGAACGACAAACTCGTAAGAGTTTGATCGTGAGGCTTGGAAAGTGAATAAGAAAATGCAGAAATATGCAAAAGATGAACAATACTTATCTATTAAAGAGGCTAAAGAATATACCACAATGTCTTACAATGCTTTAAAGAAAGCAGTAAAACTTGGTCATTTACAATCAACCTTTGTTAATGGTAGATATGTATTCAAACTCAAGTGGTTAGATGCTTGGTTAGGTGGTAAATAATGAACAATTACTTTATCGCTTGGCAAGAATATCCAAGACAAACAGGCTTTGGTGGTTGGTTTAGAGTCTATACCGACAATCCCGAAATAGCCTACAACATAAGACAAAGAAAGAAAAGTAGTGAGTGTATCATTACAGGCGAAAAGGCTTATCTATTTCAGATAAAATTTATCAATAAAGAAAAAGCCCTTAATTCGTTCAACACATTATTAGCACGATATAACTATCCAAAACTAAAATATAATGCCAAGAACGAGGAATTTACTTCCAATATGCCACCTAATCTCAATCCTAAAAAGAAAGAGAGGTATATAAATGCCTAATAAAGTAATGTTCTCGCAAGATGAAAAAGAAATGCTACTACCATACGATTCATTTACTCAAATGGTTTATGTGTTAGGAATTAAGTTTGGTTGTGATTGGTGGGGTGTATGTAGAAATGATATATTAGAACTCACAAGTCATATAAATCCTGATGCACAAATTGACCAAGATAGAATACAGAAGTCATTAGATAACTTACACGATACAGGATTGATTGAATACATAGGTCAAAACAATAGCCTAATCGTTGTTAAAGACTTTGGTATGGTTAATGAGTTTGGATTTCTTAAGACCAATCATAGTAAGAAAGCAAATGGTAGTGAGTCTAAATGGTTAATTCATATCAAGGTTGCTATTAAGAGTGGCGAATTACCACCATACTTTTTAGAAATTCCAAGTATCCTTATGGCAAAGAAAAAGGAATTTATAGAACGATATGAAAGTGGTACTCTAAAAATGATGACCTACTATGATAGGAATAAAAAGATAGAAAGAAACTATTACGATTCCTTGATGTACAAAGACCTTTATCATTGGTATCAAGAATCAAAACAGAAAGGGGAATCAAATGAACAACCTTTCTAAATTCACAAGTACAAGAACAAGTATAGTTAAATACATAGTAAACAATAGCAATAGAGTTAGACTTAAACTTTTACTTATACTTACACTTGTACTTATACACTATTCTATAAAGAATAACCTTATAATTAATACAATAGTCGTTAATGGTACTTTAGTGTGGAATACCATTACTCGTATGGTGTTAAATCTGTATCCACTCTATAGGGGTGTCTATGGAGGTGTCTGGGTTGGGTCTGGTAATTATGCTTAAATATTACACAAACACTCAATTAAGAAAGATACTTGGTTGTTCTCAATCCACACTTGATAGACAACTAAAGACTATGCGAATAAAGGTTTTGCGATTTGGTTCAAATGGATTACCAAGATATAATTCCTATGATGTTCATAGCAACATAGAGTATGGTACTTCTTATGATTCATTAATGACACACCAAAAGCAAAGAATAAAGGAAATGTTGAGTAATGATTAAGTATTCATTAACTTTAGTTTCCCTGTATTTCTTGTCTTTGGTTCGCTTTGACAAACAACCGAACGACAAGCCGATAGGCTTGATCGTGAGGATTAAAGGAAAGGCGAAATAATGAGTGTTCTTAAACCAAATCATACTTTGGTAAATGGTAAGTACAAACGATTCAATTACTATCTTATGGTATCATTACCAACAGGTAAAGTAAGAATCACATTACCTAATACAAAAGACGATAAGAGATTAGCCAATAGATTACAACATAAGGCTAATGCACTTGAGAAACGAGCAAGAGAGTTCCCTACTGATAAAGATTGGTATGTAGAACTGCATAAGGAATTAGGATTAGAACATAAACTTCCTAATTACAACTTGGATAAACATACAATCAAATCTGCTTGGAATCAGATGTTAGATAGTAAGCGATTGCTTAAAGATGTAAACAAAGAATCTACATTAGACTTCTATAGATTCTCAAAGCAACTGCTGTTAGAAGTGATTGGTAATATCCCTTTAGAGATGTTATCACTACAACATAAATCACAGATAGAACAAGCAGTAGGTAAAACTGATTGGTCTGATACTACCAAGAATATGAGAGTAAGATACATTAATACTTTCTTAATATGGTGTTATGATAATCAACTGATTGATAAGATACCTTTCAAATTACAGTTAATTAAAACAACACCAAGAAGTAAGACTTGGATAAGTGAACAAGACTTTAATCTAATCTGTTCTGTGTCTGACCCTGTGTATGTGGCATACTTTACGATTGCTTACAATACAGGGTTAAGACTTCGTGAATTAAATACTAACCCTAATGACAAGGCTTACAAAGGTCTTTACCATACCATAAGCAGACAAGATAACTTATGGCAACTTAAAGTCTATGGTAAGCAAGGCAAAGAGGGATTGGTAATATTAGATGACGATTTAAAGCCTGTCTATGATGTGATGACTGCTAATAGAGTACACCCGAGAACTATTACCAAGAAGTTTAAACAAGCCTGTAAAGATGTAGGGTTTGATAACTTTAGATTCCACGACTTAAGACATAGTTTCTGTCAAAACTTGGCTATGACAACTAACGATTCTGTTCTATTAAGATTACAGATGAGGCATAGTACCATTTCTACCACAGAAAACTACTTAAAAGATGACCGATTTAATTGGTCTAAATTAGTGGAAAATAAGAGATATGAGGGGTAAATTGGTGTTAATAGCGAACTAATTTCGCAGAATTTGATAATTTATAGACGAGATGCCCTGTTCTTTGGGAGCAGGGGGTCGCAGGTTCAAATCCTGCCACCCCGACAAATTCAAATTATTCGTAGATTGTAATATGACATTTTTAAAAAAGACAATAAGCCATAATCAAAAGATAGAGCTTTACAAATTCACTGGAGAAAGTTTTGTTAATCTACCTGAGAATTATCATAATGAAGATGCTGTAAAAGTATGCTTTCTAGATCTTGAGACAACTGGCCTTAATAAGCAACAATGTAAAATCATTGAATTTGCAGCAAAGTTAACTGCAATTGATAAAAATAGTGGAGAACTATTGGGGGTTATTAATAGTTATCAATCATTCAATGACCCAGAAGAAAGCATCGGAGCAGAAATTACCAGAGTAACAGGTATTACAGACGATGATGTAAAGGGACATTCTTTAGATTGGGAGTTGGTTTCTACATTAATAGGAAATGCTGACATCATTGTTGCTCATAATGCTAATTTTGATCGTGCTTTTATGGATAGGTATTTGCCACTTTCAAAAGATAAAGTGTGGGTATGTTCTGTAAATGATATTAATTGGACTGAGCGAGGTTTTGGTGCTAAAGGTCAGGAAATTTTATGTATATGGCACGGTTTCTATTATGAATCACATCGTGCGATGTATGATGTAGATGCACTAATTCATTTAGTAACACATGATATTGAAGGAGTAAGCAAAGCATCGTTAGAGCTATTAGAAAATGCAGCAAATCCAAGCTACATAATTGCCGCTTTAAACAGCCCTTTTGAAACCAAAGATATTCTAAAGGCCAGAAAGTATCGCTGGAATCCAGAAAAAAGATACTGGTGGAAAAAAGTACTATTTGAAGAAATTGAAATTGAAAAAGAATGGATGGCTGATAATATTTACAACGGTCATTTTCAAGGCAAGGTTGATGAAATTGGCTTTACAGAAAAGTATAAAAATTAATATTTTGTTGTCCATTATTTAAAAGTTGCATAAAAAAATATGCAAGCATTCTAAAATATCAATATTGCAAAAAACAAATTAGAAGGACTATATATGGATTATAAAAATAGCGTTTGGTTTAAAATAGAAAGATTTTTTGATAGGCATAATCATTTAATGGAGTTTATAAGAACTCTTATAGCATTACTTGTTTTATTTTTACAATTTTATATTTTAACAAGACTATAATAAAAGTGAAAAAATTAGAAAATTCAAAGTGTCCAAAGGTTAAAAAATAAATAATTACAGTTATTATGAAGCCAAAAAATCTTTACTTGTCATTTTAAGGGTAAAGTTAATAAGATTATATTATTTGAAAATTATAAATCCTAAAAACAAAGTAATCATCTGTATTAATAGCATTAATACTTAATGACAAATCATACCACAGAATATTATAGTTTAGTAATTTAACTTATGTATTTATTGTTCCTAGTTTTTCTTACACAGGTTACTCTAGCACAAGAGAATTTAGAAATTTCACTAAGTTTGACAGTAGTTAATTACAATGAATTGTTAAAAAATAATAATATTTTTATCTTAAATAATAGTTTAGAACCATATTCTGGCGATGTATTTGTATCTGATTCTTTGAACAAAATCATTTTAAAAGGAAGTATGAATAATGGAAAAGCTGTTGGAGAATGGACACATTTTTTTGAAGATGGCAACGTGCACGCTTTTTTTAATATAGAAAATAATAAATTGAATGGAGAATTTAAGGAATATTACCTAAATAATAATCTATACAAAGAGGGAAATTTTTTAAATGGGGAAATGGATGGAGTATGGAATTTATATAATTTAAATGGTCAACTTCTTTTTTCGATCGAATATGAAAATGGCAAGGTTAAATACTAGCTCTGAGTAATAAATGAAGCATTTAAAAAATTCCAAATGGACAGCAATTAAAAAAATTAAAAATTGGCGTCACTTTGAAGTAATAAATATTTATAAAAAAGAAAAAAAAGTGGAAATGTTCTCTGTATGTGATAAAAAAATCAGAATTGAAGTTTCGTTTAAAGATTTAAAAAATCAAATGAAGTGGCATAGTGGCTGGGTTGAAATTGTAGATTAGGATAATTATGTATATATTGGTGTTCATTGAATGAAAGTAAAGCAAGAAAAAGTAAGAAAATTTTTATCTAAGCAGATTCAAGAACTTAGTAGTATCGTAGCTGATCTCGATGATCTCGTCACGGAAATTGGGACTGAATACTACAGGGTAGCAATTTTTGGTTCAGCAAGAATTCAAGAAGATACTCCAGAATATAAAAGTGTTTATAATTTGGCAAAAAGTCTTGCGCAAAATGGAGCAGATATTGTTACTGGCGGTGGACCTGGATTGATGGAGGCTGCAAATGCTGGTGCCAAAGAAGGTAGCAAAAAAACAAAATCATTTGGATTGAGAATTGATTTACCATTTGAATCAGGTTTTAACGATCATATAGATATTAAATTTTTTCATAAGAAATTCTCTTCTAGACTAGATGAATTTATGCGCATAAGCAATGCTGTAGTGGTAACTCCTGGTGGAATTGGCACATTGTTAGAGTTGTATTATGCGTGGCAGCTTATGCAGGTTGGTCATATAAAAGAAAGGCCAATTATTTTAGTTGGAAAAATGTGGCAAGGATTGATTGATTGGATGAAAGAAAATCCACTTAAAAAAGAATTGATAGATCAGAAAGATATCAATCAGATTCAAATTGTTGAAAAAATGGAAGATGTTGTTCTAATTCTCCAAAAAGAAATTGAAGCTTTTTATAAATAATAATTAAAAATGCTTTCTTCTCAATTTTTAATTAGTCAAAAAAAATGTTGTGGTAATGGATGTAGAATGTGTCCATACGAACCTAGGCATATTAAAGGAAATACATCTCTTCAAAAAAGATGGAATGTTTCTGAAAAAAACCCGTATACTACTATAATGAATAAAATAAATATCCCAATGATTGGTCTTGGAACATGGCTCATTCCAAATGATGAAGTAGATAGCATTGTCAAAGATGCTATATCTTTAGGATACAAGCATATCGATACTGCCGAAGTATATCGCAATGAAGAAGGAATTGGAAAAGCATTAAAAGTATCAGGTATTCCTAGAGATGAAATCTATATTACTACTAAAATGTGGCCAGGTATGTTTGGACAAGAAGAGCCATTTCAAACGTTTAAAGGTGCTATTGAAGCATGCGAACAGAGTTTACAGTTATTGCAAGTTGATGAAATAGATTTGTACTTAATTCATAACCCTTTTGCAAAAGAAAATCGTTTAGAGTTGTGGGAAGCAATGCTGGAGTTAAAAAAGCAAGGCAAAGTCAAGCATGTAGGTGTTTCAAACTATAATGTCAAACATATTGAGGAAATTGAAGCAGCAGAATTAGAAATGCCATCTGCTAATCAAATTGAAATTCATCCTTGGCATGTTATTAAAACAGAATTAGCG
The DNA here is from genome assembly GCA_943788675.1 of uncultured bacterium. Classification (GTDB taxonomy): domain Bacteria; phylum Fidelibacterota; class Marinisomatia; order Marinisomatales; family Marinisomataceae; genus Marinisoma. The sequence goes on from CALSRE010000001.1 coordinate 380,819, forward strand.
CAATACATGGATAAGCATGAAATATTACCTATTGCTTACTCAACCTTAGCCCCAATTCCTAATTGGAGAGAAGGATCACAGTGGAATGGAAAGCCAGAAGATATGAAGTCTGGGTCCATGCCATGTCAAGATATAGCTGATAGCTATAATGTTACTGTGCCGCAATTATTTTTAAAATGGGCTATTCAATTAGGGTATCCAGTATTACCAAAATCTGTTAAATATGATAGATTAAAAGAAAATTTAGATTTACATCATTTTGAAATTTCAAGAGTAGATATTAAAACTATTTCAAAAATTGCCAAAGATGACCAAAAATGTTTAGCATGGTCTGGCGACTTTGATCCGTTAGAAGTGGAATAAATTATGGGCTATGGATATAACCCAATTGTTGGAAAAAACTGGCGTTATAACCCTGAAAAAACTTTTAAAATAAGTAGATCAAAAATTGAACTATATTTTAATTGTCCTACCTGTTTTTATAAAGACGCCAAGCTCGGACTTAGAAAACCTCCCATGCCAGGGTGGGCAATAAATAGCGCAGTAGACGCATTGTTAAAAAAAGAAATGGATATATGCCGAGCCAAAGACAGACCCCATGGAATTTTTATTGAAAATGGATTAGACATCAAGCCATTTAAGCATGATGATATTGAGAAATGGCAAAATGCCTTTACTGGGATTCAATATAAAGATACAGAACATAATTTTCTCCTATATGGTGGCGTGGATGATATCATGGTTGATAAAGATGGTAAGCTAGTTGTTATTGATTTTAAAGCCACTGCAAAAGCAGCAGATATCCTTTCTTCAGCAAATGTGTATAATAATGGTGAATCATACAAAAGACAGTTAGAGATTTATAGCTGGCTCTTGCAAAAAAATGGTTTTGAAGTATCTACAAAAGGATACTTAATGTATTATAATGGAGAAGCTTCAAGACCGCACCTTGGAAAACAGATGCACTTTAGAAGAACATTAGTGCCATTTGAGTTAAATACAAGTTGGATTAGTCCCATGATTTCAGAAATGTATGCTTGTCTTCAGAGGGATAAAATGCCCAAATATAATGATTCAAATTGTGAAGATTGTTTGTACTTAGCTACAATTGAAAAAATGTAATTTATTGATTAAAACCTGAAGGTTTTTCAAATATATATACAATATCAATTGCATCAGAGCGAGATATTCCGCCTGGATTTAATCCTAATTCGCCTTCTGGTATAGGATGATTTAATTCATTATAATAGTCTACCCAATGTCTAAATGGCTCATTAGTTCCAGGTTCGTTGAAGGTCATTGGATTCAAAGCAAGAATTTCTTGGGAAGAATCAGCTACTTTTAATCCTTCATAGATAATTTCAGAACAATAATACGTGTCATCAGTTAAATCAAAAATATAGTCATATTTTTTTCCAAGAAGATTAGTAGATATATGCTCTACAGTAGCATTAATCATATACTGGTAATCATTTTTTAAGCGACCTACTATCACCTTATCGCTACGATTTAAAAATTCTTCTAAAGTGGTTTCAATCACATAATCTCCAATAGCCTCTGTTAGAATAGTTTCTTGATAGGATGGACCAACGGCAGTGATAATAGCGCAGTGAGATAATTGAGATCCATTATATCCTTGAGTGACAGCTTCGATTGCTTCGCAGGGCGGGCCACAGTCAAGATCCTGAAAGAAGATATCGCCTTTCTGAAATGAAATCGAAGGTTGTTTAAAAAAAAGCTCGACATAAAAAATAAAAAAACCCACCATGCCGATGAGATAGAGTTTTTTTGCTGACATACTTTTATGTGTTATCAACTATTTGGATTTCTCTGCCTGTATACTCATATCGATCAGGATCAGGCCATGCTTTTGCTACATCATGCCAATTATCAGATGAGCCATATTCTGTTTTTCTACGCTCCATAGCTTCTTGATATTCAGCTTCAGTATTGTACCATAACTCTGCCATACCACAGCATCCATTTTTCATATCTTCTTCAAAAAAAGTTAAAACATATTTTAATGGTTTTAATACTTTTACCATATGAGGGGCATGAATATTTTCCCAATGATCAAAGAAATTGGAACGTTTGATAGCAGTTCGATTTTGTATAAAAAGTACTTTTTTTATCATAATTCTCTCCTTAACACTTTAAAGATAACATCTTTTTTTTATTTACAACATCATTATTTGCTCCTTACATTGTTAGTTCACAGAATATTAGGAGAAATAAGCATGTTTAAGAAAATCGTTATAGCCATTTTTTTATTATCTTTTTCGTTCGCTCAAGATGCAGTTGAACTAGAAGAAAACAAACATTTTAATTCATATCAAATTAACCTAGATCGTTTTAAGCAGCTTAACGAAGATATAACTACGCCAAACACTTATCGTACGGCAGCTGGATATCCCGGTCACGAATATTGGCAAGTAAGAGCTGACTATGATATGAAGCTACGAATTGATGATAATAAACAAAGGCTATACGGTGAAGAAACTGTAACCTTTTATAACAATTCACCAGATGCTCTTAACTATCTATGGATGGAGTTAACACAAAATGTTAGAGCATTAGATTCAGACTCCTACAAAATACAGTCTACTGGTGATTTATCTGCGCAGCGTGGTAATGAGAAGATGGTCATTGGAAGTACCGTATCATCCAGAACATTAGAAAATTTTTATAGAGATTTTGATGGCGGTTTCAAAATTCAATATGTAAAAGACGAAAAAAATAAAAATGTTCCATACACTATTAATAAAACAATGATGCGTATCGATGTTCCAGAGCCAATTCAGCCTGGGGAAACCTATACATTTAAAATTAAGTGGTGGTACAATATTAATGATCATATTAGAGATGGCGGAAGATCAGGGTACGAGCATTTTGAAGAAGATGATAACTATATCTATACTATTGCACAATTCTTTCCCAGAATGTGTATGTACAACGATGTATATGGTTGGCAAAATAAGCAATTCTTAGGTAGAGGTGAATTCACTTTAATTTTTGGTGATTATGATGTAAAAATTACGGTTCCCGAAGATTTTGTTGTTGGTGCAACCGGTTCTTTACAGAATCCTGATGAAGTACTTTCTGAAGAACAAATAAAAAGACTCGATAAAGCAAAGAAATCAAAAGAGCCGGTGTTAATTATAACTGTTGATGAAGCGCTAGAAAATTTAGAAACAAAAACAAGTAGACAAAAAACATGGCATTTTAAAGCAGATAATGTAAGAGATTATGCATTTGCTGCTTCAAGAAGATATATATGGGATGCGATGGGTGTTGAAGTCGGTGATAAGACAGTGATGGCTATGTCATACTACCCAAATGAAGCAAATCCACTATGGGGACAATATTCAACAAAAGCGGTAGCGCATACAGTTGATTTTTATTCCAGATATACATTTGATTATCCTTACCCTGTTGCTATTTCAGCACATATAGATCGTATGGGAATGGAATATCCAATGGTTACATTTAATGGATATCGCCCTGAAGAAGATGGTACATATTCTGAAAGAACTAAAAGAGGATTAATTGGAGTTATTATACATGAAGTTGGACACTTTTGGTTTCCAATGATTGTTAATTCGGATGAAAGGCAATGGACCTGGATGGATGAAGGATTAAACTCATTCATGGATGATCTAGCTGGTAGAGCCTGGGATTCTGAACTATTTCATCCAAGAAATAATCAAGACTACATTGTGAGGTATATGCGAGGAGATAAGTCAAATATTATGCCAATTATGACAAACTCTGAATCAATCTATCAATTTGGTGCAAATGCATATGGAAAGCCTACCGTTGCATTAAATATCCTAAGAGATACTATTATGGGCAGAGAATTGTTTGATTTTGCATTTAAAGAATACTCCAGAACATGGATGTTTAAACATCCAACGCCATCTGACTTTTTCAGAATAATGGAAAATGCATCCGGAGTTGATTTAGATTGGTTTTGGAGAGGATGGTTTTTCACCAATGACCACGTAGATTTATCAATTGAAGAAGTTGAGTGGTTCCAATTAGAACTAGACCCTACAAATAAAAGAGCAGCTGAGAAGAAAGATAAAGAAGGTAAAAAATATTATGCTGCCATGTTAGATAAGAAAGATATTAAACAAACTGTAACAGACAGAGATCCAAAGACTAGAGATTTTTATGATTCATACGATGAGTTTGCTGACATTACAGATGCTAGCGATCGTAGAAGATATGAAACAATGCTCAATGATGCTGACCTTTCAGATGAAATGAAAGCAAAAATCATGGAAAAAATGAGCGGAAAAAGCAAATACGAAGAGCTGATGGATGAATTGTCTGACAATGAAAGAAAGCTGGCAAAGCGTGAAGACCATTTCTATAAAATCAAATTTAAAAATATTGGTGGATTAGTAATGCCATTAATTATTGAAATGACTTTTGAAGATGGATCTACAGATGTTGTAAGAGTTCCAGTTGAAATTTGGAGATTTAATAGGCCAGAAGTATCAAAAGTATTTAAGACTGAAAAGAAGGTAGTAAGTTTTATGCTAGATCCATTTAGAGAAACTGCAGATACTTTTAGAGATAATAATCATTGGCCACCTAAAAATGAACCAACGTTATTTGATATATATAAGTATGATAGTTCATCTTGGTATGGCGGATCAAATCCAATGCAAAGAGCAAAGCAGCAAGAAGGCAAGTAGTAAAACTACAACTTGAAAGATGTATAAATTATTTTTTAAAATAATTTTACTACACACAGTAGTTTTTAGTCATCAATTCTTTTTGACAACCACTGAAGTACGCTTGAGTGACAATCAAAAAAATTTAGAAGTAACTATTCAGACATTTTCTCATGATGTCGAAGCTTTATTGAAAGCTGCTAATTTTAATTTAGCAAATCTTGGTTCAGAAAGAGAAGATAATGCAATTGATGACTTTTTAATTGATTATCTTTCCGATAATTTTATTATTCAAGATCATTTTTGGAAGTACATTGGTAAAAAAATAGATGGAGATTTCACCTTATTTTTTTTAGAAATTGAACAATTTAAATCTTCATCTAATGTTTCTATCTTTAATACAATTTTTATGGATATGTATGATAAACAGCAAAATATTATGAATGTTTATGGACAAAGAAATGTTCAATCAGCTACAATGACGATTGATAATCCAGCGTTTAAGTTTAAGCTGTAATAGTTTCTTTTTTGCCAACATACCATATATATGTTCCACTTAACATCATAGCGATACATAGCAGTTGACCCATACTAAGGTTAAGAAATATAAACCCTAAGTGTGCATCAGGCTCTCTAAAATATTCAATGCAAAAACGAAAGAATCCATACCCAAATACATATAATCCACTATTGAATCCTAGTTTGTTATGATTATTAAAAGATTTAATAATAGCATACAGGACAATGCCTTCGAATAATGCTTCATATAATTGAGATGGATGTCTGAGTAGTTGATCTCCTGCATTTGGGAAGTACATTCCAATGGATGATTCTGTGGTTCTACCGTACAATTCTCCATTTATAAAATTGCCTATCCTTCCAAAGAAGTATCCTAATGGAATTGCAGACGTTAGAAAGTCAGCTAAAACAAATAGATGAAGATTTACTTTACGACTAAACAGCCAGATTGCAGTGACTACTCCAAGAACTCCACCGTGGTATGACATGCCGGCTATACCTGTAAAAATCCAGTTTCCATTATAATATTTAAATGGTAAAAGAATTTCTAAAGGATTAGAAAAATAATATTCAAAATTATAGAAAAAAACATATCCAAATCTTGCACCTATAAGCAGTCCAATAAAGCACCAAGATAATAAGTCTTCAAATTGTTCAAGATTTATTTTATTAAATGAATTATTTTTGATTTGCCGACTACATAGAATATAGACTACACCAAATGCAACTAAATACATTGTAGAATACCAATAGATTCTTAAAGGACCGATAGATATAAGAATAGGGTCCATTTTGGAAGGAAGAGTCTGCCACCATGATAAGAAATCCATATTGGAAGATACAAAAAATACTTTGTAACCTAAAAAAAAATTATATAACCTCGAATACACATTATGATTTTATCAGGAAAGGAAATTTTAAAAAGAAAAGATACGGATATCATTATTGATCCGTTTAGGGAAGAGCAAGTAAATCCTAATAGTTATAATCTAAGACTTCATAATGAATTAATGGTTTATGATAAAACACCTTTAGATATGAAGAAAGATAATACGGCATCTAAAATTATCATTCCGGAAGAGGGGTTGTTACTTGAAAGTAGAAAATTATATTTAGGAAGAACTATTGAATATACTGAAACGCATAATCTTGTTCCTATGCTTGAAGGAAGATCTTCTGTTGGAAGGCTAGGTCTTTTTGTGCACGTAACCGCAGGATTTGGAGATGTGGGCTTTAAGGGGTACTGGACGTTAGAAATTTTTTGTGCTCAACCTATAAAAATTTATCCATCTGTAGAAATTTGTCAAATTTTTTATCATTCTGTTGAAGGAGATGTTGATCCTTACAAAAGTGGAAAATATCAAGGAAACAAAGATATTCAAACAAGCATGCTTTATAAAGATTTTAAAAAAGATGAATAGGCTATTAATCCTTCCTTTTATTGTCTTAATAAAATTTTATCAAACATTAATTTCTCCTCTTTTAGGCTCAAACTGTAGATATCAACCTACTTGCTCAGAGTATAGTATTGAAGCATTAAAAACCTGGGGCCTGTTCAAAGGATTATTAATATCTTTAAAAAGAATTTTTAAGTGTCATCCTTGGGGTGGAAAAGGGTATGACCCTGTTCCAAAAAAAGATTAACAATGTATGAATTCATAGAAAGCTTAGAAGCCTTACTCAATAATAACTTTACTTATACTATTATATTTATTTTAGGAATGTTTCATGCATTAGAGCCTGGACATGGTAAAACCTTAATTCTTGCATATTTAAGCGGAGGTTCAATTCAAACAGCTGGATCGCTAAAGATTATCAGTGGATTAATTTTGACACACTTTATCTTATTTTCATTTATTGCATTTTTATTGAAGGCAGGTGGAGAGTCATTCCCAATTCTTGAGTTAATTGGCCCAATACTTATTATTTGTCTTGGTTCATATTTATTTTACAGGTCTATGAAAGAAACTAGGCACGAGCATGAAGAAGATTGTGATGACCCGATGCATTTTCATTTTAATGATACAAAATTTGCAAGTCCGTTTGTTACTGGAATGGTTGCTGGTCTTATTCCATGCCCTTCTGCCATCGCAGTTTTATTAATTGCTGCAAATAAATTTCAGGAAGATAATTACACACTATATTCATCAATTTTCATATATGTATTAGGAATTGCATTGACATTAATTAGTATCATGATGCTTTTTCTAGTATTTAAAGATCAATTTACAACTAGACTGAATTCGATTAATAATAAGTTTAATACAAATTTGATAGCAGCAATGCTAATAATTTTAGTTGGTATATTATATTTAGCTTTAAATCTGCTAGGAGTTGATCATCAGCACTAATCGTGCTTTACTAGTTCAAATTGATCTGCAGTATATCCAAGTTCAATTAAAGAATTAATAATTTTCTTGTAGTCCTCTTCGCTAACTGATGAAGATCTTCCCATAATCCATCCCATAGTATTTTTTGGGTAACCTACTGCCATATATTCGTAACTCTCATCAACATAAACTATTTTAAAAGGGAATTTCATGAACGGTATAAATGGCTTTCTCATTTGAATTGTCCATTCAGCATTAGAAACTTTATTGATAACAGTCCCTTTCTGTCTGATTTGTCTTTGTTTCCCATCTTTAATAGCATCATAGGTTATATCAATTGTACCATCTTCATTTAATACATAAGTATCCGATGAGTTTGTTGCCCCTTTTTCAATCATATTAGGCACAAGAGCAATAACAAACCATTTACCCATAAATTTTTCTAAATCCACAAATTCAACAGTTTTCATTGTGTCAGCTCCTTTAATAAAGCTCATAAAGATTATTAAGAGTAACAATAACGTTTTCATACTTTAATATTAATAAAATTTTTGATAAAAAGTTTCAGCTTAATTATAAAATGGATTCACTGCTTTAAGAATGGAATCAATAATTGGGAAAATTGCTATCAGCTTGATATAAATTAAATCGATAAAAGCAAACCCTGGAATTTTAGTAAGGACTTTAAATATTAATGAATATATAATGTAGGCAGTTGAAAAATATTGCAATGTTAATAAAAGAGGAATCCAGCCAAAAAGACCAATACATAAAATGATGATACTGGAAATAATAAGATATGACTTATCAAGAATTGCTTCAACATTGCAATTTCTTATACTGTAAATTAATTTTTTCACTAAATATCTACTCCAATTTTTTTGTATAACATGCTTAAAGCAAAATATAATATGATCATAATCGATATTGAAAAAAACATGCTAGGTACAAAAGTAACTTTTTTGAGAAAATATGGCAATGTTATAAAAAATGATAACGAGGGCATTATCATTGCAAATACTCCATAAGAAAAATCAATAATTTTATCTACATCTCTTGTTTCAAAGTATAGCCATGAAATTGTAATAAGTGATACCATTGGTAATGAAACAATAATTGCCCCCAATAAAGAATCTCTTTTTCCAATTTCTGAAGCTGCAAATATAATAAGGGCTGATATTAAAATTTTGGCTAAATTGAACATTAAATAAATTATGGAATTAAATAATATATATCTAGGATTTGCTTTAGCAACATTTGCAGGACTAAGTACAGGTATTGGGAGCGGTATTGCTCTTTTTACTAAAGCGTCAAATAAAAGATTTTTGGCTATTGCGTTAGGATTGTCAGCAGGAATAATGATTTATGTATCCTTTATGGAGATGATGCAACTATCATTTGAATCATTGTCATTAATATATGGACCTAATTTTGGAAAATTAATTAGTGTTACTGGGTTTGTAGTGGGACTATTATTAATGTTGTTAATTGATCAGTTATTTGATCATCAATCTATTGCTGATTTTATTGCCAGATCAGAGGATAAAAATGAATCTTCATTGATTAAGGCAGGCGTATTTTCAGCTATTGCTTTGGCAATTCATAACTTTCCTGAAGGCTTTGCAACCTTTACAGCCACAGTATACGATCCTGCTATTGGCTTGACTTTAGCATCAGCAATTGCTGTTCATAATATTCCTGAAGGCATTGCTGTTTCAGTTCCAATTTATTATGCTACAAAAAGTAAGAAAAAAGCATTTTATATATCATTTTTATCTGGACTAGCTGAGCCTGTAGGCGCCTTGCTCGGCTTTTTGATTTTCAGAACCGTATTTAATGATGCATTATTTGGAATATCGTTTGCTTTGTGCGCAGGTATTATGGTATATGTTGCCTTAAATGAATTATTGCCTGTAGCTAAAGATTATGGGGAGCCTAGCGATGCTATTATTGGCGTTACTATTGGAATGATTGTAATGGCTGTCAGCCTAATAATGATGTATGCTTAAAGAAGTTCAGTGATTTCTTTAGACATAGGTTTTACAGATTTATCAAAAAATTCAACAAGATTTCCATTCTCATCAATTAGATATTTACAAAAATTCCATGTAGGTTTTTTTTCGTTCCATCCATTTAAATCTTTATTTGTAAGCCAGGTATATACAGGGCTTTGATTTCTTCCCTTGGTGGTAATTTTTGAAAACATTTGAAATGTTACACCATAGTTTTTTTCACAAAAGTCAGCTATATCACTATCTGAACCTCTTTCTTGAAATAAGAAATCGTTTGCAGGAAAGCCAAGCACTTCAACATCATTACCATAAATGTCATTTAACTTCTGTAATCCTTCGTATTGATATGTATAGCCACAACTAGAAGCTGTATTTACAATTAATACTTTTTTTCCTTTGTATTTTTCGAACGAAATCTCTTCCCCATCTATTGATGTAGCTTTTAAATCATAAAAGCTTGCAATTGCCTTGGATTTTTTTGAAGATTCATCTGAGTTCTTTGCTGAAAATCCAACCAATAGGAATGCAGTGCCTATTGCTAGGAAAATTATCATTCCGGCAGTGATTGTAAATGTTTTTATCATATTATTGTTTAAATTTGCTTGAAAAAATACTATGTATTTAATTAATAAAGAAGAATTATCTGGAAAAGCCCTGTGGATAAAAAATCATTTTGAAGAGATATTCATTTGGTTTTCTGTGGTATGTATTCTTATCTCAATGTTGTTTATATTGAGATTGTATTTAAATCGTCAAAAATGAGAATATTACAAATTATATTGGTTTTATCTTTGCTTTCATGTCAGAGCGCGTCTAGTGAAGATGTAAAAACAAATCAGCCTGAAGCTCCGCAAAGCATGCAACCTAATAATCAAACAACAAATGGGATTGTTTTTAGAGATGCTCAAGGAAATTTTTTAACAGACGCAGAAAAAGATAGTATAGTTCAGAACTTGGAAAGCGTGCAGGCGTTAAGACGATATGATGATGAAAACAATAATACAGAATATATTCTTTTCCAAGACTATGAAGATTTAAGAGGTTTTCTTGAAGACGATGTCATAGCAAATTTGATAGAAGAAAATAAACTAATGCGCTCGGGAGGTAGAGGCGCTGTAATAAATAAAAGAATTAATGATCAATGGATAGATAAACCTCTTCCAGCGGGAGATTTAAATATGCTTGACGGATCAACGAAATCATTTGCTGACTATAAGGGAAAAATGCTAGTTATAAACTTTTGGTATATCAATTGTGGCCCTTGTATTGCTGAGATGCCTTATTTAAATGACTTGGTTGATAAGTATAGTAATGAAGATATTCAATTTCTTGCATTAAGTTTTGATTCTAAAACTGATATTAAAAATTTTTTACAGCGTACAGAATTTAAATACGAACAAGGGGCTATTACTCGAGCATTCATGTATGATTTTACACCAGTTTCACCAGGGCACTTCATTGTAGATGAAGAAGGCATCATTAGAGATATTCTGATTGGAGCCCCTAGGCAGACCTCTATTATTTATCAACGACTGATTTCCGTAATTGAAAAAAATAAAAAATAAATTCTATTAAGCTTATTCAATGAGTAAATTTTTCTAATGAAAAAATTATTATCACTTATCGTACTTACTTGCTCATTTCTCAATGCGCAAACACATATTATTCCAGAAGGTTTCACCGGATTTTCAGTGTCTTTCAAGCATGACCAAAATGTAGATTTTTTTGGAGAAGGTAAATTTTTAAGAGATAGCTATGGGAATGGCCTTGGTATTGGATATATTTACGATGGAACATTTGGAATTGATTTAGAATATGGATATTCATTTTTTGACAGAAAAGACGCTTATTCTTTTTTACCAGCTGATTCTGAATTACCCGAACCGTCTGAAGATGAATATTTTAATTTTGTAGAAAACTTTAGATCAGAAAATGCTGGGATAGGTGATAAAGGATTTTCTTTTGGTCTAACATATTACTTAAACGAAAGTCAAACACTTTTTGATCAAGCGCTTCCTGTTAATCTTTCATTAGGCTTTCGTTACGGAAGCTCAAATTATAGTAGCAATGCTCTGAATTATTTAGATCAAGATTTTTATGGAAAGTTTTATTCTTTAGAATTTGGCGTGTATAAAGAAATTGAAACTTCAGCAAGTTTTTATATGATTCCCCGAATTAAATTAAATATTACCAACGAAAAAAATATACATGACTCATTGACTGAAGACAATGATACAGAATCATTCAGTCTTTCAAGTAATTATTTTGAGATAGCGCTCCCATTTATTTTAAATAATACCTCAGTTGGCCAACCTTTTGTTGAGCCTAGCATTGCTAACAAGTATGGTACAACACATCTAGGGTTAAAATTTGGATTTTTATTTTAACTAAATATTGAGGCTAATGTGCCAAAAGCATTCAATATTAACTCTGATATTTCATTAGCTAAAACACTGCCTTCAAGTTTTTACAGAAGTCAAACAACATTTGATAGAATCAAAGATGATGTATTTTTAAAGTCTTGGCAATTTGTTGGAGATAATTCTCAAATTAAAATAAATAACTCATTCTCACCTCAAACACTTTTAAACGGCTTTTTAACTGAACCAATTGTTCTTACACGCGACAATAATAGCCAAGCGCACTGTTTAACAAATGTATGTACTCATCGAGGGAACATAGTGGCTATGGGTTCTGGTAAAGGAAAGAAATTGACCTGCTGTTACCACGGTAGATCCTTTGAGTTAGATGGAAGCTTTAAATCAATGCCTGAATTTGAAAAAGCAAAAAATTTTCCATCAGAAAACGATAATTTACATAGTTTTCCACTTGAAGAGTGGGGCCCTTTTCTGTTTGCAGGACTCAATCCGTCTTTTGATTTTAAAAATGTATTAGACACTATGAATGAAAGAATCGGGTTTTTACCATTAAATGAATTTTCTTTCAATCCAAATCTCTCAAAAGATTATCTAGTGCATTGTCACTGGGCGTTATATTGCGACAACTATTTGGAAGGATTTCATATTCCTTTTGTGCATGAAGGTTTGAATAAGGTATTGGATTATGGAAATTACGAAACCAAGATTTTTGATTATTGCAACTTGCAAATTGGATATTCTGATGAATCCAATGAGGTTTTTGATTTGCCAAAAGGGCATATCGATGAGGGGAAATCTATTGCAGCATATTATTTTTGGATCTATCCTAATATGATGTTCAATTTTTATCCATGGGGACTTTCAATTAATGTTGTAAAGCCATTATCAATCAATAAAACTAAAGTATCGTTTCTAACATATATTTATGATGAATCTAAATTGCAAAAAGGTGCTGGAAACGATATTGATAAGGTTGAAAGAGAAGATGAGTTTATAGTTGAGAGTGTAAATAAAGGAATTCAATCTTCTTTTTATAAAGCAGGAAGATATTCGCCGAGCAGAGAGCAAGGGGTACATCATTTTCATCGTTTACTAGCTAAATCTTTAAAATAAATATTTTTTAATGGTATACATTATTTATTACCTAGCTGGGCTATCTGGATTCGAACCAGAATTATCTGAATTAACAGTTCAGTGTCTTGCCAGTTAGACCATAGCCCAAATAATGTATGGTAGACGGGGGATGATATAGGTATAAAAAGTAGAATTGAGATATATTTTATGAACTAATCAAGGATTTCCCCCGCCCAACTAACTCATATTGACCATTTAATTTAAATACATACTTTTTAAAAATACAAGAAAAAACCGACCAGTCGGTTTATTTTTATCAAAAGACATAATTAGGAGTATGTTTTTGTGGGAAAAGAAAGCAGCCCGTAGGGGGATCGAACCCCTGTTGCATGGATGAAAACCATGAGTCCTAACCACTAGACGAACGGGCCAAAAACGTAGCAAAATATAGACCTAAGATATTATTTTTACAATAGACTTTCTTTACTTAAGAATTAACGTCTAAAGCATCAAGCAGTTGACCGTTTTCATGCATTTCAACTGTAATATCGCAGCCACCTAATAATTTACCATTTACAAACAATTGTGGAAAAGTTGGCCATCCAGATAGTTCTGCAAGCGCAGGTCTCATTTCTTCGCTAGCCAAAATGTTTACGTCATGGAAATCAACGCCATAATGATTCAATACGCTCACAACTGTTTTTGAAAAGCCACAAACTGGCATATCTTTAGTTCCTTTCATAAAAAGAACAATATTGTTTTCATCAATGATTTTTTTGAAATCTTCTTTGTAATTCATGGTTAAATTTATCAATATATTTTAAAAATAAAAGGGAGTTATTCAATCAATGAGACTTTTTTCATGGAATGTTAACGGAGTAAGAGCAATAGAAAAGAAAGGTTTCTTAAATTGGATGGATAATGTTGCTCCAGATATATTATGTATTCAAGAAACCAAAGCAAATTTTGATCAATTGCCCGATTCTCTTCAAAGTATCGATGGATATCATGGTTATTGGCACTCAGGTGTACGAAAAGGATACAGCGGCGTAGCAACTTTTTGCAAACAAGAGCCTCTTGATGTCCAATATGGACTCGGTATTGAAAAATATGATAGAGAAGGAAGAGTGCTTATTACAGAATTTGATAATTTTTTACTTTACAATATTTATTTTCCAAATGGACAAAAAGATGAACATAGATTGCAATACAAATTGGATTTTTATGACGATCTCTTGGTTATTCTTAATGAGCAGGTTGAATCAGGAATTAATGTAGTTGTAGCTGGTGATTGGAATACTGCACACTTCCCTATAGATCTAGCAAATCCAAAAGCAAATGAAAAAAATTCAGGGTTTATGCCAGTTGAGAGAGCTCAATTAGATGAATATGTTGAAAATGGCTATGTTGATACCTTTAGATTATTTCACGATGAACCTGATAGATATTCATGGTGGACATATCGCTTTGGAGCACGCCAACGAAATATTGGATGGAGAATTGACTATTTTTTTGTCAATGAAAGTTTTGTTGAATCAGTTTCAGATGCTGACATTCATGAAGATGTCATGGGATCTGATCATTGCCCAGTTTCAATAGAGCTGATTGATAATTTCTAAAATAGAAAAATGTAAACTAGAGGTATGTCCCACTCTTTCTCCGTTTAAGCTATCTGGAAATTGAAAAACAATTGAATCTTTAATCTCGCCATCATAAGGATCAAAATCATAATTTTTGAATTGAGAGTCGAACTCTTTTAAATTTCTCCATTGCACATGCTTATTGGTAAATCCATTTTCAAATTCATAATCAAGACTATTAATATTTTCAGAACAATTTTTATTAAAAATTGATTCATAGAGTCTTATATAAAAAGGAGTCTTGTTTCTTTCATAATTCACCGGGGTGGCTACAGTATTAAATGTAATTTTTTCATTAAATGGAAAAGATTGATTTGTAAACATTACAACGCTTCCACCCATGCTGTGCCCAACAATTTGCCAATTATCAATTTCTGGATATTGTACAATGAGATGCTGTAATTCTTCCTCAAAATCTTTTGAAACATTACCAGGACATTCATTCCAATTATATTTATAAAAAAATGTGTTGATATTATTTTCAACAAGATAATTAAATGGTTGTACCCATTCATGATGAATTTCCACCCAATATATAGGATAGAATCCATGTATGGCTACAACAGCAGTAGTACCTTCTCCGTTATGAACTACATTCATGCCATCAGGAATTTTTTTCAAATCTTTAAAAGATACATACTTGTCATCTCCATTTGAAAAAGAGAATAAACAAGTAAAAGCAAGAATTGTTGTTAGTGTGCGATTAAACATTATATATTGTCAAAATTGGTAAAATGAATTTAAAAATACAATTAGTAAAAACTAAGAAAGAATACGATGATATTCTTGAGATAAGAAAACAAGTTTTTGTTAGAGAGCAAAATGTGCCTGAAAGCATAGAAATTGAATATGAAAGCTTATCATCTCATGTTATTTGTTTTCTAGATGGAGATCCAATTGGAACTGGTAGATGGAGAAAGAGTGATTTCGGAATAAAGCTAGAAAGGTTTGCTGTCTTAAAAAAATATAGAGGTCTTGGAATTGGAAAAGAGATTGTTAATTTTATTTTATCTCAAATTTCTTCAAATAAAACCATATATTTACATGCACAGGAAGCAGTGGTGGATTTTTATAAAAAACTCGGATTTAGCGTTTCAGGAAAACAATTTTTTGAAGCAAATATCCCTCATTCTAAAATGATCTATAAGCCTTAATTATGCAAGAGTCCTCATTAAAAAGATTATTTAAGTTTGTTTTGGTGCATTGGCCTTTCTTGCTTTTATCAACTTGCGCAGCTTTCTTTTTTGTTGTTTTTAACAGCGCATCTATTTGGATTACAGCAACAATGATTAATAATATCTTGATTGATTTCAACGAGATGTTAATTGAAAATCAAAAGCTTTTAAGCTTGAATGAGTTAACGATGAATGATCGTTTAAAGTTATTTTCAAATAGCTTGTTATTAAAAGATACAGCTATCAGTACCGTTTCATCTGTTTGTGTAGCGTTGATAGTTGTTTTTTCTGCAAAAAATATTTTTCTATATATAAAAAATATCACACTCTCCGTGGTTCAGTATAAACTAATTCGAGACTTAAGGAATAAACTTTATAGTCACTTCCATTATTTATCATTATCATATTTTAACAAAAATAAATCTGGTGAATTAACAGCTGTCTTAGTGAATGATATCGATAATATGAGAAATTCATTATCAATCATGTTTCAAAAATTATTTGTAGAGCCTATTAATATAATTATTCTGATGAGTCTATTATTTATTGTTAGTTCAAAATTAGCATTTATTGCTTTGCTAATTATTCCCATAAGCGGTGTTATCATTTTTGGCATATCTCACAGCATTCGAAGAAGGTCAAAAAGAAGTCAAGCTCAGTTAGCAGGAATGACATCAATGATTGCAGAAACTATTGGGTCTATGAGAATTGTTAAGGCATTTGCAACTAAAGGATTTGAAATCAATAGATTTGCAAAAGAAACGCAGAAATATTATAAATTGATGCTACGCAGAGATAGATTGAGATTTGTTTCTTCTCCTGTTTCTGAAACATTTGGTGCGACTATTGCTGCTTTGCTACTTTGGGTTGGAGCAAGAGATGTCTTAGTAGTTCAATCTATTAGCTCTGAAGATTTTTTAAGATTTATATTATTATTATTTAGTCTTTTTCAACCTCTTAAAAACCTAACCAATGTTGTAAATGAGCTTCAAAACGGCCTTGCATCTGCGGATAGAGTTTTTGCAATTATGGATATTAAATCTGATATACAAGATTCAACTGATGCCAGAAATGTTAAAGACTTAAATAGTAATATCTCTTTTAACAATGTTTCCTTTTCATATGGAAAAGAACACGAAAAAGTACTCGATAACATAAGCTTTAATATTGACAAAGGAGAAATAATAGCTTTGGTTGGACCTAGCGGAGCAGGAAAATCTACATTAGTAGATTTAATCCCGAGATTCTATGACACTTTAGGCGGATCAATTACTATTGATGGTACGGATATTAGAGAAATCCAGATTGGATCATTAAGATCTATGATGGGCATTGTAACACAAGAAACATTTCTTTTCGATGACTCTATAAAAGCAAATATTGCCTATGGAGTTAATAATCTTTCAGATAAAGAAATTGAAGAAGCTGCAAAAGCTGCTAATGCCCATGATTTTATTGTCAAGCTTGCTGATGGATATGATACTATAATTGGGGAAAGAGGCGTTTCTCTTTCTGGTGGTCAAAAACAGAGGATTGCAATAGCCAGAGCCATTGTGAAAAATCCTCCCATATTAATTCTAGACGAAGCGACATCTTCACTTGATAGTGAATCTGAAAAGCATGTTCAATCTGCAATTGAAAATTTAATGAATCATAGAACAGTATTTGTTATTGCACATAGATTATCTACTGTTCACAATGCTAGTAAAATTTTGGTCCTAGATAAAGGCAAAGTTGTTCAAGAAGGTAAACATGAAGAATTAGTAAATACTGATGGATTATATAAACAATTACACAAAATGCAATTTCAAACTTAAATTACCAAGTGCAATGGGGAAATTAAAAGAAAGTCTATCAAAAAAAATTCCGGATTGGAGATATAACTATCGTCAACTTCTTGATGAAAAAGGCGATCAAGTTACTAGCACGGTTACCATAGAAAAAGCATACTCTGGAATGAAAGGTGTTAAGGGAATGGTGTGTGACACCTCTTCTGTAACTGCAGACGCAGGTTTACACGTAAGGGGAAAACATATACTAGACCTTATAGATCTAAAGCCTGAAGAAATTTTATACCTTTTACTCATTGGAGAGGAGCCAGACGCAGAAGCCCTTTTAGATTTACAAAAAGAGTTAAAAGGAAAAAGTACGGTTCCCGATTATGTTTGGGATGTGCTAGATAGCATGCCTAAAGATTCTCATCCAATGGCAATGTTTAATACTGCAATTTTATCAATGCAAAAAGAGAGCAAATTTTCTGAAGCATATGACTTAGTGATTTCCAAAAGTGATTACTGGGAGACAACATTAGAGGATGGATTAAATATTATTGCAAAATTACCTGCAATTGGAGCTGCTATTTACAGAATGCGTTTTAATAAAGGCGATAGAATTGAAGCTGGCGATTCAATTGATTGGTCAGAAAACTTTTTACAAATGATGGGGTTTGACTATTCTGATGATATGTTAAAGATGATGCAATTATATCTTATGCTACATTGCGATCATGAAGGAGGGAATGTTAGTACCTTTAGCGCTTTAACTGTTAATTCTGCACTGTCTGACCCTTACTATTCCTTATCTGCGGGGTTAAATGGTTTAGCTGGACCATTACATGGGTTAGCTAACCAAAATAATCTAAAATTTGTTTTAGATATCATTGATCATTACAAAGGCGTTCCATCAGATGAGCAATTAAAAGAATTTTCATGGGATAGATTAAATTCTGGTAAAGTAATTCCTGGGTATGGTCATGCAGTGCTAAGATGTCCAGATCCTAGATTTACAGCATTTATGAATTTCGGAAAAAATCACATAAACGATAGCGATGTTTTTGATGTGGTTACAAAGCTATTTAAGATTGTTCCTGATGTCTTAAAAGAGCATGGCAAGGCAAGAAATCCTTGGCCAAACGTAGATGCTGCATCTGGTTCACTACTTCATCATTATGGAATTAAAGAATTTCAATTTTATACTGTTTTATTTAGTATGTCAAGATCGCTTGGTATTGTGTCACAGATGGTATTAGCTCGAGCAATGGGAATGCCGTTAACAAGACCAAAATCTTTAACGTACGAGGCATTAAAACAGCTTTAAGTCTAGATGCTCAAAAAAGATAAAGTAAAATTTATTGTTGAGCAGCTTGATAAATTTTATCCAAGAGTACATCCACCATTAAATCATTCTAACAATTATACGCTACTAATTGCCGTATTATTATCAGCAAATTCGACAGACAAATATGTTAACAAAGTAACTCCTAATCTTTTCAAAAAAGCACATTCTCCAGATCAAATGATGCAATTATCATATGAAGAATTGTATAGTATTATAAAACCGTGTGGCTTGGGTCCAGCTAAGGCTAAAAATATATTAGCTCTCTCAATTATTTTAGTTAATGAATTTCAGGGCGAAGTTCCAGATAGTTTTCCAGCGCTTGAAAAATTGCCTGGAGTTGGTCATAAAACAGCTTCTGTTGTGATGTCGCAAGCGTTTGGGTATCCAGCTTTTGCTGTTGACACGCATGTGCACCGTTTAATGTATAGGTGGGGTCTTTCTAATGGAAAAAGTGTAGTTCAAACAGAGCGTGACGGTAAAAGGCTTTTTCCAAAAGATAAATGGAACAAGCTCCATCTTCAGATAATTTTTTATGGAAGAGAATATTGTCCTGCAAGAAATTTTAATCCAAATTTATGTCCAATTACATCTGTTGTTGGAAGAAGAACTTTATTTAAATAAATTAATAGCTCTATGAATAAAAAAAATACAACATTTCTTACTAAAGTATTTTCATTTTGCGCAGCTCATCAGTATGGAAATGATAAATGGTCAGAAGAAGAAAATTGGAAAGTATTTGGAAAAGATACCCGAGTACATGGTCATAACTACACGTTACATATCACAGTGACAGGCGACATCAATCATGACTCAGGATTCCTTGTTGATTTGGGGCATTTAAAAGATGTCGTTAAAACTCATGTTGTTGATGTTTTAGATCACTCACAATTTGAAAAGGATATTCCTTGGTTTAAGGGAAAACAGCCTTCTACAGAAGTCTTGGTAGTCTTTATATGGGAAGAAATTGTTAAGCGTTTAAAGGGGTGTACACTACACAGAATCCGCATTGAAGAGACTCCAACAATTTATACCGACTACTACGGACCAAATGATGAATGATTTTCAAGAAAGACTTTATTTAATTTTTACTGGAATATTTATTGCTTCACTAGTGGCTTGCAATTTGATATTTCAAAAATTTTTCACTTGGAATTTTTTAGGATTAAACTTTGAGCTTTCAGTCGGTATCATTGCTTATCCAGTTACATTTTTAGTAACAGATTTAATTTCTGAACTATACGGCCAGAAGCGTGCAAATCAAGTAGTAGTAGCTGGTTTTTTTGCCAGTATTTTTACCACATTGCTTGTGATGGTTGCAATGAATGCCACTGCAGTAGAATGGTCTCCAATAGATAGCGAAACCTTTACTAAAGTTTTTGGCCTTACTGGTCCTGCATTTTTTGCATCTATGGTAGCATATTTAACAGCGCAGTTGATAGATGTCAGAATATTTCATTTTTGGAAACGCCTTACCAAGGGCAAATATTTATGGCTTAGAAATAATGCATCTACCATGTTTTCACAATTAGTTGATACATCAGTAATTTTGATTATTCTCTGTTCAGCTGGAGTGATTGAGTGGGAACGTTTTTATAGTTTATGGATGATGGGATGGCTTTTTAAAGTATTGGTTGCATTGATTGACACGCCAATCATTTATTTTGCATTATGGGCATTAAAAGATAAAATAAAACCAACTAGTTATTTGGGGGAACATTGAAAGACGAACAACAAAAACAATTAGAAAAAAATACAAAGAACCTTCTTGAGCTTCTTGGAGAAGATCCAAACAGAGAAGGGTTAATTAATACTCCAAAAAGGGTAGCCAAAGCCTGGAAATTCTTAACAAAAGGTTACACTGAGGACCTTGATAAGCTGATAAATAATGCAATTTTTGAAGGCGAATCAAAGGATATGGTAATCGTTAAAAATATTGAATTTTATAGTTTATGTGAACATCACATGATCCCTTTTTATGGCAAAGCTCATATTGGTTATATCCCAGATGGAAAGATTATTGGACTATCAAAGCTTGCTCGAATTACCGATCTTTTTTCTCAAAGATTGCAAGTGCAAGAACGATTAACAAATCAAATAGCTCAATGTCTTCAAGAAGTGTTAAATCCACGCGGAGTAGCCGTAGTTTTGGAGGGGAAGCATTTTTGTATGCTTAGTAGAGGCGTTCAAAAACAAAATAGTATAGCTACAAGCAGTTCCATGTTGGGCATATTTAGAGAAAAAGAATCAACTCGAAATGAATTTTTAAAACTTATTGAAATGAACAATATTTAGAGGATCTTTGAAGAAATATCAATTAATTATAATCGGTGGTGGTCCTGGAGGGTATACTGCTGCATTCAGAGCAGCAGAGCTAGGAATGAGCGTAGCAATCATTGATGATAATGACCTAGGGGGTGTATGTTTAAACTGGGGATGTATTCCAACAAAATCACTTTTAAAAAATGCAGAAGTGATGGATTTAATAAGTAACGCTGACAACTATGGTATTGAAATTGGCAAACCAAAAATTCATTTTGATAAAATCTTAGATAAAACAATTCAAGCAAGAAAAAGGCTTTCAAAAGGATTGCATTTTCAAGTTCGAAAATTAGGCATTGATTTTTTTCCAGGCTTAGCAACTTTTGTAAGCTCATCTTCTATAGAAGTTGATGGAAATATCCTTGAAGGAGAAAAATTTATTATTGCAACAGGTTCAAAAGCTCGCGAACTAACACATTTAAAAGATTCCTCAAAAGAAGTAATGACGGCAAAAGATATTTTTAATATGAAAAGTCTTCCAGATTCAATGACAATTATTGGAGCAGGAGCAATTGGTATTGAATTCGCTTATTTTTTTAATGCTTTTGGAGTAAAAATTACTCTTATTGAAGCACAAGACTTTCTTCTACCGAACGAAGATGAAGAAATTTCGCAGTGGATGCATAAAGTATTTAAAAGAAAGAAAATGAATATTCAAACTGGTATTATTGCAGATAATATTCAAGATGACCATATTTTAGTTTCTATTGGAGTTGAAGGAAATTCTCTTGGATTGGGTCTTGATAAAATTGGAGTTTCTTTAGGAGAAAATAATCATATAATAGTGAATAAGAATGGTCAAACAAATATTGAAAACATTTATGCTGTCGGGGATGTTATTGGTCCTCCTTGGCTTGCCCATGTTTCTGCTGCTGAAGGACTATATGTAGCAGAGCACATTGCAAATCTTCATCCAAAGAAAATTGATTATAATTGTATTCCTGCATGTACTTATTCAAAACCGGAGGTTGCTTCAATTGGAATGACAAAGAAGCAATTAGATAAAGAAGGGATAGTATATAATACTGCAAAATCTTTCTTTAATTCCAATGGAAAGGCTGTTGCGACAGGTGGAACTGATGGATTTATTAAAATTTATGTTGGAAGCGACAACTTAATCCTTGGAGCACATATTATTGGTTCCAATGCTACTGAAATGATATCAGAATTTAGCTTAGCAATGCGCAATCAATTATCAGTTGAGAATATCTTAGATACAATCCATCCTCATCCGACTTTTTCTGAAGCTATTTTTGAAACATTGATGCAATTAAAATAAATGCTTTTCAACATTCAAGATTTACAGCAACTCAATTACAAAGATACATTAAAAATTCAACAAGACTTGCGAGAAAAAATTGCACGGAATAAATCTGACGATTCATTAATTATTGTTGAGCATGATCATGTTTATACCTTAGGAAAAAATGCCAATCCAAATAATATCTTAAATGGTAATTGCAAAGTAGTGCAAACAAATAGAGGAGGAGATGTAACTTATCATGGTCCTGGACAGCTTGTTATTTATCCAATTTTTAATCTTAAAAAGAAAAATATCGGTGTAAAATCCTATGTTCGAAAAATTGAAAAAATTATACAGCTAACATTGGATGATTTCAACATTGACAGTCATGTGCCTTTTAAGGAGACTGGAGTATGGACAAATAACAAAAAAATTGCAAGTATCGGTATTCATGTATCAAGAGGAATTGCTATGCATGGCCTTGCCATAAATGTTGCTACAGATTTATCATATTTTGATCATATTATCTCTTGCGGTATTCAAGGAGTTGAGATGACTTCAATAGAGAAAGAGCTTGGAAAAAAAATTCCTATGAACGATATTAAAACAGCAGTTGTAAAGTATTTTAACCAACAATTTTAATATGATTCATTCAAGATTACATAAACCTAAAGTTAATATCTCGACAGATAAAAACTATAAATCTGTAAAAAAGATGGTGCAGGAAAGTTACTTAAATACTGTATGCGCTGAAGCGAGATGTCCTAATATTTATGAATGTTGGAACAGAAAGACAGCAACCTTAATGATTTTGGGAGACACTTGTACAAGAGCTTGCGGTTTTTGTTCAGTCAAAACTGGAAAGCCAACCTGGAATGATCCATTAGAGCCTGTGAGAGTTGCTCAAGCTGTGAAAAAAATGGGGCTAAGGCATGTAGTGATTACATCTGTAGATCGCGATGATCTGAAAGGTGATTATGGTGCAGCGATATGGGCGGAAACAATTACTCAAACTAAAAAGATAAATGAAAAATGTACTGTCGAAGTTTTAACTCCTGATTTTAAAGGTGATGAATTTGCCTTAAAAACAGTTTTTGATTCTCAGCCTGATATTTTTAGTCATAACGTTGAGTGTGTAGAGAGAATTAGTAAAGCTGTTAGAGCGCAAGCTAATTGGCAAAGGTCATTGGGTGTTTTAAAAAGCTCAATCAGTTATGGATTGAGAACAAAAACTGGAATTATGGTTGGCTTAGGTGAGCAGGTTGAAGAAGTGAAAGAAACAATGAAGCAAGTAGTAGATTTAGGTGTACAGATCTTCACAATAGGGCAATATTTACAACCAACTAAGAAGCATCTACCAGTACAGGATTATATTTCTAAAGAACAGTTTGAAGCATATAAAGTGTACGGCTATTCTATTGGATTTAAAGTAGTAGAATCAGGGCCTCTGGTTCGTAGTTCTTACCATGCAGATGAACAGGCAAGAATGGTTTTTAATGATGTTTAGAAAAGTAATTACATTGGCTGTAATCTTATTTTTTTGCGGATTTATTTCTTTTATTTCTATAAATGGGACTGATGGTTTTTATGGAAGAAGTCAGGTAGCAAATATCACCTATAAACTTCCAGAAGCTTGGGTTGCTAACAAATCTGATAAACAATTTAGATTACTAGAAATTTCCTTAGAAAGTACCAGTGATTTTAGTGTTATACTTTTTTCTAACATCCAAGGGTCTGCTGATCAAAATATTCAACGATGGGTTAATCAATTTCAAGTAGATGCATCTAATATTGAAGTCTCCAAGGATACTTTAGATAGCAAATATATAAGCGTTGTTGAACTTTATGGAACTTACGAAGTGCCAAATATGTTAAATAGAAATGCAACCAAAGAATTAAAAGAAGATTACGGCCTTTTAGGGGGAGTAGTTGAATTTGGTAATAGTGTTTATTTTGTAAAAGGCATAGGAAATAAAGAAGATATTAAGCAGAATAAATTAAAATTTAATGACTTTGTTAATTCAATATCATTAAAATAGCATACTTTAATGCCATATTGGCATATAATAATAACTTTTTAATACTATTTTTATACTAAAGAAGAAAGGCATGGTTTTTGCAACAATAACAATATGAATATGGACACAACAAAACAATACCCAGTAATGCCGTTGAAAAATACGGTTCTTTTCCCACAGCAAGTAATTCCGATTTACGTTGGAAGAGAGAAGTCATTAAAACTTATAGAAGATTTACCATCAGATAATAAATATCTAGTGGTTGTTGCTCAGCAGGATGGCTCAATAGAAGATCCGAAAGAAGCAGACTTGTATTCATATGGAACACTTGCCTTGGTTCTTAAAACTTTTGACATGCCTGACAACAGCAAATCAGCTATTGTACAAGGGGTTGAAAGAGTCAAAATTTTAAAATTTAATCAAGGTGAATCTTATTTCATGGCAGATGTAGATAGAATACCAGAATCTATTACTACACCAGATGTTCAAATTGAAGCGTTAGCTAAAAACCTTAAAAATTCATTTACAGAACTTATAAAAATATCTCCAAATCTTAATGAAGAGCACGCAGGGATGTTATCAAACATTGATAAACCATCAAGGTTAGCAGATAGAGCAACTTCATTACTATCTGTTTCAAATTCAGAAAAACAAGAAGTTTTGGAAGAACTTGACATTAGAAAGAGAGTAGAAAATGCAATCAATCTACTCCAAAAAGAAATCCAAAGAATTAAACTTGGCGAAGAAATACAAACAGAAGTACAAGACGAAATCTCAAAAACGCAACGCGAGTATTATTTGCGAGAACAAATGAAAACTATTCAAAAAGAATTAGGGGAGGATAGTCAAACTGTTGAGCTGGATGAGTTGAAGCAGAAAATTGATGACGTTAAGATGAGCGAAGAAGCAACAAAAGTTGCAAATAAAGAACTGGATCGTCTTGGTAGAATTTCTCCACAATCTCCAGAGTATTCAGTAGCCAGAACTTATTTAGAGTGGCTTACTGAGTTACCGTGGAGCAAATCAAGCAAAGATAATCTTAATGTTAAAGAAGCTCAAAAAACATTAGACCATGATCATTACGGTTTGCCTAAAGTCAAAGAAAGAGTTCTTGAATATTTAGCTGTCCGTTCTTTAAAAAAGAAAGTCACTAAAGAAGAAACAGTTCGAGGACCGATATTATGTTTTACTGGACCCCCGGGAGTTGGAAAAACATCGCTTGGTAAGTCAATTGCTAAGTCAATGGGTAGAGAATTTGTTCGCATTTCGTTGGGCGGTGTAAGAGATGAGGCAGAAATTAGAGGGCATAGAAGAACGTATATTGGTGCTTTACCAGGAAGAATTATTCAGTCATTAAAAAAAGCAAAAACAAATAATCCGGTATTCATGCTTGATGAAATTGATAAACTAGGATCAGATTTTAGAGGAGATCCATCATCTGCAATGCTTGAAGTGTTAGATCCAGAACAAAATCACGCATTTAGCGACCATTACCTTGAAGTAGATTTTGATCTAAGCAAAGTAATGTTTATTGCAACTGCAAATTATCCCGATAATATTCCACCTGCATTATACGACAGAATGGAGATGATTGATTTTAGAGGATATATTGACGATGAAAAAGTTAAGATTGCACAAAAGCATTTGATTCCAAAACAAATTAAAGAAAATGGATTAACTCCAAAGCAGATTAAGTTTAATGAAACTGGAATTAAAGAAATCATTTCGTCTTATACTCGCGAATCAGGAGTCAGAAGTTTAGAAAGAGAAATTTCAAATGTATTAAGAAAAGTAGCAGTAGATGTAGTAAACAAAAAATTGAAAGCTGCAAGTATCACAAAGAAATCAGTAAATGCATACTTAGGAATTCCTAGGTTTCAATCTGATTTAGCAGAAAGAACAACCAAGCCAGGAGTAGTTACTGGAATGGCATGGACAGCAGCTGGCGGAGATATTCTATTTATAGAATCTAGCAAAATGAAAGGTAAGGGAGTATTAACTCTTACTGGACAGCTTGGAGATGTTATGAAAGAGTCAGCATCCGCTGCGTTTACCTATGTAAAATCACATACAGATATTTTAGGATTAAGCGAAGATTTTGCTGAAAAGATGGATATTCATGTTCATTGTCCTGCAGGTGCTATCCCTAAAGATGGACCATCAGCTGGAGTAGGTATGTTTACATCATTGGTATCTTTAATCACAGATACACCAGTAAAAAGTAAACTTGCTATGACAGGAGAGATAACTCTTAGAGGAAATGTATTAGCTATTGGAGGAGTCAAAGAAAAAGTCACTGCAGCTCATAGAGCGGGAATTAAAACTATTATTTTACCTCATGCTAATAAAAGGGATCTTGAAGAAATTCCTGAACATATTGTTAAAGATTTATCATTTCATTTTGCTAAAGAAGTGATAGATGTAATTGATGTTGCAATTCCAAATCTTAAAAAGTAATTTCGCGAACTCGGGCGATTAGCTCAGCTGGTCAGAGCGCCTGCTTTACACGCAGGATGTCGGGAGTTCGAATCTCTCATCGCCCACAATTTAAATTATAAAAAAAGTCAAAATGAAAAAATTATCACTTGGAGCTATGACAGGAATTGCAGTTGGAGTAGGTAGCGGAATTGCTGTTGCTGTAGATTATGCGGTAGGGCTAGGTATTGGAATTGCGATTTTTGTTGTAATGAAACTCACAAGCAAATAATACCTAATTAAGCAGAAAAAAATAAAGGGCTATTTAGATAGTCCTTTTTTATTTAAATAAAGCCTATGATAGTTTAGGCTTTGTTGTATATTGCACCTTATATGGCAGTAAAATAATTATGTCCTTCAAAAACATTGGTTTGAAAGAACCTATTCTTAAAGCGCTTCAACAAAAAGGCTATACAGAACCAACTCCAATTCAAAAGTTGGCAATAGCATCAATTATTCAACAAAAAGATGTAATGGCTGCAGCACAAACAGGTACGGGTAAAACAGCATGCTTTACGCTCCCTATTTTAGAAATTTTATCAAATGCTCAAGAAAATAAAAATCATCATCAATTGAACGCCTTAATTGTCACGCCAACCAGAGAATTGGCCTCGCAAGTACAAGACAATATCAAGTCTTACGGAAAAAATTTATCATTAAAATCCATAGCAATATATGGAGGGGTTTCAGATGTTAATCAAAAAGATGCTATTAATAATGGCGTAGATATTATTGTCGCTACCCCTGGTAGATTGCTTGATTTGTATCATCAAAAAGCAATCAATTTTAGCAAAATAAAAATTTTAGTTTTGGACGAAGCAGACCAGATGCTAGACATGGGTTTCATTAATGATATAAAGAAAATTGACAAATATCTTCCGAAAAAAAGACAAAATTTAATGTTTACAGCTACATTTTCAGATCCATTCAGATCGCTGGTCAAGCAGTTTTCAAATGATCCTATTGAGATATCAGTAGCTAAAGACAATGAAACCGGAAAAAATATCGAACATTATTGTCATCCTGTTGATGCAAGCAACAAAGCAAAGCTACTCATTCATTTGATAAAAAATGAAAAATGGAATCAAGCGCTTGTGTTTACTAGAACAAAACATGGAGCAAATAGACTCACCAAAAAACTTATCAATGCTAAAATTACAGCAGTTGCAATACATAGTAACAAAACACAAAACTACAGAACAAAAGCTTTAAATAAGTTTAAAAAAAATCATATTCAAATATTGGTGGCAACTGATGTTGCAGCTAGAGGAATAGATATTAAAAATATGAATCAGGTAGTAAATTTTGATCTTCCAAGCGTGGCAAAAGACTACATCCATAGAATAGGTAGAACAGGTAGAGCGGGAAAGTCAGGGAAAGCCATATCCTTTGTTTGTAGTGATCAACAAAAATTATTAAGAGATATTCAGAAACTTCTCAATCAAAAATTACCAATGTATACTGTGGAAGGTTTTGAACCAACCAGCGATATGCAACCAATCAAAAAATCTAAAAAGAAAAAGAAGTTTAAAAAGCGTTTTAAAAAATAAAAATTATTATAGAGCAAAAATTATATTAATATTTATTAATGAAGCTCAGCCATATACTATATAAATCAAATAATCTTTCAGAAGCTGTTAATCAATTTGAAGAAAAGGGATTTAAAGTTGAGTATGGATCTAAAAATAATCCCAGCAATGCATTAATATATTTTTCAGAAGGGCCTTATATAGAAATTCTTGAAAAAGCTCCTATTTCAAATTTTTTGATGATCATATTAAGATTGATTGGTAAAACAAATTTAGTGAAACGTTTTAAAAGTTGGGAAAATGCTAACGAAGGATATTTTGATATTTGCTTAGAGAAATATAAAAATGATTTTGATGATGAAGTTCGAATATTGAAGGAGTATAAAGAGCATTATTTTATTACCAAGAGCAAGAGATTAGATACATTGGACAGACTATTAACATGGAAATTATTATTTCCTAATAATCTAAATCTTCCATTCTTTATGACATATTTTAATATTGATCCAAAGCCTAGAAACTTTGTTCATCCAAATGGCATTAAAAAAATAAATGAGGTATCTTATTATATAGATAATTCTCTAATTTCAATTTTTAAAAAGTTATGTGATGATAAAACTATCAAATTAACTAATAAAAAAGGAGAGATGCGTGTTAGTTTTCAAAAATAAATTTCATTTGATTGTTTTTTTATTATGGCAAACGAATATTTTTTCTCAAAGTATTACAATGGTAGATCCATCAAATAATATTGGTATTGATAAATGGGGAATAGTCAATGATGGTGTCATGGGAGGTGTTTCACAGTCTAATATTTATCTAAGTGAAGCAAACAATATTATTTTTACTGGCAATGTTTCTTTAGAAAATAATGGTGGATTTGCATCGATTAGAAGGGGATTTGATGGTGATCAATTAAAAGGGTTGTCAACATTCTTGCTTAAAGTAAAAGGTGATGGTAATATTTATAAGTTTCGCATGACAACAAAGGGAAGTTATGCCAATTATTCTGCTGATTTTAAAACCATTAAAGGTCAATGGATGGATATTAAAATCCCAATTGAAAATTTTAAACCTTACTATTTTGGTAGAAGTATTAGAGCTCCAAAATTTAAAATTCACAAAGTAAATTCTATGAGCATTCTTATTTCAGATAAGCAAGAAGGAAATTTTTTATTAGAAATTGAATACATTAAAGCGTTGTAATTATATTTCTTTCTGAAAAAGGAAAAAATTATAAGACATTTAAGTATTCTATTATTATTTACCTTATCATATACTAAATAGATTATTTTTTTGAAAAAATAATTTGGCAATTTTTTCAAAACAATTATGATAAAAATCATTTAATAATATGTTATCAAAACAATTTCTATTCTACAACTGTAACCCTTTTTTATTAAATTAAAATGAAAGGAAACATTTATGAAAAAAAATATAAATTTATTTTTAATGTTTACGATTTTAAGTTTTTTAGCATGTGACAATAATGCTGCTGGTCCAGATAAGCCTACACAAATTCCTGAGATCATAAATTTTGATTTAGAGGTAAACGAAGATAGTCAAATCACTTTTTCTTTACCAAAAACAGATAATTCTTCAAGTGGATTGACTTATACTATTTTTGATAATCCTCAAAATGGAAATTTAAATATTGTAGCTGGAAATTTAACGTATATACCTAATCCCAATTTTTTTGGTATTGAATCATTTTCTTATACAATTTCAAACGAAAGTAATTCGTCTATCTTGGGAGACATAGTTATTAATGTTTTACCTGTTAACGATTCACCCATTGTTCAGAATGGATCTTTTTTTATTACTTCAGGAGATAATATTATGACGCTTGAAGGAGAAGACATTGATGATGAAAATTTAGTTTTTAGGATCGTTGTTTTTCCATCTTCAGGTACTTTAGATTTAGACATTGATCAAGTTACATACAATGGACCAGGTGGAACGTCTTTTGATTATGTTGCTAACGATGGCGAAATAGATAGCAATAGGGGTAGGATTAGTATTATTTCACAAGATTGATAGCTGAGCATTTTGAAAGAAATGAAATATTATATTATCAATA
Source organism: uncultured bacterium (assembly GCA_943788675.1). Classification (GTDB taxonomy): domain Bacteria; phylum Fidelibacterota; class Marinisomatia; order Marinisomatales; family Marinisomataceae; genus Marinisoma. The sequence goes on from CALSRE010000001.1 coordinate 411,410, forward strand.
ATAAAATTTATAAATTATTTCCTTCTCTATCTAATAGTACAGCTTTTCCAAACCCTAATTTTTCAATTAATTCAAGCTGAGTTTTAGCATCACCAGCAACAACATAAATCATATGTTGTCCATTTAGATAATCACTGGCTAATTGTTGCACATCTTCTACAGTCATTCCTGTTAATACATCTTGTTGATTAGCAATGTAATTTACTGGAAGATTGTACTTACTGATGTTGTCAAGCATATTGATAAGACTTCCAAGCGTTTCAAATCTTAGCGCATTACTCTTGATTAATTTATTTCTTGTAACATCTAAGTCGTTTTGGAAATAGGTGGAAGAATAATTAGTGATTAAATCTCTAAAAATCTCCAATGATTCCAATGTTACATTTGTACGAACTTGTGAGTATGCATAAAAAGGTGTTTGAAATTTATTTGGTCGCAAGAAAGATCCTGCTCCGTAAGTATATCCTTTCTCTAAACGCAAAGTTCTCATTAATCTAGCTTCCATTCCTCCGCCTAATCTGTTATTGGTAACATCTAGAGGGTATAAAAGTGGATCTGCTCCTGGAATAGTTAATGTACCAACTGTGATAGCAGATTGTTTAGCATCAGGTATATCAATAAAATATACCACTGGTTTTGATGGTGCATCTACCATTGCTATTGTTGGTATTTCAACAGTATCTCCATTCCATTTTTTATTAAAATTGCTTAACACATTTACAGCTTCTTTTTCATTGATATCTCCAACAATGTGAAAGTGAGCAACCTGTGGTGATATATTAGCATTAAAGTAATTTTTTAAATCAGACATGGTGATTGACTCAACACTATCAGCTGTTCCACCTAATGGTGTTGCAGATGGATGATTATCGCCATACAATCTTTTATTCAAAGCATTAAATGCTAAAGATTGTGGATTACCCTTCACTTGTTGGATAGAAGCCAGCCTTCTAGTTTTAGCAATTTCAAATGCTTTTTCATCCCATCGTGGCTCTGTCAATATTTCATTTACTAAATCAAGAGTAGCATCCAGATTTTTAGCCAAGCTATTTCCAGATATACTAATACTTTCTAAGCCTGCACTAATAGAAATTGAAGATCCCAGAAGATCAATCGCCTCTTCTAGTTCAGCTGGTGTTTTGCTTTTAGTTCCTTCATCCATTAGATTGGCAACTAAGCTTGCAGTACCTTTCTTTTCTGCTGGGTCTAATAATTGTCCTCCATCAATGCGTAAATAAAACTGTACTAATGGTAATTCAGAATTTTCTATACCATAGAGCTTTGTACCATTAGAAAGACTATTTGTCCACACTTGTGGAATGGTTAATAAAGGCAATTCTCCAAGCGCAGGTTCTGAGCGGTCATATTTAGTTTCTGTTTTCACAAATGGTTTATTTTCTTGACCATATTTCATATCAAATTCCTTTTCTTTTCCTCTTACCACTTGCTCTACCTTGATAAATGCTTCTTCTGAATCATCTAGAATTAATTCAGGTTGAGATTGAGGAACTACACTTAAAATGACAGCATGTTGGTCTTTGATATATTTATTATAAACGTGCATGACATCTTCTTTTGTAACACTTAAAATATTAGCAATATCTGTTGTGACAAATCCTGGATCTCCAGCATATTCATTATAAAATCCAAGCTGCCTTGCTTTGCTAAGATTGGTAGAAATACTATTATAAAAGGCTGTTTCTTGACCTGCTTTAATACGTTTGAGGTCATTATCGCTCACACCGTTTGCTTCAAAGTTTGCTAATGATTGCATAATAGCATCATAAATATCATTTAAAGATGTATTAGGGTTTGCACGAACACTCATACTGAATTGTCCTGCAATTTCAGATGAATAATTATAGGCAGATGCAGAAGGTGCTAATTTTTGTTTCTCAATAATTTCTTTATAAAATACAGAATTTCTTCCATCTGATAATAGTTCTCCCAAAGTGTTTAATGCATAGGAATCTTTGCTAAACTGTTCCACGCTAGGAAAAGTAAGAGAAAGTTGAGGAAGCTGAGCATATTTATCTAAATGATATAATTTTTTAGTCTCGGACAAAGTCACTAGTCTCACTTCTGGTTTTTCAATGATATTTTCATTGGGCTTTATCTCGCCAAACCAGCGTTCAACTAGTTGCTTTGTTTCATCAAAATCAATATCTCCTGCGATGACTACTGTCGCATTGCTTGGACCATAAAATTCGTTATAAAATTCTTTTACATCTTCTATGGTTGCAGCTTGTAAGTCTTCAAGCTCTCCAATCACTGACCAACTGTAAGGGTGTCCTTGAGGGTAAAGCGCTTTTTGTATAATACCACTACTATGACCATATGGTTGATTGTCTACACGTTGCCTTTTTTCATTTTTGACCACCTGAATTTCTCCTTCAAGTGTTTCAGCATCTACGGTATTAATCATAAAACCTAATCGATCTGAATCAATCCACATTAACTTTTCAAGAGCATCTTTTGGTACTATTTCATAATAAATGGTGTAGTCAAAGCTTGTTCCACCATTCCTGCTTCCACCCCAAGTAGGGATCAATAATCTGTTTGCGCCTCGAGGAGTATTTTCAGATGCAGTAAAAGCCATATGTTCAAAGAAGTGAGCAAATCCAGTTTTACCAGGTTTTTCCCTATTTGATCCAACATGCACAATAGTAGAAATTGCAACTAAGGGATCTGAACTGTCTTTGTGAAGAATAACTTTAAGACCATTATCTAATGTATACTTCTCATAATCAATGGACAGTTCTTTGGTATTGTCTGAACAGTTAATAATAAAAGCTAAAATTAAAACGATTAATAAATTTTTTTTAATAAACATAATTTCTCCTAATTAAGTATAATAGCTCTTAAAATAACGAATATTTTTTATGAATATCGATAATTTTTATATAAGAGCCATCGATATTTATAAAGTGTTTAGATGATTGAGGTTCTAAAAGTATTCCTGAAAGAGCGCTATAAAATACTTCCTCTTTGTTGATAAAATTTCCTTTTATGATTATTCCGGGATCAAAGTACTGAAATTGACAAACATTAACGACTTTGATCCCATTTTGTTTACACATTTCTATTCGATGGTGACCATCAATAATAATATTTTCTTCTGATACTGCCACAGCTGGAATAAAGGATTTTTCAATGTACATTTTATTCCAATAGCTAACATGTTCGTTCGTTGTTTTTTCATGAGGTCTAAGAAGTTCTATTGGAACACTAAGATTATATTTGAATTTCCTCTTCATTATTATCCAACTGATGGCAGTCCTGAAAGAGCCATTGCTATTTCAGATTCAGAATATTTATTATCAAAAAGCTTTCCATCAAAATAGTCAATGTATGCTTGCATATCAAAATGACCATGACCACATAAATTGAATAAGATAGTTTTTGTTTCTCCGCTTTCTTTGCATTTTAAGGCAGCTTCAATTGCTCCTTTTACTGCGTGGTTTGCTTCTGGCGCTGGTACAATTCCCTCAGCTTTAGCAAAAGTGACACCAGCTTGAAATGTATCTAATTGCGTATAAGCCTCTGGAGCAATATAACCAAGATTTGTTAAATGGCTAATGATTGGTGCCATTCCATGATACCTAAGTCCTCCCGCATGAAAACCAGAGGGTACAAATTCTGAACCTAAAGTATGCATTTTAGTTAAAGGTGTCATTTTCCCTGTATCTCCAAAATCATAGGCATATTTTCCTTTTGTTAGCGATGGACAAGCGGACGGTTCAATCGCCTTTAGTTCTATAGAGCTATTATCTCTAAATGATTTACCTAGAAATGGAAGTGCGATTCCAGCAAAATTACTTCCACCTCCAGTACATCCAACAATAATATCTGGATATTCATCCTGTTTTTCTAGTTGCGACATAGCTTCTTGTCCTATGATAGTTTGATGAGTAAGCACATGGTTTAATACAGATCCAAGCGCATACTTTGTTGAGTCGCTTTTAACGCATTGCTCTACTGCTTCAGATATAGCAATTCCCAAACTTCCAGTTGATTCTGGATTTTCAGCAAGAATTTTTTGTCCAATTTCCGTTTCAATTGAGGGACTAGCTATACATCTTGCTCCAAACGTTTCCATCAATGCTCTACGATATGGTTTTTGATTATAACTGACTTTAACCATATATACATCAAGGTCTATTCCAAATTTAGAACAAGCAAAAGCTAAGGATGAACCCCATTGTCCAGCTCCAGTTTCAGTAGTCAATTTTTCTACACCCTCTTGCTTGTTGTAATACGCTTGAGGTATTGCAGTGTTGGGCTTGTGACTTCCAGTAGGGCTTACTCCTTCATATTTATAGAAAATCTTTGCAGGAGTATCTAAAACTTTTTCAAGATTCCTTGCTCTATATAATGGACTAGGTCGATATAATTTATAGATATCTTGAACTTCTTCAGGAATATCAATATATCTATCTTGACTCACTTCTTGTCCTATTAATTCCATTGGAAATAATGGCGATAAGTCATCTGGACCAACCGGATCTTTTCTACCAGGATGAAGTACGGGAGGAAGAGGTTCTGGTAAATCAGCAGATATATTGTAAAATTTTTCAGGCATTTCTTTTTCGCTTAGTTGTGTTTTAATAATCATTTTTTTCTCCATTGTTTTAATTGATTGATAGTTCAATCATGATTGTAAAGTTTAAGTAGATCTAGTTATGTTAAGATTGCACGTAAGTGCAGAAGGGTATTATTGGCCTGAAGGCCACCAATGAAGATTCCAAGAAAAAAGCGTTTTTGAATCAATTAACATGCAAGATATTAAATGTACTTTTGGTGCCATTGCAAGAAAAATATTATATATTGTATAAAATAAATACATTATATGAGGAAAATTTTATGAAGATTTTTATTGTTTTAGTGTTAGGCACTTCACTTTTTGGTCAAGCTAAAGAAGTTAATTCTTCTGCAATGTGGGGAGTCTATTCTGGATATCAATCGATGCAAATCTCAGGAATAGAAGATGATGCTTCGGATGAAGAACTTGGTTCATTTTCATCAGACAGATTAGGCTCGTATTACATTGGAGTTTGGAAAAGTACCGATTGGAAAATTGGTTCATTGCCAGTTACTATTGGCGCTGAACTTGGACATCGCGGAACTTCTTCAAACTACGAAACAGATTCAAGCCAAGATCAGCCATTGATGTATATAAATTCTGCTGAAATACTAATCACTTACTTGGATCTTTGGACGACTGTTAACTATCGAATGTCAGATAAATTTAATTTATGGATTGGACCATCAATTGGAATTCATCTAGATGAAAAAGTAACCTTAGATATAGAAGGACAAGAAGCAGAAAGCGCTGAGCTATCAACCGATTTTGGATTCGATGAGAATGATTTTGGATTTCTTGTTGGAGCAGGATATTCAATTAGTAAAAATATTTACATTAATGCTGGCTTATACAAAGGACTGAAAGACCATGATGGTGGAAAGTTTAATAATTTATTTATTGATCTTGGATATTCATTTTAAAATAGGGTAAAGCACATGGAAAAAACTGCAATAATAGCATTAGGAGGAAATGCTCTTTCCAATAAGCAGCAAGCTGGAACTGTTAAAGAGCAATTTGGTAACACTAGAAAATCTTTAACTGAAATAGTTAAATTTTTGAGGAAAGATTATAATATCTGTATTACGCATGGAAATGGTCCTCAGGTGGGAGATGAGTTGTTACGAATGGATTTGACACAAGATGAAGTGCCACCAATTCCTCTTGGTATTTGTGTTGCTGGTACTCAGGGAACAATCGGCTATATGATTCAACAAACATTTCAAAATATTTTAAATCAGGAAAAAATTGATAAGGAGGTGGTGACCTTAGTTACGCAGGTTGTAGTTGATCCCAATCATCCATCTTTAAAAAATCCTACCAAGTTTGTGGGAAAACGTTTTTCAAAACAAGAAGCTGAAAAAAGAGCAAAAAACATGGGTTGGATTGTAAAAGAACAAGATCCAGGTGAGTGGAGAAGAGTAGTGCCATCTCCAGATCCTGACTTTGTAATGCATGGTATTAGTATTAGAACGTTAGTACATGCAGGTATTGTTGTTTTAGCTGCAGGAGGTGGAGGCATTCCAGTTTTTGTAGATGATAATGAAAATTTTAAAGGAATTGATGCTGTAATTGATAAAGATTTAACGGCCGCAAAACTCGGTAGAGTCATCAGAGCTGATGAATATTACATTGTGACTGATATAGAACAAGTATACTTGAATTATGGAAAAGATAATCAAACACCAATTGATACAATGACGGACGAAGAAGCTAAGCAGTATCAAGAGGAAGGTCATTTCCAGCAAGGGAGTATGTGGCCAAAAATTCGCTCAGCTATTCATTTTTTAAAACATCATGGTAAGAAAGTTGTTATTACTAATATTGATAATTTACAAGATGCAATTGATGGCAAGGCTGGAACCTCTATTATTAAAAGATAAAACATAGTTGTCCTTAAAAGAAAATATTCGAAACAATCAAATCCACAATAGACTTCTTTTGTCACAAGCCCATATTGAACGATTGTCTGATAATTTTTTATCACAGTGGATAAAATTTTCAAAATTGGTATCTTATTCCACTGTTGCAGTATACTACCCTTTCAACAATGAAGGTTCGACCTTGCAGATTATATCATATCTACATCAAAAAAATAAAAATGTATTATTACCTGTTGTTAAGCATGATAGAAAAAAGTTATTATTTGCTAAGTATCATCCTTCAAGCATGTTGAAAAAAAATCAATTAGATATTTTTGAACCAGTTAACAAAGAATATGTTAATATTGAGGATATTGACATAGTGTTAGTACCGTGTGTTGCATTTAATAAAAAATTATCTCGCGTAGGCATGGGAGGTGGATTTTATGATCAAACATTTTCAAAAAAAGCATCAACAAAATTGGTAGGTCTTGCGTATAGTTTTCAAATGGAAGATAATTCATTTGAAGAAGAACATGATGTACAAATGGATTTTATAATAACGCAAAAAGAAATTTTGACAAATTAATCTCTATTTAAAAATTCTGATATACGATAAAGGTATCCATCATTTTGGGCCGGCTCAATATCCAATAACTTACACATTAATGCATACAAATGAATGTTACTTACTCTTGAGCCTGAATATCCTTCTTTAAAATTAGGTCCTGAAGCAATAAATATACCATCCATTGATCGTAATCCTGGATCATATCCATGAGTTCCAGCATAGGGCGTTCTGCTATCAGTCCAAACTGTCCATTGTTCATCTGGTACTAGAATTAATGGCTCAATTCTATCGTTTAAACCCCATTGAAATTCATCATACATTTCTTGTTTGGTAAATACTCTGGTATTAGGAACTTGTTTCAATTCATCATATAGGCTATTTACTCTATCCTCACTTGGTCTAAGCATTAAATATTCCCCTCTGCTAACAGTAATTACATTTGAAAGGTCGACATACGATGAAACATCAATTGCTTTTTCTTGAGGCGTTTCAATCATTCCATGGTCTGAAACAATCATTAAATTTACTTTATCAAAAATGTTCCTTGACTCAAGTCCGTCAATTAACATTCCAATTGCCGAATCTACATCTTTTATTGCATCAATAACTTCTTGTGATTCTGGTCCAAAACTATGACCCGCTCCATCCACTCTATTGAAATAAGTTGCTAAAAAAGAAGGTTTTTGTTCTTCTTCATAATCAAGCCAGTTAAGGATTTGTTGCACCCTCTGTTCATATGAATAATCATTGCTATAAGCATAATATTCTGTTGGTCTGATACCCATATATTCTGCTTCAGACATTGGCCAAAACATTATCATGGCTTTTTTTAAATTTTTTTCAGCAGTTACCCAAATTGGTTCAGATTGTAACCATTTTCCGTCTTTAGCAGGCTCACTATTTAAACCAATATAGAAATATTCTTGAAAGTCTTGATCATAAAAATAATTACCAATAATACCATGATTGTCAGGATATCTTCCAGTAACAATAGTCACGTGGTTTGGAAAAGTTTTTGAAGGATATACGGTTTCTAAGCCATCTGCCTTAACACCTCTTTGAATAATTTTATCTAGATTTGGTGTAGATGTTTTTTCAAAATAGTCCCACCTAAATCCATCAATAGAAATTAATATTAAAGGAAATTCTTCAATTTCTTTTTGATTATTATTGTTTACATCTGTACATGAAATAACTAGCATTTGAAAAAAAACAGTTATAGATATAATTTTTAAGAAAAAATAATTCATTTTTTGGCCTCATATATATTTACAATTCCTAGATTTAATTTATTAATTTCTATTTCGATAAAACCATTTTTTTTAAGAATTTTTTTAAAACTTTTCCCGTGTGGAAATTGTTCAGCAGAATTGGATAGGTAATTATAAGCTTGCTGATTATTAGCTATTATTTTTCCTAAAAATGGTACAAAAATTTTAGTATAAATTACGTAACCTACTCTAAATAAAAAGAATGAGGGTACGGCTGTTTCTAGAATGATTAATTTTTTTCCAGGTTTTAAGATTCTCTTAATTTCTTTTAACCCTTTATCTAAATTTTCAAAATTTCTAACTCCGAAACCTACAGTAGCAACGTCGAATGTATTATCATCAAAGCTCATATTTTCTGCATCCTCCAAAAGAAATGTAATATTCTGTTTATTTTCACTTTTTTTCTTTGCTAAATCTAACATCATCTGAGCATTATCAACCCCAATCACCTCAACATTGTCATTCGCAAAGCATAGTGCTATATCTCCTGTACCTGTAGCAATATCAATAATCTTCTTTGGATTATCTTTCATTGAAAGATTGTAAACAGTATTTCTCCAATTTTTATCCATGCTTAACGTCATGACTCGATTAATTCTATCATACTTTGAAGAGATATTGTTAAACATATCTTTTACTTGAATTTTTTTTGAACTTTTATTGGATTTTTCAGGTTTAATCACCTGATAAGATAAAGAAAAGGGCTGACATTGTGCCAGCCCTTTCTATAGATAGTAATTATTTATTAGCTCCAAGCCAGTTGTTGAACAAGCCGATGTCTTCATGACGTCCTGGTGCCCAATACTTAGCATACGCTGCGCCTTCTTCTTCTGAAAATGCTTTACTGAATAATGCAGGATTATCGTCACCAGCATTATCCGCATCTTCCATTGAATTGTATTCAGAAATAGTGATGACTGGGAAATATCCATCAACAACTTTTCCTGACCAAAGATGCGTTAATATTTTTTGACTAACAATTTTAGGATTATTAGCAATTACTTCTTTTTGGAATTTTTTCAACAATTCATAACGTTCTTCTGCAGAGCCATTTTCAACTAAACCCATTGGTTGAAAATATCCTACAGTTACAGTTACAATAGTTGAGTTTCCAAATCCACCACTTCTTTTCTTTTCAAGAGCCACGTGATTTTCAAAAATATGAAGATCTTCATGATAATTCTCAAAGTATTTTGATTGATGGTTCCATGCAGCTCTTCTTTCTTCATCATTAGGAAAGGCTGTTTGACGAATTTTTCCAGCAGTTCTAATTGCTTCAGTTGCATCTTCAATACTTGCATATTCGTTTACGATATGGACATCTTCAACAGCGCCTGTCCAATAGTGATACAGAAACATACTGCTCTTGAGTAATTTGTTTGCTTGATTAGTTTTTGAATACCAAGTATTTACAGCTTGGTTTCTATCAGCAGCTGAACCACCGTCTACTTCAGACATATTGGTCCATTTATATTTGCTCCACATTATAACAGTATTATCAGTACCATTAGAATTGTATTGTGCAAATGTAAATGAGGTGAGCACAGCTACCAGCATTAGTATTTTTCTCATTTTACCCTATCCTTAGTTAGTTCAGATGATATACTTTATTCAATTTAAATGAAGCATTGTTTGTAAATGTGTTGGTATATCTTTGTAACCTTAGTATATGAATGATCTCCCAAATCAATTTTTTTATACTAATGAAAGAAGATAAGCTAAACGTTATTTCGCATGGTGTTGGATTTATTCTAAGCATTGTTGGGCTATATTTTTTAATTACCAAAGGTCTTCAAAACTATCAATTTACATACTTCATTAGTTTGCTAATCTATGGAATAAGTTTATCATTGATGTACATTGCATCAACCTTATATCACAACTCTAAAACATCTTCAACTCGATATAAATTGCGCATGTTTGATATGATTTCAATCTATATTTTAATTGCTGGATCATATACACCAATTACCTTAACTCTTTTACAGAACAACGGAGGCTGGCTACTCTTTTCACTAATATGGTTATTGGCTCTACTTGGTATAGTTTGGAAGGTATTCACCACTGGAAAATATAATTTTATATCTACATTGCTTTATATTTTTATGGGTGGATTATGGTTGTTTTTTATTGAGGAATTTGTGGATGCTATTCCAGCGCCAGCGCTATGGTGGATTACTGCTGGATGTTTCACTTATTTGGTCGGCGTTATTTTTTATTTAATGGATAAGACTATTAAGTATAACCACTTTATTTGGCATCTTTTTGTATTGCTTGGCAGTACGTGTCACTATATCTCAATTTACTTTTATGTTTTTCCGTCCTAAGTTTATTTCATGAAGAAATATCCAGTACCTGCAGCATTCACCTCTTCGTTAGGTTTCAATGACTATGACCAATATCAATTGGTGCGTGAAAATGCTCAAGAAGATTCAAATGCATATTGGGAATCAGTTGCAGAACGAATTGATTGGTTTGAAAAATGGACAGATGTAAACAAAACGGACTATCATCAATCTCATATTGAATGGTTTTCTAATGGAAAGCTTAATGCATCCTACAATTGCTTAGATCGGCACATCAAAAACGGATTAGGTGACAAAACAGCTCTTATCTGGCAATCAAATGATCCCAATATATCTAAAGAAGTGTCTTATAATGAATTATTACAGAAGGTATCTCAATTTGCTAATGGGTTAAAACAGTCTGGTATTCAAAAGGGTGATAGAGTTTGCATATATATGCAAATGATTCCAGAGGCAATTGTAGCCATGTTAGCTTGTGCAAGAATAGGAGCAGTGCATTCAGTGGTTTTTGGTGCATTTTCAAGCGACGCACTGAAAAATAGAATAAATGATTCTGAGTGTAAGCTATTAATTACCCAAGACAATGGAGTACGAGGATCAAAGTTTGATATCAAGATGAAGGAAAATGCAGATGAGATTGCAAACGATTGTCCATCATTGAAGACAGTTGTCATGGTAGAGCGCTCTGGAAACCCTATACACATGCAAGAAGGAAGAGATTTTACCTGGGATCAGTTCATTGATGGATGTGCATCAGAATGTGAACCTGAAGTGATGGATGCAGAAGATCCATTGTTTATTTTGTATACCTCTGGATCAACTGGAAAACCAAAAGGAGTCCTGCATACAACTGGAGGATATATTGTATACGCATCACATACACATGAACTAGTGTTCGATTATAATAAAGACGATGTGTATTGGTGTACTGCCGATATTGGATGGATTACTGGACACTCTTATATTGTTTATGGACCTCTCTCCAATGCTGCTACTCAAGTGATTTTTGAAGGGGTACCAAATTACCCTGATTTTGGAAGATTTTGGCAAATTGTTGAACAGCATCAAGTGAATGTTTTTTATACTGCTCCAACAGCTCTAAGAGCCTTAATGAAGGAAGGAGATAGCTGGGTAAATAAATATGATTTATCTAGTTTAAAAGTGTTGGGAACTGTTGGTGAACCAATTAAATCTCCAGAATGGCATTGGTATTTTAATACTATTGGGAATAAAAATTGTCCTATTGTTGATACATGGTGGCAAACTGAAACTGGTGGAATTTTAATGTCTCCTATCCCAGGATGTGTGCCTACAAAACCAGGATCAGCTACCTTGCCGCTGCCTGGAATAGTACCAGCAATTTTAGATGAAGAAGGAAATGAAATAACCGAACGTAATACAACTGGATTTTTAGTAATGACTCAGTCATGGCCGGGACAAATGCGATCTGTTTATGGAGATCATCAACGTTTTATAGATACTTATTTTTCGCAAGCTTCAGGAAATTATTTTACAGGCGATGGAGCTTATATTGACGATGATGGTTATTTCTGGATTACTGGAAGAGTAGATGATGTATTGAATGTTTCTGGACATAGAATTGGTACAGCTGAAGTGGAAGGCGCTATCGGTGAAGCAAGCGGTGTTGCTGAAGCTGCTGTAATAGGATATACGCATGAAATTAAAGGAGAAGGTATTTATGCATTTGTCACATTGATGACAGGAGTAGAATCATCTGAAGAAATCAAAAAAGATATTTTAGCTACTGTTACAAAAATCATTGGCCCTCATGCTAAACCGAGCGTTATTCAATTTTGCTCTGGACTTCCAAAAACGAGATCTGGAAAAATTATGAGAAGAATTCTAAAGAAAATCGCCCAAAACGAAACAGACGATTTGGGCGACACCTCAACACTTGCTGATCCAAGCGTAATTGACAGTTTGTTAAAAAAATAATCCTACTCTTTTTCTTTACAATCTTCACACATAGTTTTCTTTTCTTTACAATCTTTACACATATGTGCTTCTTTTTTCATCATTCTTTTTTGTATCATCATTTTTTTACCTTTTTTAGGTTTCCATGATCCGTTATTTAACTGGAATGATTTATATTCATCCGCTGAAAGCTCTTTTCCGTTAACTGTAACTTTCATTTGTTCTTCACCATTGATAATTTCTTTCTCAACCCTGACTTCCATTTGATCTTTGCCATCTATATCAATGATTTCTTCAAGATCAACTTCGTTCATATTATCCATTTCCATAACAATCATTTGTTCGCCTTTTAGAGGAAAAGCTCCTTCAAATTGGGCCAATGGACTATTTTCAATAGATTTATTAAAAAGAAAAGCAAACACTAATAGTGCGCTAAACTTAAAGACAATATCTAATGTTTCTTTTTGAGTCATAATTTTTTTCTCCAATTATTTATTTATCATACAATTATTATAAAATACATTATTAAGTTGATAAAGTTTCAATGAAATTAAAATATTTTTTTATTGCAACTTTTTTTATTAAACAATGGTCTAAATAAATTGAATTATAACACCAAACATAAAATTTTTATGCAGGCCATTGATACATACGGTTCCATATTATATAACATTTCATTATTTGTGTTAAAAAATGAAGTGCTAGCCGAAGATTTGACTCAGGAGTCGTTTCAAAAAATTTGGAAAAATTTAGATAAATTTTCCTTTAAATCATCATTGTATACTTGGATGTACCGTATTACTTATAACAATGCTATTACCACATACAATAAAGAAAAAAAACATAGAAAAAGTGATGTTGAACATGATTTTTTTTCAAAGGATTTTGATTTAACGAATAATATTACTTTAAAAGATGCAATTGAGAAATTGCCACTGAATTACTGTAAAGCTATTGTCATGTTTTTTTTTAGAGTACTCAATTAAAGAGATCTCTATTCAGCTATCGATTAAAGAAAATACCATTAAATCTTGGCTTAGAAGAGGCAAGGAACAATTAAAAGATTATATTGATGAAAAATAACAATTATCCAAATATGTTCGATGAAAAAATTGTGAATGAAGAATTTCTGGATTCTTTACATTCTATTGCTAAAGAACCATTATCGGAAAGGATTGCATCATCTATAAAGCCTGTAAGGTTAGGAGGTGTAGTTATATTATTATTACTGTATGGCAACACTATGTTTGAGTCCATATCAAAAATTTATTGGCATTATTATGCTCAATTAACTACAAAGCTTATTAATATCGAAATAGCTAGTTCCTATGGGGTTGGTCTAGTAGAATTCATATTTTCAAATGCAACTTTTTTGAATTAATGAGGTCTAAATAACAAAGAAACAAATCGGAGATAAACATGAAACAAAAAATTATACTACTAATCTTTGCCACTTTAATTGTTAGTTGTGGCTCATTCAACGAAGGTCATGCAGAGCTACATATCAATAAAAATATTTCAACCGGTCAAGAACTTTTGGATTTGCAAGAAGCTCTTGATAATGAAATCATTTCAAAGGAAGAATTTGCAGAGCAAAGAACTAAAATTCTTGAAGGGAATCAAAGCTTTGAAATTGATATTGAAGATATGGATGGTGGAAGTGAAACTGTTAAAGTAAGAATAAATATCGATGGTAATGATATTGAAATCAATACTGAGGAGGAAGAATAATGAACTTTGCAGAATTAGGTATACTTATTCCATTTGCAGCTCTGGCGTTAGTTGGATTTATCATTTGGGTTGGAGTTCAAAAAGAAAATCATGCTCGATCATTGAAACATAAAGAAATTATGCATGCAATTGATAAAGGTGTTGATGTTCCTTTAGTTCAATCTGGTAATACACCATTAGATTATTTGCGCAAAGGTATTATATGGGGAGTTATTGGCATCTTAATCATTTTAGGTTTTACAATCGAAGGTGATTTTGACGCTGCTGGAATTCTAGGATCTATTCCATTTGCTATCGGTGTTGGTTATATCGTGTATTATAAATATGCGATAAAGGAAGATAAGAAGTAGTTTTACCTTTTAAATCCAGGAAAAAAGATATTTGTTGATTGTTGATATGCTTTATAAGCAGGTCTTTTTTGAACAGAATAGTATTCAGAAGGAACAGCTCCTGTAAGATATACTAAGGTGATATACATTATTCTTGAAGTATATAGCAATGCAACTCCGAGAAATATCCATAACCAAAATATTTCTGAATTAAATAATGAAATATAAGAGGGAATAGAAGCAATAATTAAACCATTCCACACCATCCATTCAGCAAAATAATTAGGATGTCTAGTATATTTCCAAAGTCCGATATCGCAAACCATATTTTGTTTGTTTTGACGTTTCATTTCCTTTAAAAATTTCAGTTTTTGATAGTCTGCTACTGTTTCAAATACTATTGAAAGAATAAAAATTGTAAATCCAATAATTTCAAGAGTTGATAGTTGAGTAAAAGGTGATACCGAAATAAGAAATATTGGAATTGCTAAAAATGAAGCGTTTGCAAGTCCTTGACTTAGCGCTTCTATTTGCATGGCTAATTTTTCATTGGACTTGCCTGATTGTTTCCAGCGAATTTTCTGATATTCATATCGTGGAAATTCTTTGTTTAACAATCCTAAGCTCCACATTCTTAGTGCACCTAGTCCCATTCTGCTACCAATTAAGACATAAGCAATCACCATAAGAATTTTTGTAAGCGTAACGTTGTCACTGAAGCAATAAGCAATTATTCCAATCAATGCAACGCCCCATGGCCAACCAATATCCACATAAGACATTCTTTTTGTTCTCCAAATTGGGATACAGACTACAAACAAGAATAAGATTAATTGGGCTATTCCATTAATGATAGCTATAGACTGAAAACTGTTTGAGTAAAATAGCATTATCCAACAAAGGATAAAGGGTACGAATGGTTTAAAATAGTTCATTTACTTTTGGTCAGTAGATTTAAATCTTGTAGATTTAGAAGTTGAACGATGTTTGGTTTTTCTTCCTTTGACTCTTTCTCGCCATAGTTCAAAAGACCGCCTTTTTAGGTTTGATCGCATGATTTTACGAACATCATTTTCTTTGATTCCAAATTGATACTCAATGGCTTCAAAAGGTGTTCTATCTTCCCATGCCATTTCGATAATTCTATTAATCTCTTCTATTTTATAATCCAAAACCACCACCGTGGCACATTAAAATTTGCCCAGTGACATAATTGGATTCAGGAATACAGAACATATATATTGCACCTGCCGCTTCTTGTGGTGTACCAGGTCTTCCAAGTGGTATCATAGTCTTTGCAGATTGAAAAACAGCAGAATTAACACCTACTTTAATTTTATTTCCTTCAATATCAATTAGCGACTCTTCTTTTTCCGCGTCAGCATCTGTTAAACGTGTTTTAATTAATCCAAATCCAACCGCATTAACATTGACATTGTAGCGTCCCCATTCTTTGGCCATAGTTTTTGCCATACCAACCACTCCTGCTTTTGCAGTAGCATAGTTGATTTGACCCGCATTCCCATTCATACCAGATGTTGATGAAATATTTACTACTTTACGGAAGTTGGTGATACCTTGCGCTTTTTCTTCGAGGAATAATCTTTTAATATGAGGTTGAGCTGCTCTTAAAATTTTAAATGGAGCAGTAAGGTGACATTCTAAAATTGCATCCCACTGTTTATCATCCATTTTTTGGATGACGTTATCCCATGTATAACCTGCATTATTAACAATAATATCTAGTGCACCAAACGAATCAAGAGCAGTATTGATGAATCTATCTGCAAAATCATCATCAGTTACACTTCCGTGACACGCTACTGCTTTGCCACCCATCGCAGTAATATCTGCAACGGTTTGATCTGCGGGATCTGCATCTAAATCATTCACTACAATATGCGCGCCGTCTTTTGCAAGCATTAACGCGAGTTCTCTTCCAATTCCTCTACCAGAACCGGTAATTAACGCGACTTTGCCTTCTAATTTTCTTTCCATCTTTAAAATCCTAACGATTTACCAATGATCTCTTTCATGATCTCAGTGGTTCCACCATAAATTGTTTGTACTCTTGAGTTTAGGTAAGCTTTTGCAATAGGATATTCTTTGATATAGCCATATCCTCCATGCAATTGCAAACATTGATCAACTATCTTTAATTCTAACTCTGTTAACCACCATTTTGCCATCGCAGCTTTTTCAGGAGTCAACTTTTTCTCATTTAACTCAAGCACGCATTGATCATAAAATGTTCGACCAATTTCAGCTTCAGTTGTCATTTCTGCTAATTTAAATTTTGAGTTTTGAAAACTACCAATTTTCTGACCAAAAGCTTTACGGTCGTGACAATATTGAATAGTTAAATCTAAAACAAACTCTATCAAAGCAATTGATCCTGCTGCAATAGACAATCTTTCTCTAGGAAGGCTTTCCATCATGTAATAAAACCCTTTTCCTTCTTCACCTAAAAGATTTTCTTTGGGTACCTTAACATCTTTAAAAAAGAGTTCAGCTGTATCTTGTCCTAATTGACCAATTTTATCAAGTTTATTTCCTCTGTCAAATCCATCCATACCTCTTTCAAGAACAATTAAGCTGATACCATGTGCACCACTTTTAGTATCCGTTTTGCATGCCACGATAACAAGGTCAGCGAGCAGGCCATTAGTGATAAACGTTTTACTTCCATTGACGATATAATGATCACCCATATCTTTAGCCAGTGTTTTTATAGCAGCTACATCGCTACCGCCTCCAGGTTCAGTCATAGCTAAGGCACCAATAGTTTCTCCGCTACATATTTTAGGCAACCAACGTTTTTTCTGTTCTTCTGTGGTGTGTCTTAGTAAATATGGAACTACTAGATCATTTTGTACTGAATGACCAAATCCTGGATTTTCAGCTTTAATACTTTCTTCAATTAATATTGTATTGTATCTATAATCATCTAAACCCATCCCACCAAACTCCTCAGGGACATCGATACCAAAAAAATTATTTGATCCAGCTTTCAGCCAGATATCTCTAGAAACTATTCCATCTTTTTCCCACTGCTCATTATTGGGTTTCATTTCTTTTTCAAAGAATGCTTTAGCAGCATCTTGAAAAATTAAATGTTCATCTGTTAAATTTTCTTTTTTCATAATAACCCTCTTTTTTAGTCATCAATTTTACTATTTTTTTTGATTTATTGCTTTAATAGTTTTAAGATATTCATTAGTTGATTGTTACAAATGTAAAGTTTACTTTACATTTCAAAAATTTAGGAGAATTATGATAAATAATAAAGGTCTAATAACAACATTTTTTATAGCAGTATTATCAATTTTTTACCTTGGAAGTGTCTGGAACGATTTTTTTGGAACATTGAATGTAAATGTTTCAATGGATCGTCAACAATCGTTGCAGGTCGCAGCTGATTCTTCCGAAAATTTTGAAATATTGAATGATACATTTGAGTTTACATCTGCTTATAATTTCGATTCATCATTAAGAGATTTTGTAGAATTAAAAGAAGGTGGAAAAGAAAAATTCCAAGAGATTATAGATAATGATATCTATTCTCCATATAACTGGATGGTTCGTTCTTACAAAGAAGGCGAAATTGTTGAAGCTATGTTCCAATTTAAGCCTGATGGCAGTCCCAATGGTTATCGAATTAAAATTCCAGAAGATTTTGATTCAGAGAGTCTTTCAGAAGAAGATGCTTTACTACTAGTTCAAAAAAATATAAATAATCAATGGTCTGGAAATTTTAATGATTATAGCCTTATAGAGTCTTCATTCGAAGAAATGCCAAATGGAAGAGTTGATCATTCCTTTTTATTTGAACATAATCTGCAGGATATAGGTGAAGCAAAGTATCGTTTACGAGCTACTGTATCAGGTTCTGTTATAAGCTCTGTAAGCCCTTTTGCTTTTGTTCCTGAATCCTTTAAAAGAGAATTTGCCAATATTCGTTCAGATAATGATACTATTGCTATTTTTGCAAATTTTGCCTTTTTAGGGCTATATCTTCTAGGCATAGGGATTACTTCATTGGTAATTTTCTACAGGAATGGATGGTTGAGATGGAAAAAATCTGTTGCTGCTGCTGCTTTTGTAGCTGTTTTTTCGAATATACTTTTAAATCTAAATTTTTATCCAACAATGTGGATGTACTATGATACAGCTACTAGTAAGTCTCAATTTATGTCAGAGCAGATGCTAGGGATTGTAGCTGGCGGAATTTTACAATTCTTCATTCTAGCTGCATCATTTATTACTGCTGAATCTTTAACTAGAAGAGCTTTTCCTAAACATATTCAGATTTGGAAAACCTGGTCTTCTAATGTTGCCAACTCTAAAAGAGTTTTAAATGATACTATTTTTGCTTACTTAATAGTTCCTATTAAGCTGGCTATTGTTGGAGCATTTTATATTCTTATGGAAAGACATTTTGGATTTTGGTCCCCAGCTTCATCATCGTTTGATCCAAATTATTTAGCATCTATTTTCCCTTGGTATACTGGGCTTGCAATTTCATTGCAAGCAGGTTTTTGGGAAGAAATGTTATTTAGAGCAGTACCAATTGCAGCAGGTGTGTTAATTGGCCAGAAGTACAATATGCGTTTTACTGGATTAATGGTTGCTATGGTTGTTCAAGCTCTCATTTTTGGTGCAGGTCATGCTAATTACCCAGCTCAACCTTCTTATGCTAGAGTCGTTGAATTATTTTTGCCATCAATTGTTGTTTACGGTATGCTTTATCTTCGACTGGGAGTTGTATTTGGCGCTATTACTCATTATGTATATGATGTTGTATTATTTTCGTTGCCTATTTGGTATTCTTCCGGATACATGTTTGATAAATTTATGACAGTGATAGGTGGATTTATTCCACTTTTAGTAATTCTATATTTTAGAATGAAGAACCGAAAATGGTCTGAAATTGATCCTGCTTCATTGAACGAAGGATTTGTTCCTGACCCTCCAGAAATGAAGGTAAAAGAACAGAAAGAAAAAGTTGTCGTATCTCCAAGTGCAACAAATGTATTAAATCCAAAAGTTATTGGTGTAGCTCTATTATTTATTATTGCTATTTTTAGTACGTTTAAACTTTCAAATGTTGAAATTCCAGTCAATTCTCCTTCAATTGATAAAGAAGAAGCGATATCCATTGCGAATAAATTCTTGTTAGATAATGATATTACTCTTCCTGAAGGATATAATGCTTATGCATTTGATGATAGCTCATATCCATCTTCTTCATTTATTTGGCAGGAATTAGGTGAAGAGAAATATAAGGCATTGCTTGGTTCATATGTGTTAGGTCCAAGATGGAAAGTAAGATTTGCCAAGTTTGATGGGCCCGTTGAATCCAGAGCTAGAGAGATAATGATATCCATGGATTTTGAAGGAAATATTTTAAGATTCAATAATAAATATCCAGAAGCAGAAGAAGGAAAAGAGCTTTCTAGAGAAGAAGCTCAGGTGCTTGCTGAAAATGCTTTATCTGCATATCTTAAAATCGATTTAGCAGACGCCACTCTTACTAGCGCGCAAGAATCTCAAAAACCAAACAGAATGGATTGGACATTTACTTTTACAGATAATGAAGAGCTAGATTATGATGGCTCAAAACTTCAAAATATCATTTCAATCTCAGGTAATGAAGTATCTGGATTTACTCAGTTTGTTTTTATTCCCGAAGAGTGGAGCAGAATGAAAAAAGATCGCGAAGGATTATCAGGAATCATTGGAACCTTGTATACAGTTCCAGGTTTGATATTTGTCATTGGTTTGATGCTATTGAGATCCTTTAAATTGATGATGGATCGTAAAATCAATTTAAGAAAAGGGCTTATATTTGGCTCATTTGCTATTTTTGGTATCATCCGCATTTTCAATGATGCATCTTTCTTGAATTCTATGCCGACAAATCAACCAATTGAAAACCTTATGACAACTTACTATATTTCCTCCATTGGTGGAGTCCTTATTGTTTTAGGGTTGATTAATGTCCTATTGTATGGAACGTTATATAAAATGATAAAGTCTTCAGTGAATAATATCAAAATTATAGATGCAGTTCTTGGCGGATTAGTGGTGGCGCTATCAATGATAGCTGCTTTAGCTCTGGTTGGATCTTTTCAACTAAATTTAAATCCTAATTTTGCAAGTTTTAACCTGACTTCATATTACCCGCTATATGATACTCTAAATGTTTATACATATTTCGGTCCTGTTGCATTTAATATTTTCTTAGCTGCCTTATTAAATGAGATTACAAAAGGATGGGGGAGTGATATTAAAGGAAATGTATTAGCATATCTATTAATTGTTGCAGTATTTACAGCAGATCTTGGATTTCAGTATAATATTATAAATTCTATCTCTCTTGCACTCGCTTATGGCGGGATAATATTTTTAATATTCAAATTTATCATTAAAAACAATTATGCAATGATACCTTTTTACACGTTGTTTATAATGTTCTTTGATAGATTTGCAGCAACTGATTTTGGAACAGTTTCTTCTTATCAAAATGAAACAGTGTTTATGATGCTTTCTCTAGTGCTAGCAACGTTTGTAATGGTTTCATTAACGAAGAAGCTATTTAATATGACTGTAAAAGGATAAAATATATTATATTCCCTGGATGTCACATTTTAAAGGAAAAAAAGTTATAGTAACTGGCGCTTCTTCGGGAATTGGAGAAGCAACTGCAAAAGAGTTTTTAAAACAGGGAGCTAAGGTAATTTTAGTGTCTCGAAGTGAAGAAAAAATGAGAGATTCATTTAAGGACTTTAGCAATGAATCTTATGCAATTTATCCATTTGATTTAAGCAAGCTTGAAGATATTGAATCATTTGTTGATAAATTGGTCAAAAAAGAAGGACCAGTTGATATTTTGTTTAATAATGCTGGAATTGGCTCTCAAAGCTATTTTGAAGATACCGATCTTAATGTTTTTCATGAATTGATGAACCTTGATTATTTTTCTGTAGTCTATTTTACAAAAGCAATGCTTAATCATATGATTAAGGAGGGTCATGGACATATCGCAACCAATACTAGCGTTGCTGGCTTAATTACTTCTAGAGGAAGAACTGCTTACTCGTCAGCAAAGTTTGCACTCCATGGATTTTTCGATTCATTAAGACTTGAGATTGATAAGCATAATATTCCTATTACATTGATTGCCCCTGGTAAAGTGGTTACAAAGTTTGGAGATAATAAATTAGATGCTCAAGGCGAACAATTTGGTGATAAAAATATTGGTACACCTTACGGCTTGTCTTCAAAAAAAGCTGCAAAAATTATTTTATCAGCTATCAAGCATAAAAAAAGACAAATTGTTATATCTAAATGGTCTGATGTTGCTTGGTTGGGTGTTTTTATTAACAAATTTTTCCCTTCTTTATATTTCTTCTTAGCAAAAAGAATAAACGCATAATTAACATATGAAATATAGTATTTTAGAAGACCCTCGATATCGTCATATTGCCGAACCTAAATCAATATTATTCCAAATATTTTCATTTATTTTTGATCTTTATGCAAATACAGTATTAACGTTTTACACACCAGTGAAAGTAATTGGAAGAGAAAACATTCCTAAAGATAAACCCTATATTTTTGTAAGTAATCATAATAGTCACATGGACATTGCTGTATTGGCATACTCTACAAGAATGGGATACGAAAAATTTGGATTTTTAGCTGCTAAAGATTATTGGTTTGATAATAATTTTAGAAGACGATTTTTTAAATATTTAATAAATCTTATTCCTATAAGTCGAAAGCAAAATCCTGAGTCACTCGACTTCGATGACACAATAACATTATCCAAGGCATTTATGAAGTTGGGCAATAATATTATTATTTTTCCTGAAGGATCTAGAGGTGAGCCTGGTAAAATGCAAAGATTTAGAAAAGGAGCAATAAAATTTTCAATGGGACTTAACGCACCTATTCTTCCAGCTGTTATAGTAGGGGCTGAAAAAGCCTGGCCTAAAGGGGAAACTTGGATGCAATCTGTTCCAATTACTGTTAAAATATTACCTCAAATCAATCCAATCGATTTAGAAGGTTTATCTGCAAGTGCGTACAACAAAACTTTAAGCACTGAAACGAAAAAGCTTGAAAATAAAATTGTAAAAGCATTGAAAGAGTTAGAAGAAAATACTAACTCTGAGTAATTGTAATAAGAGTACCTTCAGAGTTTATTGATGCATTATAACTGGTAAGAGCTTGTGTAGCAGGTCCTTTTTGTACGCTTCCATCCAAATTAAATATTGATCCATGTGAACCGCCTTGTTGGCTACAAGGAAGATTATTGTTTGCGCCATCAAAATCAACAGAAAATCCTGCATGAGTGCAGTTTCTTGATAGAGCTCTTACGGAAGAATTGCTCGCTCTTATAACTATAAGCCCTAAGCTGGCAAAAGTATTACTTCCGCTTAGTACAATTCCAGAGCCAACAGTTTGAAGAGATTGATAAATTTTAGTGATGTCGATAGTAATTGTTCCTGTTGATGCATCAAAATTATAACCAGTATCTCCTGTACCGCCACCATTATTTCCACCACCATTATTATCACCTCCACCAGTGTCACTTCCACCAGTGTCACCACCATTATTATCGGGACCTGTAGGAGACGAAGATCCTCCACCGCAAGCTTCAAGGATAAAGGCAGTACTTCCAATCAAAGTCAGCGTAGATGCTTTACGAATAAAGTCCCTTCTGGAGGGATCAACTGCTTTTTCTTCAAAGCAATTACACGCACATTTTGATTGTTTTATTTTGTTTGACATCGCTTTAAATTAATAAAAAATTATTAATATCAAAATTTAATACGAATTTTTTATATATTGAGGTTAATGATAATCAATAAATCATCCATATTTAATGCTATTTTACTAGCACTATTTTTTCATTCAACGGTGCTGAGTCAATCTATAGTTACTAAAGAATCATATGATAAACGATTTACTCCTCCTGAAATCGGCCTTCCAGAAAATATACCATTTGTGAAAAATATAATTTGGGGAGAGAATGGCACCTTTAGAAAGTTAAATATCGGACCTGAAACTAGAATAGAAGAATTAAAGTTGCGAAGAAAAATGCTTCAAGCTCATCAGTGGCTTGGAATCATTACTCTTGCAGGCCTTGCTTATCAGTATGATGTTGGAAAAGAGCTTTATAATGGAAACGATAGCAATTATTGGGATTCGCATTATGATAAACATAAAGCGATGGGATACTTTACGTATATGACCTATATGTCTACCGCATCTCTCTCAATTTTTTCTCCTCCAGCTAGAAAATATGATAATAATAGAAATTCTATAAAATTTCATAGACGAATGGCAGCATTACATTTTACTGCTATGATGGCACAACCATTTCTTGCTAAAAAAGCAGTTGAAAATGGTAAACGATATAATGACTTGATGGATGCTCATCTTAAAGCTGGAACAGTAGCTTTTTTTGCATTAAGCCTTGATGCGCTAGGAATTACTTTTTTCAAATGAAGAAATGTACTTTTATCTTATTTTTTCATCTTCTTTTTTCTCAATCATTGGTTGAGTTCAATTTAGAGAATAGTTATATATCTTATGACGGTAAGCATCCTGCTCATAATTGGACGGGAATATCAAAAGAAATTCAAGGATCTTTTGAGCTTAATATAGATGATTTAACACAGTCAAAAATAGATCTTTATGTGCCGGTATTTAGTTTTGATAGTAAAAATGCCAGCAGAGACTCTAATATGCTCGATGTGGTTGAAGAATATTATTATCCATACGTTAGGTTTATCTCTAAAAAAATTGAGAAAAAAGATAATAGGTTTGAAGTCACCGGAGATATAATGTTCCACGGGATGACAAAACAATTCTTAATTCCAGTTTCATTTTCTAAGGAAGGTAAAAAAGTAATCATCGATTCAGAGTTTTCAATAATGTTGACAGACTTTAAAATTAAAAGACCTTCTTTGTTAACGATTAAGATTCGCGATAAAGTAGATATAAAAGTATATTTAGAAGGTTCTATTTAAAAAATAACTAAATATTGCCAGAAGAATGGCTACTAAAACATCGTGAAGCGGTGTGGCTGAAGGGTAACCGAAATTCCAAAGACATACCAAAAAAAGCCAAATAGCATGATTTCTAATCACAAGATTTTCTATCCAAATAGGTAGAATGTTTTGTTAGGCACCATTACAAGCATAAAGAAAGTGAAATGCAACGCAATGATAAGTCCAAAAACTTGTAATATTGTAATTGTGTTTTTATCCATATTATCCTTTAAATAAGCGTTTTAATATAGTGATTTCTGGAAATAAAATATGAACTCTTTTTTGATAATCTTTGTATTGAGGTCTAGTGCGTAGTATCTTGATTTCAATCCATGGAATGCTTGCAAACATAAACATCGCAGTCATTGCAATTGGGGCTAATAGAAGATAGTTCATTCCAGAAAATGAGTTTCCAAATACAAAAATTCCCCACCAGAACATGATCTCTCCATAGTAGTTTGGGTGTCTTGAATAGCTCCAAAGTCCTGTATCAATAATACCCGTACCACTTGGATATTTTTCTCTAAAATCGTGAAGCTGTTTATCACTTATAATTTCAAGAAGTACACCAATTATACATAATCCAAAACCTAAGAAAATTGTCCAATTATATGCAGATGAGAAATCTTGTGCCATAGGCATGCAACAGAAAAAAACTATAAAGGTGGGGAAAAAATGAATCCCCCCAATGTTTCCAACAATTTCAAATGCATTCCCTAGATTATTTCGCATGTCAATATATCTCCAGTCTTCATGATGAAGCCCTTCCCAGGTTTTTATCCAATTTGAAGTCAATCGTAGAGACCAAAATAAAACTGCTGACATTAATAAAATCGTAGGTGTATTAAATATGTAGTCATTCATTGCAATCCAATAAAATGCTATCACGGGAGGAATTACCGACCAATATGGATCATAGAATGATGAATTTTTATAAGCAACACTGAAAGCATAGATGACAAATGTAGCTATAATATCTGCAAGAAGAATTTGTAGCATTTGTGAACAGCTTGATGTAAAAGAAAGAGAGATAAATCCTAAAACAATAGCAATTACATACGCTACTAGTACAGTGAGTAAACCTTTAGTTTTTATCGTCATTTATAAGTGTTTTTAAATCAATTTTTTCGAAAGATAAAAAAATGTATCCAAAAATAATAGTATATACTAAAAATAAGCTATGCATCAGGATAGCTGCAGTTTGAGCTAAATCAATATTAATACCGTACAAAGAAAGACAGTAGATGACAGCTAAGTGGTAGGTTCCAATAGCAGCAGGAGCAACTGGAAGAGAAGTAATAATGCTAGATATTATTGTAAGACCTATGTATTGCTGTGTTGTTAAATTAATATTCAGGGCTTGTAATATTAGATATATATACACAACAAAAGAACACCAAAGCAAAATTGAGATACCAACTAGTTTTATTTTATTTTTTGATACAAGTAAATAGCCATCAATAAAATTTCTGGTAATAGAAAATTTTTCTTGAACAATGTTTACGATAGAATTTCTTCCAAAAATAATAGTAGAAGTGATTATGTATAATAAAAGAATTATAAATGAAAATTTGAAGCCCAATACATCTTGATAGCCTGAAAAAATGATAAATATGCTAAAAAATCCTATGATCCATAAATCAATAATTTTCTCAGCTACAAGGCTACCAACTAAAAAACTAAACCTTATTTCTTTTGATTGATTTGATAGAAGTTGAGCTCTTCCCAGGTCTCCAGCTCTAAATGGAAGGATGTTATTTAAGAAGTATCCTATATGCGTAGATGACATGTATTGCACAAAACTTAATTCTGTGGGAGTGTTAAGAAGCATTTTCCATCTAATAGATCGTAAAATAAAAGTGATAAAAGTAATTAAGGTAGCTAAAAAAACATAGAAGAGGTTAGCTGCAAACAATGCACGGTTTATATCTTCTAGGTTAACTTGTTGAAATGCAAAATAAAGGCATAGCGTTGCAACGCTAATAGATAAGATTTTCTTCAAGGATTTTGATTGTCTCGTTGAAACTCATAATTAACAATCCTTTTTTTCATGGGATTGCCATTTTCGTCAAGATGCTCAGTAGTTTCCATTGGACTATTATATTCCATTGGAACATTTGTGTTTACTTGGCAATTGCTCATTAACCCTAGCATAGCAATCAACATGATTAGAGCAATGATTGTTGGAAAATGATTACGCATTAAATTTAAAATCCTTAAAGAAGCTTGTTTTGGTTGCTAAGTATATAATTTCCACTATTCCAAATAATTGAAGTAAGCCACAAGCAACAAACCATCCTTTATGATCATTTCTGCCAGAGAACCATAAAGCAAGTAAAGTCCATAGCGCCTCCCACATAGATATAGCTAAAAGTAGCATAGGATTACTTTCTAGCATCATTGCAAATTGTTCAAAACTTTCCATAATTTTATCTCCTTAGGGATTAAAAAGAAGTGAAACTAAAAAAACAAATAGAATCACTCCACCAAAAATGCCCCAATAGTATATACCGAATTCCATGTCGAATATTAAATATTTTTAAGAGAGTTGAAAAGTATTAAAGTTTATTTTTTATAATACTATATTCTTGTGTGAAAAAAATAACTCCAGATAATACTACGATTGTTATATATACTACATCTTGGTGTGGACCATGTAAAATGGCTAAAAAACTTTTGACTGAAAAAGGATTTAGTTATAAAGAGATAGATATTGAAGAACATAATATCTCTAGAGAAGAAATGGCTTCAATGGCTAAAGGTCCAACTGTCCCTCAAATAGTTGTAAATGATCTTGCTATAGGTGGTTTTGTTGATTTAGTGCAATATTTTGAAAACCAAAATATTTAAGCAACAGCTTGACGTTCTTTAACTTTCTTACCCTGGGTAGCTTTTTTTAAATTACCTACTAATTGTCCACAGGCTCCATCAATATCATCTCCTCTAGTTACTCGTAGAGTTGTAATAAATCCTTTATTGAATAAATGCTTTCTAAACACTTCAATATTTTTATCCTTCGAACGGTTATAATCACATCCGTCAAATGGATTAAATGGAATAAGATTTATTTTGCAGGCAAGCCCTGTAAGAATCTTAGATAGACTTCTAGCATGATCAATAGAATCATTGATGCCGTCTATTAATATATATTCTATTGTGATATAGCGATTATCTTTTTGCACAGATAAATAATTTTTACAAGCTTCTAAAAGGTTGTCAATAGGGTATTTTTTATTGATAGGAACAATAATATCTCGCAATGAGTCATCAGCTGCATGCAATGAAATTGCAAGGGAAACATCTGTTCTGTCTGCTAGTTTATTAATCTGAGGTATTAACCCTGAAGTACTTATAGTTATTCTTTTTTTTGATAAAAAATACGCAAACTCGTTTCGCATTATTTCAGCAGATGTAATAACCGGTTCAAAATTTAAAAGAGGTTCTCCCATTCCCATAAAAACTACGTTTGTTATTGGGGTATCTTTCTTGTCGTTAAAATTAGCTAGCCATAGTTGGCCAATAATTTCATCTGCGCTAAGATTTTTTTCAAATCCTTGCGCTCCGGTTGCGCAAAAAGTACATTGTAAAGCGCAACCAGCCTGAGATGAAATGCATAAGGTAATACGTTTTTTTTCAGGAATTCTTACCATTTCAATTGATGAACCAGAATCAAGCTGAATTAGGTATTTTTTAGTTCCATCTTCAGATACCAAAACTTTCTTTAGTTTAGGAGGAATAAGGACAGCTATTTCCTTCATTTTTATTCGAAGATCTTTATTAAAATTGCTCATTCTATCAAAGTCTAATTCACCTTTCTGGTGTACCCACTTTAATAATTGTTTTGCTCGAAAAGATGGTTCATTGATATCATGAAAAAACTTCTCTAGCTCTACTAGAGAATAGCCTAGTAAGTTTTTTTTATCTGCCATAGTTTGTCAATTTCATAAGAAAAATCTTTATTTTTGTTTTCTATAATATCCATAATTAACTCAAGCGGGTTTGGAAAATCAATTTTAATCTTTTTACTAGAATGAAGCCAATTATTAATGGAATTAATATCAATTGTTTTGGAAATAGTTGCATACCCTAAATCATTTAATATTTTAGCATTGTGTTCTTGCTCCGGCTGTCCTTTTTGAGGTTTGCAAAGTATTTTTTTTCCTATAAATAATGCTTCTGCTGGTAACTGAAATCCTGCGTTGGTAATAAGATGCTTGCTCTCAATTAAATCATTCTTAAATTCATTTTCAGAGAATGGTTTTAAAGTTACATTTTTTATTCTTTTTTCATTTTGTATATCACAATAATATATAAAGTGCTGTTTTTCAATCTGGTGTAACAATGCAATCATTTTTTCTAACTCTTCCCATACAAGATATACAAGAACGTTATCTTTTGAATTAGCTCTAAGCTTATGGTTAGTAATTGTTTTAGATAAAAAAGGTGGAAGTATATGTTGATTAAAATGAGAAAAATGAGAAGGAATAGCATTTTTTATTGGTGTATAAATATATGGAAACAAAATTCTAGTAAACCTCATTTTTACTGTCATTGGAATATTTTTATAAAAAGAGTATTGGTGACCTATTCCAAACGCAGGAATATTTTTAATTCTTGAAAAGTAGGCGGATACAGGTTCAAAGTCAGTAATAACAAGATCAAACTGCTCATCAATAGATTTAATATCTTTTATAAACTGAATTAAATCTATATTAAAAAATGTTCGTAAATATTGGATTTTTCCATCTTTCTTGCTAAAAGTAAATCCTTTTTTTAACACAAAAGGTTTAAATTCTTCAATATCATATAGACTGTCATCATTTCTTCCGCTAATTATGCAGCTAATGTTATGTCCTCTTTTTTTAAGTTCGGCAATAATTATTCTTGCTCTAGATATATGGCCATTTCCAGTTGCATTGATACCATAGAGAATTTTCATAACTGATTAGTTAAATTTTAGAGAGAACATCTCTTAGAATAGTACTAGAGGTGTGGGTAGTATACGGAAAATATATTATTTCTACTCCAACTTGGGCAAATTCATCTTCAATTATATTCCATTGGTCTGAACCTTTCCAGTCATCACCAACAAACATTCTATCAAATTTTAGATTATTCCAAGCTTCCATTTTATCATAGCTTGTTTGTGGAACTACTTCATCCACATACTTTACAGCTTCTACTAAATCCATACGCTCTTGAAAAGGGATGAATGGTTTTTTATTTTTTGCGGATTCTGATAGTTCATCTGTTGTGATCCCAACAATTAGATGATCACACTCTAGGCAGGCACGTTTGAGAATATTTAAATGACCAATGTGAAATAAGTCAAAAACTCCTGTAGTATATCCAATTTTTTTCATTTTTTTAAACTGCTAATTAAATAGAAGTACTAGATACTAGTAATTTTCTAATAAATATGTGACAATTCTTTTGCTAGCTTTTCCATCGAGCTTACCCGCTAATCGCTCAAGATATATTTTAGCATTTTCAGGTAGTTTGTTTGCATTTTTAAGGAGTTCATTTGTATTGGATATCATTTTGTCGTAAGATGGTGATAGAGTTGCAATTTGTTCATAGTCATCATAGTCTTTATCCATTCTAGCTTTAAATCTGTATGAAAAAATTCCTCTATAATTCCATCTTAGCTGTAAAAAAGTACACCATATAACCGGCTTATTTAAAGCGGCAAATTCTATAATTGCAGAGGAAGCATCGCTTATCATTAAATCTGCTGATTTCAAAAAAGGTAACAGAGAATAGTCATCAACTTTTGCAAGGTATACATTGTTATAAGTATTCCAATGCTGAAGTAGGTTTCGTTGTTTTTGATATTTTTTCATACTTATTGAAAAGTAGTGAGGTTTAATAATGATATTATAATTTTTAAAATCAGAAGGAAAATTTTTTGAAAATTTTTCAATACTACTTGGATAGAAAGTTGGAGCGTAAAGAATTGTTTTCTTAGCTTTGTCAAGTCTTAGATTTTCATAGCATAGGCCATCTTCTTCTTCATTTATAATGGGGTCAAGTTTGCAAAAACCAACATTGACAAATACATCATTTGGATACATTTTGCAAAGTCTTTGGTATCGGTAATCGCTTTCTACAAACCGAACACTTGTTGGTGTATCCGATTTAGAGTAATAGCTTTTTTTAGGCCCAACTCCATGACCTAGTTGAGCTGTTTTACTATGAAGATGAATTTTATCAAGTTCAGGAAAAGTATTTCCAAGAAAAATCCATGTTGGTTTTTTATCTAAGTAAAATTGCAAAGCCTCATTTTTATTATTAACCCAGTGGTGAGGTAATTGATCTTTAAGAATAATATTTTTTACTATACTCTCAAATTTGTTTTGATGAAAAATAAATGTTATTGCACAATTATGGTGTTTTTTTAGCTCTTTAAATACAGGTAAATATTGCGGCAAATAGTAAAGCTCTTGCACGTCAAAAAAGATTGTATGTTTAATATTCATTTAGTAATTCCGTAATCAGTTTTTGTAATTTTAGTTGAAAGAGTTTCTTGTCTTATTAATCTATTTTTCTTAATTGCTTTTTCATTTTTATATGGTCTTGTATGATAAAGATGAATCACAGTTGCCCTATTTCTAATTTGGATTGATTTAATTCCATTATTATTTAAACGATATCCTAGTTCACAATCAAGTCCGCCATATTCCATTCGTTCATCAAATCCATTTACTAGGATAATATCATTTCTCCATGCAGATGAGTTATTTCCGTTAAATGTGGTTCTAGTAGGAGTGATTTGATCAAGACATTTTGCCAAAAATGAATTTTTAATTAACTTGAAAAAATTCTTGCCTAAGGGTTGTCCATTTTTAAAAATAAATGATTTATTAAAACAATCTTCGGATTTTATATCTGTTATTTTTATTGAATCTGATACTTTTTCATTTATGGGAAAGTGTCCACCAGATAAAAAATATCCAGTCTTAGCTAGACTATTATGAGTAGCTAAAAATTGACGATTAGGAATGCAATCTCCATCTGAAAAAACCAAATATTCATTTGCTGATTTAGTTATTGCTTCATTTAAAATTTTACATTTTCTAAATCCATCATCTTTATGCCAGACATGAATAATATCTTGAGAAATTAATCGATTAAATTTTTGTATTATATTTTTTGTTTCTTCACTTGATCCATCATCAGCTATGATAATTTCAAAATCTTTGAAAGATTGATGGGCATAGCCCGTTAATACTTTTTCTAAAAATTTTGGTTTATTGTAAGTTGATATAATTACTGATATTGATGGCATCAACTAAATTATTTAGTGGCAATCTTATAAGCCATTTTTTTTTAAATTAAATCCTTATGATTCAAAGTAATAAAAAAAAATGTATCGTACTATTAAGTGGAGGTCTTGATTCTGCTACAGTTTTAAAAATAGCTCAAAAAGATTTTGAAGTTGTAGCGCTCGCTTTTGACTATGGCCAAAGACATAAATTTGAATTGAATGCAGCAAAGAAGATTGCCAAAAAAAATAGCATTATTTTAAATGAAATTAAAATTGATCTTGCCCAATTTGGAAATTCTGCTTTGACAGATGATATTAGTGTCCCAAAAAATCAAGATATAGGAAAGGAAATTCCCATAACGTATGTTCCCGTAAGAAATACAATTTTTCTTTCTTACACACTTGCTTTTGCAGAAGTAAATGAGATTTTTGATATTTTTATAGGTGTTAATGCGCTTGATTACAGTGGATACCCAGATTGTAGGCCAGAATTTATCACTGCGTTTGAAAAGATGGCGAATGAAGGAACTAAGTTTGCTCAAGGTGAAAATAAAATTCAAATTCATACTCCATTAATTGATTTAACAAAAGCCCAAATTATTACTAAAGGTATACATCTTGGAGTTGATTATTCTATGACCCATTCTTGTTATGATCCATCAGAATCGGGATTATCATGCGGACAGTGTGATGCCTGCATTCTTAGAAAGGCTGGATTCGAAGCTGCCAATATTACTGATCCAACAAGCTACCAATGATTTACTCAGTTAAAGAAATATATTTTACTATGCAGGGCGAAGGATTTCATACTGGAAAACATGCAGTCTTCTGTCGATTCAGTGGATGTAATTTATGGTCTGGTCATGAAAAAGATAGAGTAAATGCTATCTGTAATTTTTGTGATACAGATTTTGTTGGAATTGATGGAGTGAACGGATCTAAATATGTTAGCGCTAGCGCACTATCTGATAAGATTGATAAAGTGTGGAATGATTTTGATGATGAAAAATTTGTTGTATTTACTGGCGGCGAACCATTATTGCAATTGAACTCAGAGTTGATTGATGCTCTTCACCAAAAAGGTTTTAAGGTTGCTGTAGAAACAAACGGAACTTTGTTACCGCCAGAAAATATAGATTGGATTTGTGTAAGTCCAAAAAAAGGTGCAAAGTTTAAATTGAAATACGGGAATGAATTAAAGTTAGTTTATCCACAGGAGCAATTTAATCCAGACCGATTCAAAGAATTAGAATTTGACCATTTTTTTCTTCAGCCAATGGATGGAGAAGATTTGCAAAAAAATATCTTGCAAAGCGTATCATATTGTATCGAAAATCCCTTGTGGCGTTTAAGCTTACAAACACATAAAATAATGGGGATAGATTGATATGTTTAGATTAAAAAGAAAATATGAATTTCACGCAGCAAGAAAACTGACTGCTTTGAAAGAAAATCATCCATGTGGAGATTTACATGGGCATACTTTTTCAGTTACAATAAAGGTCTCTGGTGATAAGTTAACTAAAGAAGGCTGGATAATGGACTTTTACGATATTGATAATCATTTCAATGAGAAGATTCACAGTGCACTCGATCATAAGTATTTAAATGATGTAGAAGGGTTATCTAATCCCACTACAGAGCATATTGCCATGTGGATTTGGAAGAAGCTGAAAAATGATTTAATTGGTCTACATTCTGTATCGGTAAGTGAAGGAAGTAGTTATGGATGCAAATACTATGGAGACAAAGATGCCTAAAGCTGATGGAAAAGAATTTAGTTTTTTAAGTGAAGATCATATAAATACTTCTTATTTGGAAACATTCGAATTTGATAGTAAAAATCAGTATATAGAAACTACCACAAGAGAATTTAGCGCAGTATGTCCGTTTAGCGGTTTACCTGACTTAGCTGACGTAATTATTGAATACTTCCCAGAGGGTGGAAAATGTGTAGAGCTAAAATCATTAAAGTATTATTTTGTTAGCTTTCGAAATGTTGGAATCTATCAAGAAGCAGCAACCAAACGCATTTATGACGATCTAAAGAAGGTGCTAAATACTTCAAAAATTAAAATTACAACCATTTACAATACAAGAGGTGGATTTGATACCACATGTGTTGAGGGAGAATTATAAAATGAATTATTTCCAAAGATTACAAAAAGCAATCATGCTTGATGTTTCTTTTTATGAAGAGGTGGAAAACGACAAAAAATTTACTGATCAAGCAATGATGACTGTTGTGCTTGTTTCAATTGTACAAGGACTTATGATTGCTGGTTTTGCTCCAATCGCTTTGGTTCAAGGCATACTTGGTAGTCTGGTGCGATTTATAATTTGGGCATTCTTTATCGCCTTTGTAGGTACAAGAATATTACCAGAACCAGAAACCAAATCTAATACCGGAGAATTAATTAGAACGCTTGGCTTTGCTTACGCTCCAGGGTTGCTAGTTATTTTTAAAGTGCTCCCTTTCATAAACTCTTTTGTAGATCCAATTGTTGTTATTCTTCAGCTTGCGGCAATGACAATTGCAGTAAGGCAGGCCTTAGACTTTAATAGTACAGTTAGAGCCGTAGGAGTTTGTATAGTAGCATTTCTCCTAATGATTGTTGCGTTAACACTTTTCATTGGTTCTACTTGGTTTTTTCTTGGGATTGCTGAAAATGCAATAGCACCAACTACTGCACTAATTAAGACTTAAAATTTTAGAACTTTAATCTTTATATTTACACAAAAATATTATATTATAAAACTATGAAATTTAAATTGTCAATTAAAAAAACATTCTTTTCTTTAGCTATCCTAATCTTTATGGGTTGCGAAGATTCAAACTCATCTTATTCAAATAATACAATTATAGATAACTTAAATCACTCAGATTTGCCAGGAGGTTTTTCGAGATTTTATGAAGAATATACTGATGTTTATATCTCTGGAGATTATGTTGTAGTAGAGTCTAAGGGAATTCCTAATCATCCTTCGCCATATTGGGGTACTTCACATCCAAATTACCAAAATCCCCACTCAGGAATGATTATTAATCCTAATATTATAACTGAGCAAAATTTTAAATTCTATATTCCATTAATTCCGTCTATATCCAGTAACATTTCAAGTACGCCATTAGGACCTATCGGTGTATCTATTAGTGGAGTTCCTTTATTTAATCAATATGCAGGTCCCAATAACCAGCCACTAGATTCAGAAATTCCATCATTTGATATTTATGATGGTCACCCTCAACAGGCAGGTCAATATCATTATCATTTAGAACCAAAATACTTAACTGCAAATGACTCTTCAACTATGTTGATTGGTTTTTCTTTGGATGGTTATCCAATTTATGGCCCAAAAGAACAGTCAACCAATCAATATCCATCTAATTTAGATGAGCTAAATGGGCATACACATGCTACCAATGAATATAATGATGGCACATATCATTATCATGCTACAGCAGATTCACCATATTTAATTGGTGGGTTTAAAGGTAACTATGGATCATTGAATGGTGGCGGTTACTTTACGAACTAAATTCCTTCTATTTTTCTCCTACTTTATAATGTCTTGCGGAGAAAACATTACAATCACTGAATATGAACTAATTAATGATATGGAGATCCAGCGATTCATTCGTACGAATCAATATTCTGGTACGATAACAGTGATGTATAACGATGAAATAACAACAAAATCTATAAGAAAATATGTTAGCGGAAAAAAGAATGGAATTCATGAAGGGTGGTGGCCAAATGGAACAAAAAAATATAGCTTTGTATTTAAGGATGATGCTAGTACCGGCAAGCATTTTCAATGGCATCAAAATGGGAAACTCTTTACGCAAAAACAATTTAAAAATGGACTTGAACAAGGAGAGCAAAAGGCTTGGGACATGAATGGAGATTTAATGTATAAATATATTTATAATGACGGAAGAAAGTATGGTATACAGGGTTCAGTAGTCTGTAATGGTGGAAAGGATTTAGCAGAAAGTAATGATTGAATTGGTTGAATATACCGATGATATGTTTGATTTTATTCTTGAGTCAAACAATATAAACAAGCCGCAAGTAGGGTTCTTAAACGAATCAAGGCTGAATCTTTTAATAAATCAAGCAAGCTACTGTAAAGTTGCAACACTCAAAGGCGAACTAGCAGGATTCCTGCTTTGTCTTGCAGAAAATAAAGATTATGATAGCTTAAATTATCAATGGGTCTCCAAAAGATTTAACAACTTTATGTATATAGATAGAATTTCGGTATTTCCAAAATTTCAAAATGAAAAAATTGGATCTGCGCTATACACCGATTTAATTTATTTTTCTGCAATGGAAGGGTATGATAATGTTCTTTGCGAGGTTAACATTAAGCCACCTAATCCTGGTTCAATAAGATTTCATAAAAGATTTGATTTTGAAGAATGTGGTTCGCAATTTACGGATGCTGGACAGCTTGAAAGTTACAAGTACTCTGTTGAGGTTCAGTTTCTTTGCAGGAAGTTAAAATAACTAATTTAAGAGGGTTTTTTATGAGCAATTTTTGGCACGATTTATTATTTCCAATCTATTTTTTCATTGTGTTTATTGCTGCGCATATAGCACTATATATAATGATTTTCAGAGGAGATAAATCTAAATGAATAAAAAACAAAAAATTGCAAAACGCAAACAAAAGAAAGCTCGTTTAAGACTGAAAGCTAAAAAAGCTGCGTTACTTAAAAATAAGAAAGTGATAGATGTTGCCCCAGTAAAAGCAGCTCCAAAAAAGAAAGTAGCTCCAAAAAAGAAAGCAGCTCCAAAAAAGAAAGTAGCTGTTGAGGAAAAAAAAGATAAAAAGTAGACATTAGGTGTTTAAATCTAATTCTACCTTTGGAATTTATTATACCTCGCTACTGGTTTTATACAGAAATAAAAAATTCCTTTTTTTAATACTGTTTTTAGTTATTTATCCATTAATTCTTTTTATAAGTAGAGTCTTTTTATTTTTAGACTATATCCTTATTCCTGAATTTGAGAAAGCAAAAGTCAAGCAGCCTATATTTATTATGGGAGTTAATAGAAGCGGCACAACCTTTTTTCACAGATTACTCTCAAAATCAAATCAATTTTCAACATCTAAAACATGGGATTTAATCATTCCTTCATTATCACTAAGAAAATTCTTAACAATTCTTAAAAGAGCTTTAACATGCTTAAAGCTTGATCAAATTGAGAAGAAAAAAAAAGGACATCAGGTAAGATTAGAAAATATAGAAGAAGATGAAATGCTTCTTTTCATTCATAAGCTTGACTCCTTGTGGGTTTCTAACCATTTACTTCCTTGGTTAAAATTTGATAAATCAACAAAACATTTTATTAAGCATGTTTATAGAGATAATTCAAGAAATCAAAATAGAAATATTCGATCAATGTTATTTGTAAAAGATTTTTTCCAGAGACAGGCTTATTTGCATAAAAACAGGCGACATCTTTCTAAGTCCAATCCGTTTATCTTTAAAATTGATTCTATTCTGAAAGTATTTCCTGATGCAAAATTTGTCTTTTTAGTTCGCGATCCGCTGGAGACGATTCCAAGCTACTTCTCTCTGCAAGAAAATGTAAAATTTGGCAACCTTTTAAAAAAGAATGAGCTTAATAATTTAAGAAAAGAGTCCTATGAAGAAATTATTGAATGGTACAAAGAAACTGAAAAAGTAAAGTCAAAGCTTCTAAAAAAACAATTTATGGTACTCACTTATCCTCAAATAACTACTGATATACAAAATAGTATTAAATCCTTTTATAAATTTACCAATATGAAAATGACCAAGAAATTTGAAAAAGAAGTTAAGTCGTTTTCCTCTAAGAAATATGTTAAAAAACATCAAAATAAATCAATTGAAAGGTACGGTTTTTCTAAAAAGCAGGTGTTAAGTGATTTTGATTTTGTATATCAAGAATACTTTCTATAATTTTCAATCATGAAATTTCAAAACTATTTATTAGCATTCATTTTTATTTTATCTACTCAGTTGCATGCTCATTGCCAAATCCCATGCGGTGTCTATGATGATACAATGAGAATTAAGATGATCGAAGAGCATACATTTACAATACTTAAATCAATGAACTATATTGAAGCAAATCAAAACGATTTAAAAAACCAAAATCAAGTTACAAGATGGATTATAAATAAAGAAGAGCATGCGCAGGAAATACAAAAAATAGTTAGCGAATATTTTTTAACTCAGAGAATTAAATTAGAAGGTGATTCAAAGAAAAATAAAGACATATATCATTCACAATTAGAAGTTTTACACAATATTATGCTTGATGCTATGAAATGTAAACAAACAACAGATACAAAAAACACAACTTCTTTATTAGAAAACTTAAATAGGTTTGTTAATTTATATTTCGATGATCACGGAAAGAAACACTTAGGAGATATAAAGTGAAAAAAAAATTATTATTAGCGATTGCCATGCTTGTTGTAGTGTTTCTAGGAAGAGTAATGCCCCATCCATACAATTTCACTCCTGTGATTGCTATTACTTTATTATCAAGCTATATATTTAAAAATAAATATGTTTCTCTTAGCCTTCCTTTGTTTGCATTGTGGTTAAGCGACTTATTTATCAATAATGTTATATATGCTGGCTATTATTCAGGTTTTACTTTTTTTAGTTT
Source organism: uncultured bacterium (assembly GCA_943788675.1). Taxonomy (GTDB): domain Bacteria; phylum Fidelibacterota; class Marinisomatia; order Marinisomatales; family Marinisomataceae; genus Marinisoma. The sequence continues at coordinate 450,002 of CALSRE010000001.1, forward strand.
CGGGATGGTTTGGACCTACGGATCAATTTTATTAGTTGCACTACTAGGTAGTTCTATTTTCAAAAAAATGTCTTCAAGTAAAGTAGCATTAGCAAGTATATCGGGATCTACTATCTTTTATTTAATTTCAAATTTTGGTGTATGGATAGCAAGTCCAATATATGCAAAGTCAATAGCTGGATTAGTTTTATGTTATTCTCTAGCATTGCCTTTTTATGGTTCATCATTAGCTGGAGACCTAATGTATTCTGCTTTATTTTTTGGAGTATATCATCTTGCAATATCCAAAAGCTATAATTTAAATTCTTTAAAGAGCAAAATTTAAAAGATTTAATTTCATTGGTATTACTTAAATAACTAATTATATTGCTCCATAAATTTTTATTAACTAACAAAGAGAAAAAAATGAGTAACAAAGAAAAAGGTACTGTAAAGTTCTTTAATGAAAAAAAAGGTTACGGTTTCATCACTAAAGAAGATGGAAGTGACGTTTTTGTTCATTTTTCTAGCATCGTGTCTGAAAATGACTTTAAGACTCTTAAACAAGACCAAGCGGTTGAGTTTGAGGTTGAATCCGATGATAGAGGAGAAAAAGCAGTCAATGTATCAGCTGCATAGTTAGTTAGTAATTCCATATCATATTTATTATTTTAGCTTTAGAGAAAAGCCTCAGTAGCTCAATGGTAGAGCAGTGGCCTCTTAAGCCATTGGTTGTAGGTTCGAGTCCTTCCTGGGGTACGAAATCATATGAAACTTCAAGATAAGAATATTGTAATTACTGGCGCTGCAAACGGAATAGGCCTAGCACTAGCTAAGCGCTTCCTGCGTGAATCTCCGAATTCAATTTCCTTGATAGATATTAATGTTTCTGTCAATAAAATTGCTTCTGAACTTGGAGTTAAAGGATATGTTGCAGATGTAACAAGCGAGAATCAATTTCAATCTATCATAAATCAAATAATTGATGGGGATGGTTCTATTGATCTATTTTGTTCAAATGCAGGTATCCAGCAGTTTGGCACGCTTGAAACTTCAACTAATAATTGGCAAAAAAATTGGGATGTAAATGTTATGTCTCATGTTCATGCTGCCAAGGTATTAATTCCCCATATGCAGTCTCGCAAGACTGGTTATTTATTATTAACTGTTTCTGCTGCAGGGCTTTTAAATATGCCTAACGCTCTTTCGTATGCAACAACAAAGCATGCTGCAATGGGATTAGCAGAAAATCTTTCTATAATGTATGGTAATGACGGTATTATCGTTTCAGCACTATGTCCTCAACTAGTAGACACTAACATGGTACGTTCAGCTGAATCTTTATCTGATGATCATCCGCTACTAAAAGACGGTATTTTACCAGTTGAAATTGTAGCAGATGAAACAGTAAAAGGAATTAATTCTGAAAAGTTCTTAATTCTTCCTCACAAAGAAGTTGCAAAATATATTCAAGGAAAAGCTTTTGATTATGATGCATGGATTCAAGCAGTTAGAAAACTAGTGCCATGAAATTCTTCAAAAATAAAATTATAAAATTGGTAATTTTTTTAAAATTCTTTTTCCCTGAATTGTCTACAAAGCGTCAACTATTATTCACGTTACAATTCATCTTTTTCATTGCTAGCATTACTTTGGGGTTTTTGCATATTGATAAATTGAATATTGCAGTCTATCATTTTGTAGCGTCATATATTTTTATACTAAGTATGGATAATATGATATCAGACAGCTTTAAGATTTAAACGAAAAAATTTATCTAAAAACCGAAAGCAATACCGACATAAAGCCCTTTAACAAGCACTTGTAATTGATTGTACTCTTTTTCAGTATATAGAGTATAGTTTAAGCCAACATTAAGATAAGCAGGAGAATTATTTAATTGAAATAATTTTCCAATAGTACCTTGTAAATGATGATCATCCTGATCTTCAGGTTTGTATACACCTGCCATATAAAAGTCTGGGAATGTATACATTATACCAAGACCATACTCTGTACCACTTCCATTTTCTCTGTAGTATTTAGCATATAGACCTAAATTGTCTACGACAAAATATCCCAGTTCAGGTTTTAAGGTAAATGTAGGATCGCCCTGAACGCCTTCTGGAGCATTGTTTCCAACAACATCATATGCTAAAATCTCGCTTCCAAAAAGAAAAGTACCTTGAGAAATTTGACTTCCCAGTATTCCATAGTCTGAATCTTGAGCATAGTTAAAGCTTGATAAAAAAAGAATTGCAGTTAATAAGTATTTTTTCATTTTAGAGTTTAACCTTTGTTTTTTTTAATATAATCAATCTAGTCATTTGAAAGCAACTTTTTTATATCTGAGATTAAGTAGCTCATTTCAAGTTGAGATGTTCCATTGTAGACACCGCGTATTCTGCTTTCTGTATCAATTAAAACTATATTTTCAGTATGAATTAAGCTATTATCTATGTGATTGTCTACAGATGCAATAGCAAAATATCCTAATTGAGCCATCTTGATGACTTCATTAATATCTCCTCTTAAAAAGAACCAATTTTTTCCATTAATGTCATTGATTTCTTCATACTTTTTTAATCTTTCAATGGAATCAATTTCAGGGTCTACTGAATGAGATAAAATTAAGATATCATTAACATCAAATGCATCTTGCACTAGCTTTAAATTTTTAGCTAGATCAATACAAATTGATGGACATGAGGTAAAAAAGAAATTAGCTACATATATCTTATTTTTTACACTTTCTTGCGTAATAGTTTCACCATTTTGGTTAGTGAAGGAGAAATCTGGTATTTCATGAGTTGTTTTTCCTACAAGGCTAGGATGCACTAATGTTGACCGCAAGTCTGATGGAGTAAAAATCGGTAATTGAAATTCCTCTCCAGCCTTAGATAGCTGATACCATGTTGCTAGGAAAATGCTAATTACTAATAGAATTAATTTTTTTTTCATATATCATCATTAAATTAACATTATTATGATTAGTTGGAAATGTAAACATACTTGGAAAAAATCTGCGGTAAATACCTCTTGGTGTTTATTAGGTTGCTCTATTGGAGATTTTTCTACAATTCTATATTTTCAATTAAACCCATCTGATTGGACAACTATGTCAATTATGATGCTGGCAATGATGAACGGCCTTTTAACAAGCATTGCTTTAGAAACATATATTCTGACAAAACAAATGGATATTAAGTCTGCACTTCAAACTGCTTTAGGAATGTCTTTTATTTCGATGATTGCGATGGAAGCTTCAATGAATATTGTTGATGTTTTATTAACAGGGGGCGCTGAATTAAATATATGGGTAGTTCCAATTATGTTGATTGCAGGCTTCTTAACGCCATGGCCTTATAATTATTGGAGATTAAAAAAATATAATGCAAGTTGCCACTAATGAAGATTGAACTACAAGATAAAGCAATATTAGTCACTGGATCAAATAGTGGAATAGGATTTGCTATTGCTTCTGAGCTATTGAATTCAGGTGCAAAAGTCGCGTTGCATTACAATGCTAATTCAAATGCAGTATTATCATTGGAAAAACAATTTCCTTCTCAGGCTAAAAGTTTTCAGTGCGACTTTAGTAATTCAGCTAGTATCCCTGAATTTTTTAATCAGGTTTTATCTTGGTCTGACGGTTTAGATGTTTTAATTAATAATGCTGGAATGTCAATTATGAACTCAATTGATAATACTGATGAAGAATGGATTCATAATTGGAATACTATTATGAATATTAATCTTTTATCAACAGGAATTTTATCTAAAAAAGCATTAGAGCTTTTTAAAAAACAAAGTTCTGGAAGAATCATTAATATTGCTTCTAGAGCAGCTTTTAGAGGTGATACTCCTGAATATCTAGCCTATGCAGCATCAAAGGCTGGAATGGTTGCATTGACCAAGTCTATTGCGCGAGGTTTTGGAAAGGATGGTATTACAGCTTTTTCAGTGGCTCCAGGATTTACTAGAACAGCTATGGCCCAAAAATCTATTGATAAGTATGGAGAAGATTTTGTAGTGAAAGACATTGCTTTAAATAATTTAACAGAGCCCAAAGATATAGCCCCAGTTGTTGTATTAATTTGTTCTGGAAAATTTGATCATGGTACAGGGTCTTGTATTGATATGAATGCTGGAAGTTATGTTCGATAGATGTCATTTATTTTTATAGTAAATCTTGTAATATCTCTTATTGCGACAGGTTTAATTTGGACTATACAGCTTGTGCACTATCCATCTATGAAGTTTATACCAGAAGCAAAATTTACTGCCTACCATAATTTTCATTCTCAGAGAATTTCAATACTTGCTATACCAATTATGATGATTGAACTATTTACTTCACTTGGATTATTCTATCAAAATGGTAGTTCATATAACCATATTTTTACTATTAACCTTATTCTTGTAATTTCAATTTGGATTTCTACTTTCTTGATTCAAGTCCCAATGCATAATACCCTTTCTTCTGCTAAAAACTCGAGAGTACTTAATAATCTCATCCTATCTAACTGGATTCGAACAATTCTCTGGACCGCAAGAAGCTTATTAATGGTTTCATATTTGAGCGTTAATCTTCACTTGATTTAATTGCATGAAAATTTCATATTTTTTTTTAGATTCTAGCCATGAATCCTAGTGAATTTATATTATTTGGCTCTACACATATTTTAACATTATTTATAATTTTTGGTATCTCTTTTGGATTCTCTTTTTATGTTAAAGATTCATATGCTCCATCTAAATATTCTACTTTTGAATCTACTCTTGGGTATCTGTTAATTTTTAATGAGCTATTAAAGCCATTTTACTTAATTGCTCTTGGGGAAGGAGCTTATAGATGGACCAATACTATTCCTTTACATGCTTGTCATCTCTCATCGTATGCAACAGGATTATTCCTTCTTACCAGAAATCAAAAGTATTTTGATTTTGCATATTTTTGGGGTTTTGGTGGGGGAACAATGGCTTTGCTTACTCCTGATATAGAATTCACCTTTCCTGACTTAGATTTTATTACACTTTTCTCGGGACATGGTTTATTATTTTTTGCACTTGTTTATATAGTATTTGTGTTGAAGCAGAATATTACTTTTGATTCTTATAAGAATGCTTTGAAATTTTCATTGTTGATACTGCCGATTGCGTATATTATTAATATTATTGTTGGAGGCGATCCTGGATTTGAAGCAAATTTATGGTATTTAATGAAAGCTCCAACAGGTGAATCCTTGCTTTCATTTTTTCCTGACCCCCCTATGCATGTTGTACCTTTATTTCCTTTAGTGATGTTCGTTTTCTTTTTGCTCTATATACCATTTCATTACAAGAATAAGCCTCAATGAAAAAAATAATATTACTTACTATACTTTTAATACCACTAATTGCTCAAGATGCATTTTTAAATAAGCCATTTCCAAAAATAGAAGGAATTTCATTATCTGGTGATAAAGTAACATTTCCTGATGTTCTTGTTGGTAAGCCATCTGTTCTAGCAGTAGCATTTAGACAAAAAGCACAAAAATGTATTAATACTTGGGCTGATGAATTGTTATTAAAATATGGTATCGATAAAAGTATTAATTATTATGAGATTCCAATGCTTGGCGGACAGTATACAATGGCTAGAAATTGGATTGATGGCGGTATGAGAGGTGGAGTGCCAAAACCTTTACATGATTATACTGTAACTTATTATGGGCCATTAAGATCATATTTTAAATCTTTAGATATTTCTAGTAAAGGGGATTGTTATATGTATGTTTTAAATAGTGAAGGTATAGTCCTTGATAGACATAATGGGTATAGCACAGAAAAAGGATTAACTGAAATGTTTAACTTGATAGATTCTTTAAATGAGTAAAGTTACTGACAATTATCATATTTATTTAAAGGCTACAGAATTGGCAGCGATTGCTGCTGCAAAGTTGCGAGGTGATGGTGATGGAAAAGCTGCAGATAAAGTAGCTACTGAAGCAATGCGAGAAGTGCTTCAAAAATCAAATATTCATACCAGAGTTGTAATTGGAGAAGGCGAAAGAGATGATGCGCCTATGCTTTATATTGGCGAAGAAATGGGCGATCTTAGCAGTGATTTAAAAATTGATATTGCTGTTGATCCATTAGAGTGTACAAATCATTGTGCTAAAAATCTCCCAGATGCTCTAGCTGTGTTAGCAGCTGCGCCTAGAGGTACTTTGCTTCATGCGCCAGATACGTACATGGATAAATTATGCGGTTCAAAAGAATTGATTGGCAAGCTCAGTTTGTCAAATAGTGTTAGCGAAAATTTAAAAGCTACATCTAAAGCGCTAAATAAAAGCATGTCCGACTTAAAAATTATTGTAATGGATAGAGATAGACATATTGATTTAATTAGGGAGATGAATTTATTAGGAGTAGAGCCTATTCTAATTGGAGATGGGGATGTTTCTGGCGGATTAAAAGCTGCTGAAGGTTCAGTAGACTTATTGTATGGTATTGGAGCTGCGCCAGAAGGTGTAATTACTGCTACTGCTGTTAAAGCAATGGGTGGCTATTTTGAAGGAAAGCTCCATTTTATGAATCAATCATTTAAGGATAGAGCTATTACAATGCTTGGAGAAAAAATTCATAATACTTGGTCGGATGATGAGTTATGTAAGTCTTCTGATTCTTTTTTTGTTGCCAGTGGAGTATGCACTGGATGGATTCCAGGTGTTGAATTTGATGGAAATAAAGCTGTTGTTACTTCCAAAATAATTTTTGGTGATAGTAATGATTCTAAAATAATAACAAATGAATATTTATTAGGAGAATAATATGTCAGAATTACATGCTGTAGCTCATAAAATGGTGGAAAAAGGTAAAGGTATTTTAGCTGCTGATGAAAGCACCCCAACATGTACAAAGAGATTTGAAGGTATTGGCACTGAATCAACTGCTGAAAGTAGAAATATTTACAGAAATATGTTATTTACTGCAGAGAAAATCGAAAAATATATTAGTGGAGTAATTTTATTTGATGAAACATTTCATCAGAAAGAACTTTCAACCGGATTGACTTTTCCAGAATATTTAACATCAAAAGGTATATTACCGGGCATTAAGGTTGATCAAGGTCTTGAAGATTTTGGTTCAAACGAAAAAGTTACTAAAGGACTTGATGGTCTATCAGAAAGATTAGGAAAATATTATGCTATGGGAGCAAGATTTGCAAAGTGGAGAGCAGTAATTACAATCGGAAATAATATTCCTAGCGATGATTGTATCATTAAAAATGCAGAAATTTTAGCTAAATATGCTCAAAAATGTCAGCAAGCAAATTTAGTCCCAATCGTTGAGCCTGAAGTGTTAATGGATGGCGCACATACAGTTGACGAATCATTCGATGTTACTTCAAGAGCACTGAACGCCACCTTCGATCAATTGGTTGAGCATAATGTAAATTTGCAAGGAATAGTTTTAAAGCCAAATATGATATTATCTGGCTACGAATGTTCTTATCAAGCCAACATTGAAGAGGTAGCTGAAAAAACAATTAATTGTCTTTCAGCTAATGTACCAATTGAAATTCCCGGAATTGCATTTCTATCCGGAGGGCAACCAGATGAACACGCTACGCTACATTTGAATGAAATGAATAAGTATGATAGTGACTGGAACTTAACATTCTCATTTGGAAGAGCTTTGCAGCAAACTGCATTAAAAGCTTGGTCAGGAAAACCTGAAAATTTGAAATTAGCTCAGGAAGTGTTTATTGAAAAAGCTAAAGCTAATAGCTTGGCATCTGTTGCTGGTCTTTAGTTTATAATCTGAAAAACAAGCACTTTTGAAGAACTTTCAATAGTGAAAGTATTACCTTTAGATACATTCCTTGTTGCATTATCTGAAGGATGAAGTTCAAAGCTATCTAATTCATACTCTAGATTTTTGGAAGAAATTAATGAAGGATTTTCTAAGCAAAATAAACTTACTTTTTGATTTTTGAATGAGTTGAAATTATTTTTCCCAATACATGGAGTAATAATTGATGTATCTGTAAATGCTTGCAGATTAATTAAGTGACTAAATTCGTTAAATGTGTAAATATTTCCGAGAAAGTGATCATCGCTTTTTCCAGAAAGGCCAAAAATACTTACTTGTGAAAATTTTTGTTCAATTGTCCAATCTAAAGATTTTTTAAAGTCAGTTTTAGATTGATCAGGAGTATTGATATAGCGGATTGACTTATCATTCATATCAATAATGGAATCAAAATCTCCTATAATAATATTTGGCTGAATATGAAATTTTTTAAGTTCATTTGCTGCTCCATCAACAGCAATAATTAAATCAGAAGATTTAATTTTTTCAATTATCATACTGCTTGATGGAAACTGGCCATTGAGAACTAATGCAATATTATCATATTGTTTCGTCATAAGATAAGTTAACATATGTTTTGAGTGTATCACAACGAATTGACATACTTATACTGAGATTAAATCTCAAACAGCTTGCAAATAGCCATTTCATTTAATATTATTGTCGGTAAAAAACAATTAATTTTTGGGGAAAGTTTTTTTGAAAAAAGTATTCTTATTCTTATTCTTATCTACTCTTTACAGTCAAACGTTTGATTTGTCTGGAAAAATTATATCAAAAAGCTCTTTTAAACCAATTTCGGATGTAAATATAACTATTCAAGACTCAAATTTAGGAGTAGCCTCAAATAGTTTAGGGCTATTTTCTTTTTCAGGGCTTAAAAAAAGCCAATATACTTTAATGGTAAGTGCAATTGGATTCAAAGATCTACTTCTTGACATAAATCTTACTGAAAATATATCTAATATATTGATTGAGTTAGAAAGTGAAGCTGTATTATCAGATGCTTTAGATGTGGTTGGAAGATATCCTTCAAAACACATACCGTATTTAACTGACAATATTTCCAGTGAAGATATCACCGACTTTGATTACCAGACAATGTCAGAACTATTTCGAAATATCGGTGGTATTGATGTTCAAATGGAGCATGATAATGGAAGAAATGCAAATTTTTCTATTCGAGGATCATCAGATTACAAGCCCGGAGGATATAATAACAGGGTATTAGTTCTTTTGGATGGTTTTCAAATAAGTATGCCATATTCCGGCTCTATAGATTGGAATGCTATGCCACTTGATTTTTTAGATAGAGTTGAAGTTCTCAAAGGGCCTGTTTCTTCTCTCTATGGACAGAATTCAATGGGCGGTATTATAAATTTAGTGACTAAAAACTTTGCATATGAATTTTATAATGCTAAAGCAACTATCGGAAGTTATAATACAAAAGATTTTAACTATAATATGAGTAATATTACTGATAGAATATCATATACAGCATTGCTTCAACATAAAAAAGGAGATGGCCATAGATATAATTCTCAATATGAACAAAATAATTTTTATACAAAAATATTCAATAAAGATAAAGATCTCTCAGTTTCACTTATAGTAAACAAATCTATAAATGGTCAGCCTGGCTTTTCTGTTGAAGAAAGACCAAGTTTGAAATCATATAGAATTTCAAACAGAGACTCTATGTATTTACAATTATTTAAAAAACAAACTTTACAAAATAATGGAAATATTGTTTACTCATTAAGTGTGAATCATTTTTATACACATTACCATGATAGAGGAGATACTCCATTGGAAGAGATGCAGGAGGATACTTTTTATAATGATAATAGCTTAAATATGAGAGCAGAATTTCAAAAATTGCTTAAAAATTCATCTTACCTTATTGTTGGAACAGATCTTCTTGTTGAGCAGTCAGATATATCCATTTATAAAGATATCTATGATAATTTACTTCAGGTAAGTGGAGGATTTTTTGCACAAAATCGATTGGAGATAACTGAGAAATTATTGCTAGGAATTGGACTTAGGTTTGATTTTAGATCTATAAATCGTGGGAAACAGTATAGTAATAAAAGTTTTAGCGATATTTCACCTAAGATAAACTTGACGTACAAGAAAGATGATTTTTCAACGTGGAGTTTTGCTTTAAGTAAAGGATTTAGATCGCCATCTTTATCTGAAATGTTTTTACAATATGAATCAGATTATGGATTAAATACCCAAGGTAATCCAAATTTAAAGCCTGAACAGCTATACGGGTTAGATGTCGCCTACGATAGATCTAATATAAAAAATATGAATTTATCATTGAGTACATTTTATTATCGTTACAAAGATATGATCGATTTTGTCTATGGGTTGCCAGTTTTAGCACTTAATCGGTCTGATATTAGTTCATGTGGAATTGAAGCTAACTATAATTATAAAATAAATAATAATCTTAATTTAAGTGCAGGTTATACGTATTTAAGAGTGAATGATATAAATAATACAGATCCAATTCTTTACAGACCTAAACACAAGCTTGTTTCGAGTCTGAAGCAAAAAAAAGGAAAAGTTAGTCATATCATATCAATAAAATATCAGTCAAAACAAGATTATCAAGACTTTTTAAGTGACGATAGAGAGTACGAAGGATCTGAAATAAAATTTCCTATAGAACAGCTAGATGCATTATTTTTAGTGAATTATAATGGAAGCTATGAACTAAAAAATAGCAAAGTATCTTTTAAGATATCCAATATTTTTGATGTAAAGTATGAGCTCATACAAGATTTTCCAATGCCCGGAAGAATGCTTGGCTTGTCTTATGAAATGTCATTTTAGGTTAACTAATGAGATTATATCTCAATAAGAGTTGATTTTTCTTGCTAGATATTTTTTTCATAATTAGTATCTGCCAACTAATATTAAAAATTAATATTAGTTAAAAGATAAAATTAAAAAGGGGAAAAAATGAATACTTTTAAAAAAATGTCGTTGTTTTCAGTTATTTTTTCAATGTTATTTTTAGTATCTTGCGAAGATGATTCGAGCGATCCGGCAACTTCTGGAACACTAAATATAACAATTAATGTAACTAATCCTGAAGCATGGCCTTCTGAAGGCACTGTATTTTGCTCATTAGATAAATCATGGCCTCCATCAGGAGCTCCATATAAATCAGTAGTATTACAGAGTTCTCAAGTCCAAAATGGTCAAATTTCATTGGTCTTTGATAATTTAGATTTTGATACTTACAAGCTTCTATCTATTTCTTGGTTAGATCCAAATGATCAAAATCCAGCTACAAACCAATACGTTTGGGGTACACATAGTGGTAGTGCTTTTGAAAATGGACAATTTGTATTTTATGCAAATGCTACGCCGTTTAGTTTTGATGCAAACAGTTCTGAGCTAAGCCTGGTAATTAATGCAACCATTTCAACAAACTAATTAATTCAAATAATGATATAAAAAAAGGCGAATATTATTCGCCTTTTTTTACTAATTATATTAACATTTCTATTTCAATTGATCTGCAACAAAGCTCCAATTAATAGATTTTTCAAGTAAGGCTTTTACATAGTCTTGTCGTACATTTTTATAATCTAAATAATAAGCATGTTCCCAGACGTCAATTCCCATCAAGGTATTTTTTCCATAAGCTAATGGATTCTCTGCATTTGGAAGTCCCATTATTTCAAGTTTATCATTATTTTGAACTAACCAGCACCAACCGCTTCCAAAAACTCCAACCGATTGTTGAATAAATTGATCTTTAAAGGAGTCAAATCCTCCAAATGCATCTTCAATCATAGAATGTAATTTTCCACTTGGATTGCTTTCACCTCCTGGTTTCATTTGTTCCCAATAGATGATATGATTCCATGCTTGACCTGCATTATTAAATATTTTTTGCTCTTTATCGTTAAAGCTATGAACAACCACATCTTCTAAAGACATATCATTGTACTTTGTTCCTTCAGCCAAGGTATTAAGCATATTAAAATATGCTTGGTGATGTTTACCATAATGCAATTGAATTGTATCTGATGATATTACTGGTGATAAGTCATTTTCACCATATGGTAGTTCTGGTAAGTTAAATTTTTTTATGTCATTCATAAAAAACTCCTATTAATAAATTATTATGTTATAAATTTAGATTCAATTTAGTAGATAATAGATTAACAAGAGAAGGGAAAATATGACAAAAATAAAATTAGGAGATTTTGAAGTTACACTTAATGGACAGCTACCATCAGTTGGTAGTCAGCTGCCAGACTTTTTACTAGCTGATGAAAACTTAAGCAATATGACCTTGAATGATTTTAAAGGAAAGAAGTTGGTGTTAAATATTTTTCCAAGTATGAACACCCCCGTATGTTCTGCTTCTGTTGTAAAATTCAATCAATTAGCGAGTAGTTTTGAAAATACAATAGTATTATGTATCTCCAGAGATTTAGCATTCGGACATAAACAGTTTTGTATTAATAACAATATTGAAAATGTTGTATTTCTTTCAGATATGAGAAGTGAAAATTTTGCAAACAATCTTGGAATTTTACATACTAACGGTAAGTTTCAAGGACTATTAGCAAGATCAGTGATCGTTGTTGATGAAGATAAAAATATTATTTATACAGAATTAGTACCTCAAACCGGTCAAGAGCCTAATTATGATAAGGTTATAGAGGTTCTTACTTAGTAATAAGAACTGGGCAATTACATTTTTGAGCAATACTAATTGGTTTGCTACCAAAAAAATATTTCATAATGGGATTTTTTGGCGAAACACCTAAAATAATAATGCTATCATCTTTGGCATGATCAACAATTGCATTTACAGTTGAACCTTCAAGAATTTTTGTACTAGCATTAATTTTATTTTTTAAAAACTTATTCTTAGTTCTCAAAAGAAGCTTATCAGTTTTTTCATGTGATTTTTTATTTTCATAAACTGCTACAATTTCAACTGTTAATTTATATGATTTAGCAAAATTAATAGCTGTATCGATAGCTTTTTCAGAACCTTTGGAATCATTTACCGGAAGCAGTATTTTATATTTTTTACTAACAGAATAATTTTTAACTACAAATACAGCACTATCAATAAACTGGATTAGTTTATTGTGAATGCCTTTATTTCCTCCACCTCCAATGATAGTAATATCATGTTTATTTGCTTCAACCTCATCTTTAAGCTGTTCAATTATTTCACCAGTTCGCATAATTAGATCTATATTATCTGAGTATTGCTCTTTCAGAAGAACTTTCATTCTGGAATTTTCTTCATCAACCAATAAATAATCATCAAATTTGTTTGTATCAGTTTCTTCAATATATTTTTTTGATATTAGGAAATCATATGCCCATTCTAGTGTTCTAATTCCAGGTCTGTAAAGTTGACGATCGTCAAGATTTTGGTGAACGACACTAACATCTTTTTCTGAAAACTGACTAATTTTTTTCCCAACATAAGCTATTGTTGTTGAAGATTTAAAAGAATTAGCAATTTTCATTCCTAGGTCAAGCGTAGGTTTAGAAAACTCTTTTCCTCCAATAGCAATTAATATCTTCAAAGCGTTACCCAGTAAAATTGTGACATTAGATATAAGATAAGAATCGATATAATAAACATCAATATACCAACTCTAAAAAATACTTTTGTTGAAACAAGTCCAGTTGAATAAATAATCATTGCTGTTGGAGAAGAAATGACTGTTAAAAAAGAAAATCCAGATGCGATTGCAGATGAAAGAGCAAAAGATATATCAGTTGGATGTAGCTCAATAGCCATGGGACCAATTAGAGAAACCGTTGCTGAGCTTGTAAAAAAGTTTGCTGTAAGACCTGATAAGATTGCCATTATCGACCAACTTACATTCATTGAATTAGAAGGTAGTGAATTTAACAATTCATTAAATTTTATTACTAGCCATGACGAAGCTCCGGTTTCATTGATTTGAAACCCTAATGAAATTGTTGCAGCAAATAATAAAATTACTCCCCAATTGGTATTCTTATTGATTTCCTCCCATGTAATCATACCAAAAATCATAAAAGTTAGTGCTCCACCAAGTGCAATAATACCTAATCCATAAATATCATTAAAAGTAAACCAGCTAGCAATAATTGCGATAATTATTAAACATGAAAAAAGGTGATTAATATCTTTTTTGACGCTTCTATTTTCAACATTTTTCTTATAGCCACGCATTTTTATATTTTTTAGCGAAGAAGGAAAGGCGAATTGCAAAACGAAATATGCAACAATTAATTGAATAATTAATATCGGATATGCATGTTTCATCCATTTCCAGTAATCAATATGAACATTACTAAATTCTTGAAGATAGTTAATCATTATGACATTTCTTGCTCCGCCTGAAGGAGTTCCAATTGACCCAATAATTGTTCCATATGCTATTGAAAAAAGTGTGATTAAAACTGCATTTTTACCATCCGTTTGTTGTGTGTCTATATTTTTAATTACAGACAAGCCAATTGGTAGCATTATTGCTATCACAGTATGTTCGCCTAAAAACGAAGAAAGAATAGCAGAGATTGACATTAGACCAGCTAAAAACATTCTCTTACTTTTGCCAAAAATAAAAACTATAGATCTTGCCAGTCTTATATCAAGACCTTGATGTACGATTGCAATTGCAAACATTAAGGATCCCATAACAAAAAGTACCGCATCATTCATAAAAGAAGATGCTACTTGATCAGGAGGAGCAACTTCTAAGACTACCTGCAAAACTAATGTCAATAGAGCTATTGCAGGAAATGGAATGGGTTCAAATGTTACAAGCATAAAAACAAGTACTAGTATAATTAAGCTGTGATAGGCTGGAACAGAGAGACCAATTGGCGTGCTTAAATTCAATAGAAATATTGAAACCAAAATACTATAAACGAACCATTTCTTTTGTGAAAACCAAAACAAAATTGATGAAGAGATTATTTTATATGATTCATTCATGAATTCTAATTTATCTAATTTAATGAAAAAAAGTTAATACTTAAGTTTTATAGCTTGACTGAATACCAATATAGATGTAATGTTTACACGTAATTTTTAAAAATTATTTAAGTATTTTTTAAGAGATAAAATGCAACTATTTCCAAAATGGACAAATAACTTTCCAGGGATTTTCCTGATAGCAGTTTTTCTGCTGATTTTTTCGCTATCTTCTTTTTTATGGTACTATGGTTCCCCTTATTATACAGATGTTGGATATGCTCCATCACAACCAGTCCCATACAGTCATAAATTGCATGCTGGGGATATGGGTATAGATTGTCGTTATTGTCATGTTGGGGTTGAGCAAGGATATTCTGCAGTTATTCCTCCCACAGAAACTTGTATGGGATGCCATACTTATGTCAAAACTGATAGTGAAAAATTAAAACTTGTTAGAGAAAGTTGGGAAACTGGTAAGCCTATTGAATGGATTAAGGTGCACATGCTTCCTGAGTACGCATATTTTAATCACAGTGTTCATGTTAATTCAGGTGTCGCATGTATATCATGTCACGGTAATGTTGCTGAGATGGAGATTGTTTATCAGGTACAGCCACTAAGTATGGATTGGTGTTTAGATTGTCATAGATCAGATGCACCAGAAGTTAGACCTGTAAATGAAGTTACAAATATGTATTGGACACCCCCTGCAGATTATGATCAATTTGTATCATCATGGGTTGCGGAGCATGGTGAAGAAAGACCAGTTGGAGATTGTCAAAAATGTCACAGATAGATAAGAAAAATCAAGAATTTGTTAAAACTAACTCTCATCAGATGAATAGTTCTGAAAATAATGAGTTTGGTTACTGGAAAAGTTTAAAAGATATTTCTTCAGAAGAAGATTACAATCGTTTCCTAAAGCAATCTGATCATAATGAAGATAATGGTCTTTCCAGAAGGAATTTTTTATCTCTAATTGCAGCTTCAGTTGCATTGGCAGGATTAGAGGGTTGTAAAAAGCCAGTTCAGAAAATTATTCCTTATGTTGAAGCTGAAATAGGTACTATTCCAGGCATACCGAAATATTATGCAAGCACAATTCCGTGGAAAAATAATGCTTTAGGTGTTGTAATTGAAAATCATGACGAAAGGCCAGTTAAGGTAGAAGGAAACGAGAAGCACCCATCAACTCTAGGAAAGTCTAATGCATTTTCTCAGGCTAGTACAATTGAAATGTATGATCCAGATAGAGCTAGAGGGGTAAAATACAACGGTAAAAAAGTAGATTGGTCAGAATATCTGAAGTTTGCTAAAGATATTAATAAAGGTGACGGAAAAGGATTAGCAGTTTTAATGCAAGAATCTTCTTCTCCAACTATTAAATCAATTCAAAACGATTTTAAGACAAAGTTTCCTAGTGCAAGCTGGGTTTCTTATGAATCTGTGAATAATGAAAACCTTTACAAGGGAATTGAAAAAGCATTTTCAAAAAAATTACAGCCAATTTATAGATTAGAAAATGCACAAATAATTGTTTCTCTAGGTTCAGATTTTTTAGGTGTTGATGACAATAATATTTATAATACAAGAAAATTTGCTCAAAATAGAGATATTATTGATGAAAATAGTACAATGAATAGACTGTATGTAGCAGAAAGTTCTATTACTTCTACTGGCTCTAGCGCTGACCACAGATTGAATGTTCCTCAACATGAGATGGAAAGTATTTTAGCAGAACTGTCCTATGAGCTGAAAAAGCTTGGGCTTTCAGTAGATGCGAACAAAGTAAAAAGCTCAAATAATTTATGGATTAAAGCCGCTGCTGAAGATTTAATGAGCAATAGAGGAGATTCTATTATTTTAGGTGGATCACAACTTTCGCCAGAATTTCATCAACTAATTGCATTATTAAACAATCAATTAAATGCTCCTGTAGATTATTACCCTCTCAGTTTATCTCAGGTCTCATCTTTAGCAGATTTTAAATCTTTATGCGATGATATTAAAAATAACAAAATAAAAAACTTAATTATCTTAGGAGCAAATCCTGTATATGATTCTCCAGCTGATTTTAATTTTGGAGATCTACTTAAAAATGTTCCAAATTCAGTTCATTTAACAAATATATTAGATGAAACTTCTAAGCTATGTTCTTGGAATATTGCAATGACCCATTATTTTGAGTGTTGGGGTGATGCAATGTCATATGATGGTTTTGTAAGTATTGTTCAGCCTCAAATAATGCCATTATTTGATTCTAAAAGTGCCATTCAGGTTCTGACTCCATTGGTATACTCAAAAGAGCTTAGTTCTTATGATACTGTTAAAAATGTTTGGAAGTCAGATATTGTTAAATCAGGAAATTTTGAAAGAGAGTGGGAAAAAGTTCTTCACGATGGATTGTATAAGAATACAATTATAAAAAAAGAACAAGTTAGACCTTCATCAAAAACCTCTACAACGCAATTAAATAATTTTATCAAGCTTGATGATAATAAATTTGAAATTGTATTTAATGCTTCTTCCTCAGTTTATGATGGAAGATTTGCTAACAATGGCTGGTTGCAAGAAATTCCAAAGCCAGTAACAAGTTTGACTTGGGACAATGCAGCATTAATTAGTATTAAAGTTGCAAAAAAATTAAATATTAAAAACGGTCAAATGATTGAAATTAAAATTGATAATAAGTCTATTAAACTTCCAGCTTGGATAACTCCTGGACAAAATCAAAAATCTATTTCTCTAGAGCTTGGTTATGGAAGAGAATTTGAAGGAAGACTTGGAAACGGCGTTGGATTCAATGTTTATCCTTTGAGGATGTCTAGCAATCCTAGCTATTCACTTAATGCTTCAATTTCAGTTTTAGATGAAACTTACCCACTAGCATCTACTCAAGATCATCATGGGTTAGAGGAAGATCAGTATGCAGCTCCAGGATTTGATAAATTATCAAATAATGAAGTTCAGTCTAGAATTCCTGAACTTGTCAAACAGTCAACTCTAGATTATTATAAGGATAATCCAGATTGGGTTCAGAAAAAAGTTGAAGAACACAAGCCAGACAAGAAAAGAAGCTGGGCTGACCATTCAATGTACAATCCTGAACCTGAATATGATTATTCAAAAGGACCTCAATGGGGAATGTCAATAGATTTGACTAGCTGTACATCTTGTAATGCATGTTCAATTGCATGTCAAAGTGAAAACAATATTCCTGTTGTAGGAAAGCAGCAAGTTATGAATGGTCGAGAAATGCATTGGATTAGAATAGATAATTATTTTGCAGGTGATCCTGATAATCCAGAAATGTCAACACAGTCTGTAGCATGTGTGCATTGCGAGTTAGCTCCTTGTGAAACAGTATGTCCTGTAGCTGCTACAACACACTCCAGTGACGGTGTAAACCAAATGACTTACAATAGATGCTTAGGAACAAGATATTGTGCCAATAATTGTCCTTATAAAGTTAGAAAATTTAATTTTTATAATTATACTCGCGATCTTCCTGAAGTTGTTCAAATGGCAATGAATCCTGATGTATCTATAAGATTTAGAGGGGTTATGGAAAAATGTACATATTGCTATCAAAGAGTAAGTGCTGCTCGTATTTCTGCTGAAAATGAAAATCGCGAAATTCAAGATGGTGATTTTCAAGTGGCTTGTCAGCAATCTTGCCCTGCAGATGCAATCAAATTTGGTGACATAAATGATCCAAATAGCGCAGTAAGTAAGGCAAAAAGAAGAAATCGTGATTATGCTTTACTAGCTCATTTAGGAACAGCTCCAAGAACCACATATTTAGCTAAAATTAGAAATCAAAATCCAAAATTAAGCTCAAATGCTCATAATGGGAGTCATCACTAGATGTCAAATGAAGCAATGAAATCAAAAGCTCAAATTAGAGCTGAAAAACTTTTGCCTGGTAACCAGGATTTCACATCAATTACTAATGATATTGCTGGTGTGCCAGAACAAAAAAAGACACCAATACAATGGTGGCTATTGTTTGGTTTTGCATTATCTCTTTTAGCTATCTTTGCCGGAAGCGTAGGCTTCTTAATATGGGAAGGTACTGGAATTTGGGGTATCAACAATCCTGTTTTCTGGGGATGGGCAATTATTAATTTTGTTTGGTGGGTTGGTATTGGGCATGCCGGTACATTAATTTCAGCTATTTTGCATCTGTTTAGGCAGAATTGGAGAAATGCTATTAATCGTTTTGCTGAAACAATGACTCTGTTTGCAGTTATTTGTGCTCTTGTCTTTCCAGGTATTCATGTTGGTAGAATTTGGGTTGCTTATTGGTTTTTACCCATTCCAAATCAAATGGGAATGTGGCCTAACATGAGAAGTCCTCTTATATGGGACTTTTTTGCTGTATTCACTTACTTTACTGTCTCATTACTATTTTGGTATACTGGTTTAATCCCTGACTTAGCTACTTTAAGAGATAGGGCAAAAGGATTAAAAAAGAAAGTATATGGATTCTTCGCCCTTGGGTGGAGAGGTGGAAACAGACAGTGGCAACATTATGAATTAGCTTATCTAGTTTTAGCTGGAATTTCAACGCCACTTGTATTATCCGTACACAGTGTTGTTAGTTCTGACTTTGCTACCAGTGTAATCCCAGGCTGGCATACAACAATATTTCCTCCATATTTTGTTGCTGGAGCGATTTATTCTGGATTCGGAATGGTAATGACATTATCAATTATTGCTAGAAAAGTATATAATCTTGGACACATAATAACAGTAGAGCATTTAGATAAAATGGCTCAAATAATGCTGCTTACAGGTTGTATGGTAGGTTATGCATATTCAATGGAATTCTTTGTTGCTTGGTACAGTGGAAATCAATACGAATCTTTTGCTTTCGTTAATAGAGCTTTAGGTCCATATTGGTGGGGCTACTGGGCTATGATATTTTGTAATGTTGTTGTACCGCAATTTTTTTGGTTTGAAAAATATAGAAGACATATACCATTCTTATTTATAACCTCTATTTTAGTCAACATAGGAATGTGGTTTGAGCGTTTTGTTATTGTTGTTATTACTTTACACAGAGATTTCATGCCAGGAGCTTGGGCAATGTATAACCCTACAATATGGGATGTATCAATTTATTTAGGTACCTTCGGTCTATTCTTTACAGGTTTCTTATTGTTTTTAAGATTTTTACCAATGGTATCTATTGCAGAGGCAAAATTGGTTTTGCCAGAATCAAACCCTCATCATGGACATGATCATGAATAAGTATGGAGTCTTAGCTAGGTTTGACAGTCCTCAATCTTTGGTGCATGCCGCAGAAAAAGTAAGAGATGAGGGATTTATCAATTTTGACTGTCATTCACCATTCCCTATACATGGAATGGATGATGCAATGGGCTTAAAACGATCAAAATTAGGCTATCTTATTGGCGCAATGGGTTTAACCGGAGCTTTGTTTGGTTTTGGATTGCAGTCATGGATTCATTCAATTGAATATCCAATGAATATCAGTGGAAAGCCTTTTTTTGCTTATCCGGCATATGCAATTATTACATTTGAATTAATGGTTTTATTTAGTGCTTTTGGCGCAGTTTTTGGAATGATGTTTTTTAATAGAATTCCAAGATTTCATCATCCTGTATTTTACTCTGAAAAATTTTCAGATGTTAGTAGCGATGCTTTCTATGTTAGTATTGAAGTCGATGATCCAAAATATGACGAAAACAAAGTTATTTCTTTTTTACAGGGTTTAGGCGGTACAGAAATTGAGGTTTTAAAAGATGAGAATTAATCTAATTATCCTTTCAGTTTTGTTGTTAACTGGTTGTTTCAGAGGTTCCAAATTTGAAAATACTCCTATTCACTTAAATCCTAATATGGATAACCAGCAAAAGTATAGATCTTTAGAAGAAAGTAATTTTTTTGAAGATGGTTCTACAATGAGAAAGCCAATTGAAGGAACTGTCGCTAGAGGTATGATTGCAGAAAATCATTCTTACATTAGTGGAAAAAATGATGATAACTCTTATTTGATAAATAATCCTGTTGAATTAACAGCAGAGATATTAAATAGAGGTCAAGATAGATATAATATTTATTGTAGCGTATGTCATTCTCAAGTTGGAAATGGAAAAGGTATCGTTACACAATATGATTATCCAGTTATTCCTGCTAATTTACATGACCAAAGGATTAGAGAACAAGCTGATGGAGAAATGTATAATACTATAGTTTATGGTTTGCGAAGTATGCCAGCTTATGGATATCAACTTAATACGGAAGATGTTTGGTCTATTATTCATTATGTTAGAGCTCTGCAAAGAAGTCAAAATGCTACCTTTGAAGACTTACCAAAAGAAGAACAAGATAAATTGAATGGCAAATCATGAATTTAGATTCTAGATCATATATATACTCTTCAAACAAGTCAAATAATCTCATATTAATTTCTGCTGGATTTATTTTATTAGGCATTGCATGGTTTATGGGTTTTTCTTCAAAAGAATTTTATTTTTCATATTTAACATCATATTTCTATTGGTTGAGTATTCTACTTGGAGGAATGTTTTTTACACTGGTACATTATGCATTCTCTTCAACATGGAGCGTTGCAATCAGAAGAGTTATGGAAAATACAATCATGCTAATGCCACTATTTACTATCCCTTTTGTCCCAATTTTATTTGGTATGGATAAATTGTTTAAATGGCTTCCTTCGCATAGCTATTGGAAAACCCATGATTTTGAAGCTGATCATTTAATACAGCATAAATTAGCTTACTTAAATGAAAGTTCATTTATTACTAGAGCAGTTATGTATTTTACTCTTTGGAATATTATAGCATTTTTTATTTATTACAACTCAACTAAGCATGATAAAACAGGCGATCCAAAAATATTAGAAAATCTACGTTATTTCTGTATGAGTCCTATTGGTGTATTGTTTTTTACTAGTCTAACATTTGCAGGCTTAGATTGGCAAATGAGTCTAGACCCACATTGGTATTCAACAATGTATGGAGTCTATACTTTTGCTGGAGCATTTTTAGCCTTCTTAGCGTTTTTAACTTTTACTTTATTGAGGATGCAAAATCAAGGTTATTTAGATAAAATTGTTACAGTTGAACATTACCACGATCTTGGTAAGTATCTTTTTGCTTTTACAGTATTTTATTGTTACATAGCTGGTGCTCAATTCTATTTCATTTGGTATAGTAATATACCTGAAGAAACTATTTGGTACTTGCATAGATGGGTTGGCTCTTGGAAGTATATCAGTATTCTATTAATTGTTGGTAAGTTTTTTATACCATTCTTTATTATGATATTTAGAGGTTCAAAAAGAAATCTTAGATTATTACAGGTTATGTCAATTTGGATATTATTTATGCATTACATCGACATCAACTTTATAATTATGCCAACATTTCATCATCATGATTTCCATTTTGGATTGTATGATTTAGCAACTATGTTTGGTTTTGCAGCATTATTCATCGGAGGGTTTAAGTATATTACTTCAAGGTCTAATCTAGTACCTTTAAATGACTCAGAACTTATTCACTCTATTAACCATAGGAATCATTAATTATGGATAGCAACCCAACAGGTTACGAAAAACAAGATATTCCAGTTAAGCCAGTTTTAATTGGAGGCGCAATATTTATAGTAACTGTTTTGATAACAATATATATGTTATTTGAGTACTATGTCAGAGTATTAGATGATGCAACTTATGATTTCAAATTGAGCAAACGTTCTACAAAATTAGAACAACTAAGAAAATTTGAACAAGAGAACCTAAATGGCTACAAAGCTAAAGAAGATGATAAAAATTCATATCAAATTCCTATTGAAAAATCTAAAGAAATACTCTTGAATGAAAAGAAGTAGAATTTTCCCTTTAATTATTTTTTTTATTATATCAAGTTTTGTTTACCCACAAACTTTAAAGACTGAATTTCCAGCAGAAAAACAAATTGACGTAATAGAAAATTTAGGGAAATATGTTCCTCTAGATGCTGAATTTATTGATGAAGATGGAAAAGTTGTAAAGCTAGCTTCTTTTTTCGAAAGTGAAATTCCAACTGCTTTAACTTTGAACTATTTTGAATGTCCAATGCTATGCACCTTAGTTCTAAACGGTCTTGCAGAATCTTTAAAAAATTTAACATTAAATGCAGGTGAAGATTTTCAAGTTATAACCATTGATATTAATCCAAATGAAAAAACTTTATTTGCTAATCAAAAAAAGAAAAATTATGTCAATGGATTTGGGCTTCAAAATATTAAAGATGATTGGCATTTTTTAACTGGTGATCAGGTTAATATAAAAAAAGTTGCAGATAGCATTGGGTATATATATTATTATGATAATCAGCGAGATGAATATATGCATCCAGCTGCCATAACACTACTGAGTCCAGAGGGAAAAATTTCTAGATATTTATATGGAATTGAATATCCCACAAAAGATTTAAAGTTAGGATTATTGGAAGCCTCGGAAGGTAAAATTGGCTCAACTTTAGATAAGATTATCTTGTATTGCTACCACTACGATCCTTATAAAAATACTTATACAATTTTTGCTACCAATATTATGCGATTAGGAGGTATATTTACTATCATTTTCCTTGGCATTATGTTAGTAGGTTATTGGAAAAAAGATAAAAACTTATTTGATAAAGGCAACTTGAATGTTAGATAGATTGACAGAATTTTTCTTTCCTAAACAGGTATCCACGTTTGCTAGCGATATCGACAACTTATATTTTTTCATATTTTATTCATCGGTAGCATTATTTTTCATTGTTGTTTTTGGGATGGTTTACTTGGCTGTAAAATACCGCCACAAAAAGGGAGAAGAGTTAAAATTAACTAGTAGCAAAGATCATAGTAATTTACTCGAATCTTTATTCTTTATTATACCTCTCATCTTAGTATCTATAACATTTGTATGGGGAATTAGATCATACTTAAAAATGGTTATTGTTCCAGATGATGCAATTGAAATTAAAGTTACAGGTCAAAGTTGGTTCTGGACTTTTGATTATCCTGATGGTGGTACTACTCTAAATGAGCTTGTTGTTCCATCCAATCAGCCTATAAAATTAGTTTTGTCCTCTAAGGATGTTCTTCATAGCTTTTTTATTCCAGTTATGAGAAGTAAAATGGATGCTCTACCTAACAGATATAATGTTATGTGGTTTGATGCCACTCAAGAGGGTGTTTATGATATTTTTTGTACAGAGTACTGTGGTACTGGGCATTCTCAAATGGGAGCAAAGGTAATTGTTATGAAGCCAGCTCAATACGAAGAATGGGCTAATGAACTTGGTTCTGATGATGACAGTATTCCGCTAGATGAGCTCGGAGCAAAGTTATATACTAAAAAAGCTTGTAACACTTGTCATACTTTAGATGGATCCTCTTTAGTTGGACCTTCATATTTGCAAACTAGTCAAATGTGGGGACAAGAGAGAGTTTTTGACGATGGGACCTCAACTGTTATTGATGAGAATTATATTAGAAGTTCTATTCTTGAGCCACAGACTCAAATTGTTGCAGGGTACCAAAGTGTTATGCCTACATACCAAGGTTTATTAAATGATAGAGAGCTTGATGCATTAATAGCTTTCTTAAAATCATTAAACGAAGATTCTCAAATTTAATGGTAAATTAAGAGGAATTTATGAGTGAAAATATAAAGCAAAATTATTTGAATCATCCTAAAGGTTTAATGTCATGGTTATTGACTTTAGATCATAAGAGAATAGGATTAATGTATTTAGTTAGCGGAATTCTATTTTTCTTTTTAGGAGGATTGCTTGCTCTTGTTATGAGAATGGAGCTTGCAGCACCAGGAAATGATTTTATATCTAATGATACATACAATAATGTATATACATTACATGGTGCAATTATGATATTTCTTTTTATTATTCCTGCTATTCCTGGTGCTTTAGGAAATATACTCCTTCCATTAATGGTTGGTGCAAAGGATGTAGCTTTTCCTCGACTTAATCTTGCAAGTTTTTATATATATTCATTCGGTGCTCTTTTTGCTATGTATACGATAATAAACGGAGGAGTTGATACAGGTTGGACGTTCTATACACCATATTCAACTCAAAGTACCTCTAATGTTGTACCTATGACACTTGGTATTTTTATTATTGGATTTTCATCAATTTTAACAGGATTGAATTTTATTGCGACCGTTCATAAGATGAGAATTCCTGGATTGACATGGTACAAATTACCATTATTTGTTTGGGCTTTATATGGTACTTCTTTAGTTCAGATTACAGCGACACCAGTGCTCGCTATTACAATGGTATTATTGATGCTAGAAAGATTTCTTGGTATTGGAATTTTTGATCCTGCTTTAGGAGGAGACCCTGTTCTTTATCAACATTTCTTCTGGTTTTACTCTCACCCTGCAGTATATATTATGATTCTACCTGCCTTTGGAATTATTAGTGAAATTATTCCAGTCCACTCAAGAAAGAAAATTTGGGGATATAAATTTATTGCCTACTCTACATTATCAATAGCATTTATTGGATTTTTAGTTTGGGGTCATCATATGTTTACATCTGGGCAAT
Organism: uncultured bacterium; assembly: GCA_943788675.1. GTDB lineage: Bacteria > Fidelibacterota > Marinisomatia > Marinisomatales > Marinisomataceae > Marinisoma. Next base: position 475,412 of record CALSRE010000001.1, read on the forward strand.
CTGTTTTCTCTCAAATTGTCTTCTCTTTTATAACATATTTTGTTGGTATACCAACAGGGGTTAAAATATTTAGTTGGATATTAACAATGTATAAAGGACAGGTTTCATTTACGCCACCTATGCTTTACGCTTTGTCCTTTTTATTTCTATTTACTATCGGTGGTTTAACTGGAATTTTTCTAGGCGCTGTTGCTTTAGACATACATTTGCATGATACATACTTTGTAGTAGCACACTTTCATTATGTTATGCAAGGCGGAACTATCGTTGCTTTCCTTGGAGGGCTTCATCATTGGTGGCCAAAAAGTTTTGGTGTAATGTACAATCAAACCATAGCAAAAATATGTGCTTTTGGTGTTTTTTTAGGTTTCAATGGAACATTTTTTCCTCAATTCTTATTAGGGCTTAGAGGTATGCCTAGAAGATATGCTACCTATTCAGAAGAATTTGTAGAGCTACATAGTTATTCAACATTCTGGTCTGGTATATTAGGTATTTCAATATTTATAGCTATCATGAATTTGTTTTGGTCATTTATCAAGAAAAATAAAGTTGATCCAGGATCTAATCCTTGGGGAGGAATGACTTTAGAGTGGACGCATACATCATCTCCGCCTCATCCTCATAATTTTGAAGAAGAGCCAGTGCTTGAGCACGGTCCATATGATTATGACAAAGTAATTGTTGAAAAAACATACAAATAATGAGCAATCACAATCCAGACGCACCAAAGCACTTAAAACATTACTTTGCTAATGTAGATCAACAGTATGAAACCTCAAAATTTGCTATGTGGGCATTTATTTTGACTGAAGTTTTAACTTTTGCAGGCTTATTTGTGGCATACATAGTTTTTAGATCATGGTATCCAGATATGTTTGTAGACGCTCATAAATTACTAGATGTTAATAAGGGATTAATGAATACAATTGTCCTTATTACAAGCTCACTTACAATGGCATTAGCTATATGGGCTATCCAGAAAAATAACAGAAAATTATCACTTATAATGCTAATTGCAACTTTTGTTTTTGCATTCTGTTTTCTTGGAATAAAATTTCTAGAATATTCGCACAAATTTGAAGTTGGACAGCTGCCAGGAGAGTATTACTCCTACATGGGTCCAGAGGTAGTTCATCTTAATAATCCACATATATTTTTTAGTATATATTTTATAATGACAGGACTGCATGGATTGCATGTCGCTATTGGAATGGGTCTAATAGCTTGGCTGATTTATGCTACCTATAAAGGTAATTTATCATCAGAGTATTATACTCCGATGGAAATGATAGGTATCTTTTGGCATTTAGTCGATTTAATTTGGATTTATTTATTTCCACTATTTTACTTAATAGGATAAAAAAATATGTCAGAACACCATATAACACCGCTTAGAACATACTTAATAATCGCAGCTTCATTGCTTTTCTTGTCTGGAGTGACAGTTTGGGTTTCTTATATAGATTTAGGTCCGTTGAATATAGTTGTAGCTATGCTTGTTGCAACAATTAAAGCAAGTTTAGTAGCGTTCTTTTTTATGCATTTATTATGGGATGATAAAAAGAACTTAACGATGTTTTTAATGTCGTTAATGTTCTTTGGAATTTTTGTAACTATTACTTTGCTTGATACTGAGTTTAGAGGAGATTTAGACTTAAATCCTGAAGTAAAAGATCCAATCAATAAAAGAGCAGTATTTTATGATACCTTACCTCTGACAGATACTCACGGCCATCCAGTCGATGAACATTCTGATAATCATCATGAGGATAAGGATCATCATTAAATGACAAATAAGTTTTTTTTCAGATCTGCTCTTATATCAACTATATTATCTTACCTTTTAATTTTTGTGGGTGGATTAGTGAGAGTTTCTGGATCTGGATTAGGATGCCCTGATTGGCCAAAGTGTTTTGGAAGATGGATTCCTCCAACAAGCATTGAACAGATTCCATTGCATATTGATTCGACAACATTCAATATCGTTCTTGCTTGGATTGAATATGGAAATAGAATGCTAGGAGTGATTGTTGGTATTTCAATTGTGTTAATGACAATCATTGCTATTATCCACTTTAGAAAAAATAGTAAAATTTTCTATTCATCAATCTTATCTTTATTTCTGGTTGGTGTTAATGGAGGATTAGGTGCAATTGTTGTTTCTTCTATACTCAATCCATTCATTGTAAGCATACATATGATTTTAGCATTGTTCTTGGTTTCTGTATTAAGTTATGCAACAATAGAATCTTATAAACTTATAAATAGCAATCAATTCACTAGCATTTATCTGTCAAGTAACGTATCAATATCTTTAATAGCTCTTTGGATTTTGATTGTCATAGAAATTTTATTAGGAACAGGCATTAGAACTAATATTGAATTAATCGCTATTGATAATCCTTTGTTATCAAAAGGTGAGCTTCTAGGTGCGTTAGATTCATATAAGTACTTACACTCAGTTTTAGGTTTTTCACTTTTGTTCTTAAGTGTTTATATAGTCTATTTATTCAAAGATGATTTTTTTGGTCTTTCTAAACAATTAGTATATTTTATTTTTGGCATGATATTATTCCAAATATTTTTGGGAGAATTAATGATTTTTTTTGAACTACCACAACTTACTAGGCTTTTTCATACATGGGGTTCATCTTGGCTTGTAGGAATTATAATTATATTGTATAATACTTTGCATTATGAGCAGCCTAAATAAAAAACTTATTTTAGCATTCTTATTTATTTTTATGTTTGGATCTTTTGGGTTCTACGTTATTGATAAAGCAGCAAAGTCTAGGATTAATAACATAGGTATCATTGGGCAAGTCCCAGCATTTTCTTTAACGAATTTTGATGGATCTATTATAACTGAAAAACAATTAAATGATAAAATATCTATTATAAGTTTTATATTTACACAATGCGATGGAGCCTGTCCTATAATGTCAGATAATATGTCAATACTCCAAGAACGATTTTCCTCTTCTAATGATATTCAGTTTTTTTCAATTACAACTGATCCAGAATTTGATACTTTGAATGTCTTATCTGATTTTTCAGCTCAGTATAGTAATAAGGATAATTGGTTTTTTCTTAGAGGAGATATTTCAGATGTCAAAAGCTTATCAGAGGAAGGATTTTTTCTATCAGCAGCTTTATTGCCTGTAGGGCATTCAACTCGTTTTGTACTTGTAGATAAAGATTCAAATATACGCAAGTATTATGAAGGAACAGTAGAGTCTAATATCTATGAACTTCAAAGTGATATAGTCACCTTGTTAAATAAAGAATAATATGCTAAAAAATCTTATCGAATTGACAAAAGTAAGGATTGGCTTTTTAGTTCTTGTTACAACTGTAATAGGATTCTATTTAGGCTCTCAGGCTCAAATTGACTTATCTCTTTTATTCTTTACTATTGTGGGAACATTATTATGTTCAACGGGGTCATCTGTTATGAATAATGTTATTGAATCTGAAACTGATAAACTTATGGAAAGAACAAAGAATAGAGTTTTGCCAACGCAAAAAATTTCTCTTTTATCTGCTAAAATAATTGGATTTACATTTATTATTAGCGGTTTATCAATCTTAAATTTTAAGGTTAATTCAACTACCTGTATTTTGTCACTTATTACAATTGTTTCCTATTTATTCTTATATACTCCCTTGAAAAGAAAATCTTGGTTAAATACTTCTATCGGAGCTATACCAGGAGCATTGCCACCCCTAGGTGGGTGGACAGCGGCTACAGGTTCATTAGAATGGGGAGGAGTCGCAGTTTTTTTAATTTTATTTTTTTGGCAACATCCTCATTTTTACTCAATTGCATACTTGTACAAAGAAGATTACAAGAACGCAGGATTACAAATGCTTCCAGTTATAGATGGAGGAATAAAAAGAACAGTTTTACATATTTTTCTTCATGCCTTAATATTGATTCCAATTTCAACTCTTCCATTCTTTTTTGGTGTTTCAGGTAGAGTTTATTTTGTAGGAGCATACATCCTTAGCAATATTTATATGCTGCTCTGTCTGCCGTTTATTCTTGAACAAAATAAAGAGAATGCAAGATTAATTTTTAAGACTTCAATTTACTATTTTCCCTTACTTTTAAGCCTAATTGTAGCCGATCTAAGAGTCTAGTTTTTCAATTCTTCGTTGATGCCTTCCTTCTTCAAAAGAAGTTGAAAGCCAAAGGTCGATTATTTCTTCAGCTCTTGATTTATCAACAAATCTAGCACCGATAGATAGCACGTTTGCATTATTGTGTAATTTAGAAAGTTGAATTATTTCTTCTGGACCATTGTAGAAAACAGCAGCTCTAATTCCTTTAATTCTGTTAGCTGCAATTGCTTCTCCTTGGCCTGATCCTCCAAAAATTATACCGACAAGATTATTATCTGCTATATATTGTGCTGCTGGTAAAATAAAATCGGGATAATCATCTTGAGCATCATATGTAAAAGCTCCAAAATCTTTTATTTCTATGCCTTTATTCGAAAGCATATTTTTAACATATTCTTTTAATTTAAAACCTGCGTGATCAGTAGCTAGAACAATTTTTTTAATCATCTAAATAAACTTCAATTTTTGATTTAATCTTATTTTTTACAAATTCAAAATGATTGGCAACGTCTTTGCCTGGCGCTGAAGCCCCATAATTATCTATTCCAATGTTTAAACCGTTTAACCCAGTAAATTTTTCCCATCCAGTAGTAATTCCAGCTTCTAAAGAAATTCTTTTATTACATTTTTTTATCATAATTGAATCAATATATGACTTTGTTTGTTTTTCAAGAAGCTCCCAACAGGGAACATTTATTATTTGAACTTTATAATTAATTTCTTTGCAAACTTCAATTGCTAAATGTACTTCAGATCCAGTTGCATAAAGAACCGCATCAGGAATAGCTTCTTTGTGAACAATATAAGCTCCTTTTTTAACTCCTTGTTCAATATAGCTTTTTTTAAGATCTAATTTTGGCAATTTTTGTCTTGTTAAGAGTAGTGCGCTTGGAATATTAGTATTTTCCATAATTGTTTTAAAGCTGTAAAAGGTTTCAAATGAATCAGCTGGTCTGAAAACTAGAAGATTAGGAATATTTCTTAGCGACATTGTATGTTCTACAGGTTGATGCGTTGGACCATCTTCTCCAACAAAAATTGAATCATGTGAAAATTCATATAATACATGCAAATTTTGAATAGCAGACAACCTTATCGCAGATCTTACATAATCGCTAAATACTAAAAAAGTTCCTCCAAATGGAAGATGGTTTCCATAAAGTGCAATACCATTCATTATTGCTCCCATTGGAAATTCTCTTACCCCGAATGCTATATTTCTTCCTTCTGAATTTTCAGAAGAAAAGTCCCCATAATTTTGAACAAAATTTGTTGTACAATTAGAGCCATCTAAGTCAGCTGATCCTCCAATTAGGTTTGGAAATTTTGCAGCAAATTCATCAAGAGAGATCCCAAATGCCTGCCTGGTTGCCATTGCTTCACTACCAAACTCTGGAACTGAAAGAGAGTTTATCATTTCTTTGTAGTTGCGTGATATGTTTTTAAAAGTTTTATCCAAAGCTTTGACTCGATCTTTTAAAGGATTAAAATTTCTTTGAAAGTGATTAATAATATTTTTATCACAAAAAAATGAATCTTGCGGTAAGCCCAATTTATTTTTTGTTAGTTTTATTTCTTCTTCAGAAAAAGGAGCACCATGAGATTTAGTAGTATTTTCTAAGCTATAGCTTCCTTTAGCAATTGTGGTTTTACCTATAATTATGCTTGGTAATTTACTTGATTGAGCGTTTTTTATAGCTTTCCTTATTTCGCTATGATTGTGACCATCAATTTCTTGTACATGCCAACCCATTGATTCATAGAGTTTGGCATAATCTGTTGAATCCACTCTTGAAGTTTTTCCTGCAATTTGTATATCATTTTTATCATAAAACATTATCAAGTTTGATAATTTCCAATGTCCAGCTAAAGTACTCGATCCTAAAGTAATTGGCTCTTGAAGGTCTCCATCACCAGCTAAGATATAGGTAAATCTATTGGATTTATTTTTTCCAGCAGAAATTCTCTCTGCCAATGCCATTCCTATACCCATTCCAACACCTTGACCAAGTGGTCCAGTGTTAGCATCGATTCCAGGTGTTTCAATTTCTGGATGTCCAGGCGTAAGACTTCCCAGTTGCCTAAACTCTTTCAAATCTTTGAGGGATATGTAATTGCACATATACAAGATAGAATAAATTAACATACACGTGTGGCCAACAGACAATACAACTCTGTCTCTATTTTGCCAATTTGGATTATCTGGATCTATAGTTAAAAATTCAGAATATAAAATATATGTAAAATCAGCTAGTGACATTGGGCCTCCAGGGTGTCCAGAATTAGCTTTGCTAACTCCATCAATTACTAGCCCCTTAATTACATTAACAGTAAATAAGTCTTTATCTTCTTTTGTCCAATTATTGAAATCCGATAACTTTTCAAATTTCATTTGCTATACATTTGATTAATAGTTTCTATAGGATTTTCTGATTGAAATACTTGCGATCCTGCTACAAGTATATCTGCGCCTGACTCAATTACGCTTTTATAATTTTCTAGTTTAATTCCCCCATCAACTTGAATTAAAATATTTTCCCTAATATTATTTTGGTTTAAATAATTATCAATTTCAGAAATTTTATCTAGGGTCGATGGAATAAAGCTTTGTCCACCAAACCCAGGTTCAACTGACATTACTACAATATAATCTATATGCTCTAGGTATTTTTTAATTATAGAAAATGGTGTTTTTGGTTTTAATGCTAAACCGCATTTCAAGTTATTTTTTTTAATTGTATTAATCAAAATTTTTGGAGGGAACGTAAATCGTGATTCAGTTGCTTCTATGTGAAAGGATATACCATTAGCCCCAGCTTTGATAAATGGTAAAAGCATATCGAATGGGTTGCTTACCATTAAATGAACATCAAAAAATAAATCTGAGTGCTTTCTCAAATCTTTAACCACTGAAGGACCAAAAGATAAATTAGGTACAAATTGTTGATCCATAATATCTAAATGAAGCCATTTTGCATTCGAGTTATTACAGAAATTTATTTCTTTTTTAAGATTGGAAAAGTCTGCACCCAAAAGCGACGGAGCAATGACTGGATTTTTATGATTGGACATGATTAAGAAGCTACATAAAATTGTTTTTTAATAGCAAAGGAATTGTTGATAAATAGATATGTTTTTTATATCTTAGACCGACTAGTCGGTTTATGAATAAAGATATAATACAAAATAAAAAAAATGTAATTCTTAATGCAGCTGTTAAAGTTTTGACAAATAAAGGATACTATAGTAGTACTATGGATGATATTGTCAAAGAATCAAAGATGAGCAAGGGAGCAATTTACCATTACTATTCAAGCAAAAAAGATGTTTACTTAGCTGTCATTGAAATGTGGGAAGAGCACATCCAAAAATTGTTAGCACCTGCTGCTACTGAGAATTCAAGCGCAGATGGAATTAGAACAGTATTTAACTTATTTAAAAAACAATTGAAAATTGATGGAAGTTTTTTTAATTGTTTGCCAACTTTGTGGGCTATTGCCAGACATGATAATGACTTTAAAATAGCCATGCAGAAAGTTTATAACCGTTTTCAAAAATTTATTGAATTAATAATTTTAAAAGGTATTGAAAGTAAAGAGTTTGGTAATCTCAGACCTGAAAATTCTAAAACATCAGCATTGTCATTGATTTTGAATTTTGAGGGAATTTTTTGGTTTAATATTTTTCAATCTAAATATGTAGATGCTGAAAAGTATATTGATGAAATTTCAAATTATATTTTATATGCCTATACACAAAAAGGGGTCAAGTAATGTCAAAAGAACAAGTAGTAGATTTAAGTAAAATAAAAACTGGTGGTACATTTCTTACTAATGTAGTGGGATCTGAAAAAATTTTTTGTAAAGAATTATTTTCAGAAGAAGAAAAAATGATTTACGAAGCAATGCATGATTTCGCAATAAATGAATTATTGCCATTATCCCAAAATGAGCTGAATAAAAAAGATGAAAAATTAATTAGAAAGCTTGTTGAGCAGATGGGTGATTTAGGTTTTTTAGGAATCGATGTACCTGAAAAATACGGTGGATCTGAAATGACTAAAACTGGAATGTGTATTTTAGCTGAAGGTATCTCATTTTGTGGAAGTCCCTCTTTCTGCACGGTTTGGAATGTTCAAACTTCTATCGGTTCTTTAGGTATTATTTGGTATGGAAATGATGAACAAAAGCAAAAATGGCTACCTGGAATTTGTTCAGGAGAAAAAATTGCAGCCTTTGGCCTTACTGAGCCAGAAGCTGGTTCTGATGCTACTAATTCAAAGACTACTGGCGTACTTTCAGATGATGGAAAACATTACATTTTGAATGGACAAAAAATATTTATTTCAAATGGTGCTTGGGCAGATACTTTCATCATTGCCTTGAAAATAGATGGAAAATTTTCTTCTATTGTGGTGGAGAAAGGAACTCCAGGTTTTGATATCGGTAAAGAAGAAAAAAAGATGGGAATGGAAGGTTCATCAACTGTCCCATTATATTTTACAGACTGTAAAGTTCCAGTTGAAAATTTGCTTGGTAAAGTTGGGGAAGGTGCTGGACCAGCTTTCTGCGGTTTAAATATCGGTCGTTTTAAATTAGGTGCATCTGCTATTGGAGGAATGATTCTGGGTATGCAAAATGCTGTTGAATATGCAAAAAGTAGAAAAGCTTTTGGTCAATCAATTTCTGACTTTGGATCAATCAAAGAGAAGTTAGCTTCTTCTGCAATATTAATATATACTCTTGATAGTACATGTTATTCTGTGATTGGAAAACAGACTGAAGCAATAAATGAGCTGGATAAAAATGATCCTCAATATTATGTTAAACAAGGAAACACAACCGAACAATATATTGCAGAAAATTCAATTGTAAAAGTATATGGAAGTGAATCAGCCGAACAATTAATTGATCATTGCTTTCAAATTTTTGGAGGTTACGGTTTTATCGAAGAATATCCTATGGCGCAAGCTTATAGAGATAATAGAATCAACAAAATTTGGGAAGGAACAAATGAAATTAATAGAATGCTTTGCGGAAGAGCTATGATTACCAAAGCATTGAGCGGAGAAATTGGATTTAGAGAATATTTAGAAAAAGTTGATGGTTATTGCAATGAAGGCTTAGATAGTGGTTATGAAGGAGATTACAAAAATGAAGCTGAATGTATTGAAGCTTCAAAAGCAGTATACGCTATATGTTTAAATGAGTCTTTAAGCAAGCATGGTCAAGATATAGGAACAGAGCAGGTTATAATCGAAAATCTAGCAAATATCCTTATTTATTCATACGTAGCTGATTCAACTTTGAGTAGAGTTATTCAAAATAAAGATTTTTATATGAAAAAAAATCAAATTGTTCCTGAGCTTTGCGCTAAAGTTTATACAGCAGAGCAAGGAATCAGAGTTATGGAATATGCCAATAAAATTTTAAATAATATTTATGATGGTAGCGTTCCTGAGCAATTAAATAATAAACTAGAAGTGCTGAAGAAGAGGTTAACTTTATCAACAGATACTATTGGTTTAAAGAAAATAATAGGTGAAAAAGTTGTAGAAACTGGCGGTTATCCAGTAAAAAGCTTTTAGGAGGAAAAAATGAGTAATAAAGCAGTTATAATAGATGGAGTAAGATCCCCAATTGGAACCAAAGGAAGCCCATTGATTGGCATGAGACCTGATGAAATTGCAGGGCAAGTAATTAAAGGGTTGCTTGATAGAAATAAAGCATTAAATATTAACGATATCGAAGATGTTTCTTTAGGGTGTGCTTTTCCAGAAGGGCCAACAGGCATGTTGGTTGCTAGAGGAGCCTCTATTCTTGCTGGTATTCCTGAGACCGCTGCAGCCAATGTAATTAACAGATATTGTGGCTCTGCGATGACATCTCTTCACATGATTAGTTCTGCAATTGAAGCAGGAGATATTGAAGTTGGAGTTGCTGGAGGAGTAGAAGATATGTTTACAATTCCTCAAGGAGGATTTGCTCCTGATTTTAATGTAAAGTTGGCAGAAGAAGACTATTATATATCAATGGGAGAAGGAGCAGAACTTTTAGCTGATGAGCTTAGTATTTCAAGAGAAGATCAAGAGGAATTTTCTTTCAGATCACACGAAAGAGCTGTTGAAGCAAGAGATTCTGGAAAGTTTGATAATGAAATTGTTCCTATAATTCTTGAAGATGGATCTATTCTTGATAAAGACAGTGGACCAAGAAATCCAGATAAAGAAAAAATTAAATCTTTAAAACCTGCTTTCAAAGCTGATGGAACTGTAACAGCTGCAACAAGTAGCCCATTTTCAATTGGAGCTTCAGCGATGTTAATTACTAGCGAAAATTATGCCAAAAAGAACGGACTTAAAATCAGAGCATATATTGAAGGAAGGGCTGTTGCTGGGGTTAACTGGACAATGTTCGGATCAGGCCCGATTCCTGCTACCGCTAAAGCTTTAAAAAATACTGGATTGAGCATGGATGATATTGATGTAGTTGAAATAAATGAAGCTTTCGCAGCTCAGGCACTATATTGTATCCGAAAAGCTGATTGGGATGAAAGTAAAGTTAATTTAAATGGTGGCGCTATTGCATTAGGTCATCCATTAGGCATATCAGGAACTAGAATTATAACAACTTTATTGAATATCCTAGAGCAGCAAGATAAATCTACTGGACTAGCAACTATGTGTGTTGGTACTGGGCAAGGAATAACAACAATTATTAAAAGGGGATAAAATGAGTATTGAAATAAAAAAATGTGCCGTTCTTGGCGCTGGAGTTATGGGAGCTCAAATTGCTGGCCATATCGCAAACGCAGGTATTCCATCGTTGTTGTTTGATATCAATGAAGAACTTGCTAAAAAGGGTGTTGAAGGCCTTTCTAAATTAAAACCTGCTCCATTATTTTCAAGTAAAAATAGTTCACTTATCACTCCTTGTACATATGATAATGATTTAGATAAACTAGGTGATTGTGATTTGATAATTGAAGCAGTTGCAGAAAAGATTGAAATTAAACATACTGTTTATAAAAATCTTCTTCCTCATTTAAAAGAAGACACTATCTTAGCTTCAAATACATCAGGAATACCGCTTGCTAATCTTGTTGAAGTTTTACCAGAGGAAGTTCAATGTAGATTTTTAATTGCTCACTTCTTCAATCCGCCAAGATATTTAAAATTATTAGAATTAGTCAAAGGCCCAAAAACCTCAGATGATGTATATAATACTATTACAGATTTTGGTGAAACAACTTTAGGAAAAGGAATTGTTCATGCCAAAGATACTCCAGGATTTATCGGAAATAGGCTAATAAACGCGAGCGGAACATTAACTTTTAATAAGGCAGTAGAGTACGGTTTGACAGTAGAGGATGTTGATGCACTATATGGTACTTTAGTTGGTAACGCAAAAAGCGCATATTTTCGAACACAAGATGTTGTTGGATTAGATACAGCGCTTAATGTTCAAAATAATATGTATGAGCGCGTTACAACCGAAAGCGAAGAAGAAAGACAAAAATTTAAAGCTCCAGAACTGCTAGTAAAGCTCGTTGAAGATGGAAGATTGGGTCAAAAATCTGGTCAAGGATGGTATAAAAAAGAAGGTAAGGAAATTTTATCACTTGACTTTGATACTATGGAATATTCTCCAACAAAGAAGAGAATGTTTGATACAATTAGAGTAGGTAAACCTATTAAAGATCTTAAAAAACGATTAGCTGCTATTACATATCTTGATGATGTCGGAGCTAAGTTTTTATGGGAGGTTAATGCGCCTATGTTTACCTATACAGCTGAGTTAATTCCTGAAATAGCAGATAGTATTATTGAAATAGATAATGCTATGAGGTGGGGCTTTGCAAGAGATATAGGAATATTCGATGCATGGGATGCTATTGGTGTTGAAAAATCAGTTAATAAGATGAAAGAAGAAAATAGAAAAGTTCCTTCCTGGGTAGATGAAATGCTTAAATCGGGTAGAAAATCATTCTATGAAATCATTGATGGAGAATTAACATACTATTGCCCTGTTAATAAGAAAGTGTTAGTGCATAATTCAAGTGATAAAACTTTAAATCTTAATTTATTTAAGGACTCGAAAACTTTGCTTAAAAGGGATTGGAGTGCTAGTATTCATGATATTGGTGATGGTGTTTTAAATGTTGAATTTCATTCAATATTTGTTCCTGCTTTTAACCCGATTGATAGATCTATGGTTGGTATTGTAAAAGATGCCTTGGATCTTTTAGAAACAGGAAAATATAAAGGTCTTGTTTTAGGACATCATGGTAAAAATTGGTGCGCTGGTGCAAATGTGAATGATTTTAAGATTGCAATAGATTCTGGAAATCTACATTTAATGGATGCTGGGGTTGAAGAAATGCAAGCAGTAACCCAAAGAATAAGACATTCTAAATATCCGGTAGTTACATGTCCATTTAACTTAGCTTTAGGCGGAGGGTTTGAATTTTATGCTTGTTCTGCGCATACGATTGCTGCAGGTGAGTTATATGCAGGACTTGTTGAGGCTATTCAAGGACTTATTCCAGGCGCTGGAGGTCATTTAAGAGTTATTCTAAATCTTATTGAAAATAATAATGCAAAAAATTTCAATATAAAATTAGGAACAGACGCATTAAAGTTAATTAATCCACTCACCGTTTCAAAAAGTGCAACTGATGCTTTAAATAAAGGCTGGTTAAGAAATTCTGATTCTATAAGCATGAATTCTGAACATTTACTTGCCTTAGGTAAAAAGAAAGTACTAGAGCTTTCTGATAATGGTTACAAACCTCCAAAATATAGAGATGACTTAACTTTGCCAGGACAAACCTTGAGAACAACATTTGATTTACAGGCAAAATTTATGAAAGATGTTTCAGATCATGATAAACATGTTATATCGAAAACCGCCTTTGTTATAAGTGGTGGTAAAAAAGGCGGAATAATGTCTAAAGTTGATGAACAATATGTCTTAGATATTGAAAGAGAAGCTTTTATGTCACTTGCTGGTGAGAAAAAGACGCAAGATAGGATAACACATTTCTTGAAAACTGGTAAGCCTCTGAGGAATTAATTTATAAAAAGTAAAATATAGTTTTTAATTCCTAAACAAGAATCGTAAATTCTTGGTCAAAATCATACTAAATTTATTTGTATTGGAGGTGTAAAGTATGTCAAAATGGTCAAAAAAAACGTTTATCGAGCACTTGAATCATTCTTGCGAGAATGATGTCGCAATGAATTGTATTGAACTAGTAAATTTTTCTGAAAAAATATCCGATGAGATAAGTTGGGGTAATGGGGAAGACTTTGGAACAATGACTTTCCGTTGTGAGTCAGATTATGGTCTTCTACCACTTTTTAGATTGTCTTCAAACGGAAAAATTAATCTTCAGCTAAATTTTCTTAGAGGAAAAAATCTTCATAAACAAGTTCTTGATGACATGATCATCAAATTTGAATCAAATTTTTTAAGAGAATATGACCCAGATTCATATCCGTCTGATTCATACGAGCCTGTGGAAGATTTAATTTGTACTAATAATCAATTAGAAACATTTATGAAAACGATTGAAGGTTGTACATATAGGTTAAAACAATGAATCTTAAAGTTAAATCCAAAAAAATAAATGACTTTACTTATGAGCTAGCTATTAGTGCTAAGTGGATTGACATCAAAGAAGACTTTAATTCTGCAAAAAAGAAAGTTGCTAAAGAAATTAAATTACCAGGTTTTAGAAAAGGTAAGATTCCAGAAAATATTTTAATGTCACAATATATTCATTCGGTTGAAATGGGTTTTGTACAAGATTTTTGTGAAAAATATTACTTGATGGCTCTCCAAGAAGAAAAATTAACTCCAATTAATCAAGCACAGCTAAAAGATATTGATTTTTCCTATGAAAAAGACCTTTCTTTTAAATCTGAATTTGAAATAGAGCCTTCATTGAGTTTACCAAAATTCAAAAAAAATATGGTTTCAGTAGAAAAAATTAAATTTCTATCTAACGATGAAGAAGTAGATAAAACAATTGACAATATTATGAATTCTCAAGCTAAGGCTGAACAAATTGAAAAAAATTCTAAAGATGGAGATTTTTTAATTGTTGATATGCAAGAGTTGGATGAATCAGGAATTCCTATTATTGGCAAAAAAGAAAAAAAATATATTGCTATAGGGCAAGACCCTTTCATTGAAGATAAAGCTGAATCCTTTAAGTCAAAAAATGTTGGTGATTCTGTAAAAATTACAATCGATATGGGAGATGGAGAAAAAAATTACGAATTCACCATTGATACAATTCAAAGAAGGGTTCCTCCAGTTCTAGACGATGATTTTGTAAAACAGATGGATCCAAATTGTAAAAGTGTTACAGAATGGAAAAGTAATGTTAGAAAAAGTATTGATAGTGAATATCAAAGAAAATCTGACGAAATGTTTAATTCTTCTTTAATAGACGAGTTTGTTAAGCTTATTAATCCTATACTTCCATTATCTATGTTAGAAAATTATCTTAATAATATTGTTAGCGAGGTAAAACAAAATCAAAATTCTCCTGAAATGGATGACAGTAAGATCAAAGAGCAGTATCAGTTATTTGCTGAAAATAATTTAAAATGGTTCTTGCTTAGAAAAGCAATTATTTCACATCAAGAGCTATCGGTATCAACAGACGAAGTGAATGATTTTATTAAAGAAGCTTTAGATAAAAATGAAACTCAGAAAGCTGAAATTGAAAGATTCTATAAAAAAGAATCTAATAAAAATAAGTTAGCAGATGACTTATTAGATCAAAAAATTATTGAAATGCTAAAAGAGCATTCTATGATTAAAGAAAAAGACCAAAAGACATCTGAACTTGAGGGAGCTTCTAATCAATAAAATTTATGAGTAGTTTTCTTGGCGTTCTCGGTTTATTTACTTTATTAGCAATTGCTTACCTATTATCTGAAAACAAAAATGCAATTAATTATAAAACTGTAGTTTATGGTCTAATTTTTCAGCTTTTATTTGCATTATTCATTCTTAAAACTCCTTTTGGTGCACCAATCTTTTCTTTTTTAGATACATCTATAAATATATTGATAAGTTTTTCTTCATCAGGATCAGATTTTCTTTTTAGATCTTATATAGATGGAGTTGGATTTCATCCCGGTTTAGTTAATTTTGCTTTTTCAACATTACCTACAATTATCTTTTTTTCAAGCCTTGTAGCAGTGTTATATCATTATGGAATTTTACAGTCAGTCATAAAATTTATTGCTAAAAGAATGCAACAATCTCTTGGAACCAGCGGGTCGGAAACATTGAGTGTTGCAGGAAATATATTTCTTGGTCAAACTGAATCTCCGTTGATGGTGAGACCTTTTGTTGGAAAGATGACCAATTCAGAACTAATGGCAGTGATGACTGGAGGTTTTGCTACGGTATCAGGGGGAGTGCTAGCTATTTATGTTTCATGGTTAACTGATATTCCCGGTATAGCTGGACATTTATTAGCAGCATCTGTGATGTCAGCCCCTGCGGCATTGGTTGTTGCAAAAATAATTTATCCTGAAACACAGGAATCAAAAACAATGGGTGATGTTAATATTAATATTGAACAAACCAATATCAATGCAATGGAGGCTCTTAGCAATGGTGCAACAGATGGATTAAAGCTTGCAGCTAATATTGCTGCAATGTTAATTGCGTTTATTTCATTTGTCGCCATGGTCAATTATTTTTTATCATTTGCAGGCACATCAATGGAAGAAATTTTTGGAATAGTTTTTCGCCCATTGGCTTGGACTATGGGTGTACCATGGAATGAAGCACAACTTGTCGGAATGTTGATGGGTAAGAAGATTGTTTTAACTGAGTTAGTTGCATATGGAGATTTACAAACTTTAATTCAAGAAGGAGCAATATCTCAAAGAAGTGCAATTATTTCAACTTATGCGTTATGTGGTTTCTCAAATTTTGCTTCTATTGGAATACAGTTGGGTGGAATTGGAGCAATGGCACCAGATAGGAAAAAAGACCTTGCTAAGCTTGTAACTAAAGCTATGTTTGGTGGAGCAATTGCATCCTGGTTAACCGCTACTATTGCCGGTATTTTACTCTAAGAAAAATAAAATAATCTTTTTTTATTATTTTAGTTGGTAATTCATATAAAGCGTTATAATTTACCGGGCTTTTGTGTCGAAAAAAACACAAGCAAAGTTATTTGAAAATTTATCTATGTAGAACCTTTGTCTTTTAATCCTGCAGTTAGACAACTTGGTGCTTCGGCACCAAACAAACTTAAAATATACAATTGAGAGTTTGATCCTGGCTCAGGACGAACGCTGGCGGCGTGCTTGATACATGCAAGTCAAGGAGAACATTATTTTCGGATAATAAGTAAACTGGCGAACGGGTGAGTAACGCGTAAATAACTTGCCTCAGAGATTGGGACAACATTGGGAAACCAGTGCTAATACCAAATAATGCAGCGGGCTCTTCGGAGCATTGTTGTTAAAGTAGGCTTCGGCTTACACTTTGAGATAGGTTTGCGTCCGATTAGTTTGTTGGTGGGGTAATTGCCTACCAAGACTAAGATCGGTAGCTGGTCTGAGAGGATGATCAGCCACACTGGAATTGAGATACGGTCCAGACTCCTACGGGAGGCAGCAGTAAGGAATTTTGCACAATGGGCGAAAGCCTGATGCAGCAACGCCGCGTGAACGATGAAGTTTTTAGGAATGTAAAGTTCTGTCGTATGGGAAGAAATCTTTCGAATGTTAATACCATTCGTTAATGACGGTACCATACAAGAAAGCACCGGCTAACTTCGTGCCAGCAGCCGCGGTAATACGAGGGGTGCTAGCGTTGTCCGGATTTACTGGGCGTAAAGGGTACGTAGGCGTTTTAAAAAGTTGAATGTTAAATATCTTAGCTTAACTAAGAAAGTGCATTCAAAACTGTTAAAATAGAGTTTGAGAGAGGAACGCAGAATTCATGGTGGAGCGGTGACATGCGTAGATATCATGAGGAAAGTCAAATGCGAAGGCAGCCTTCTGGCTCAAAACTGACGCTGAGGTACGAAAGCGTGGGGAGCGAACAGGATTAGATACCCTGGTAGTCCACGCCGTAAACGATGAGTATTTGGTGCTGGGGGATTCGACCCTTTCAGTGCCGTAGCTAACGCGATAAATACTCCGCCTGGGGACTACGATCGCAAGATTGAAACTCAAAGGAATTGACGGGGACCCGCACAAGCGGTGGAACATGTGGTTTAATTCGATGATACGCGAAGAACCTTACCTGGGTTTGACATGTTAGTGAAAGTTTTCTGAAAAGAAATCCCTTTAGAAGCTTGCTTCTAAACACTATCACAGGTGATGCATGGCTGTCGTCAGCTCGTGTCGTGAGATGTTAGGTTAAGTCCTGCAACGAGCGCAACCCCTATATTTAGTTGCCAGCACATAATGGTGGGGACTCTAAATAGACTGCCCGGAATAACCGGGAGGAAGGTGGGGATGATGTCAAGTCAGTATGTCCCTTATACCCAGGGCTACACACGTGTTACAATGGACAGTACAGAAAGTTGCAATTCCGCGAGGAGGAGCCAATCTTTAAAACTGTCCCCAGTTCAGATTGAAGTCTGAAATTCGACTTCATGAAGCAGGAATCGCTAGTAATCGTAGGTCAGCACACTACGGTGAATACGTTCCCGGGTCTTGTACACACCGCCCGTCAAGTCATGGAAGTCTGCAGTACCCGAAGATGGTATCCTAACCGCAAGGAGGGAGCTGTTTAAGGTAAGGCAGGTAACTGGGACTAAGTCGTAACAAGGTAGCCGTACCGGAAGGTGCGGCTGGATCACCTCCTTTCAGGGAGTAATCTGCTTTATAACACTATAAAGTATGATACGGTCGAACAGGTTTAATTGATAAGGTTCTACATAGCTTTTTAGAGTTTATATATGGGGCTTATAGCTCAGCTGGTTAGAGCGCATCTCTGATAAGGATGAGGTCCGTGGTTCGAGTCCACGTAGGCCCACCATTAATTTGGGGCTGTAGCTCAGCTGGGAGAGCAATTCCCTTGCACGGAATAGGTCGCAGGTTCGATCCCTGTCAGCTCCACAAGAATTTAAATTTTAGATATTTGACAATTTGGAAATTAACGCGGGTAATAAAGTAATAATTTTATATTACTACTTTATTATTTAGAAAATATCACATCATTTTATGTTGTGATATCTTCAATTATATCGTTTAAATAATATTTATTTAAACGATGTTGAAATCATTAAAACACTCAAGTCATAAGAACTTGTAAAAGCTACTAAGAGCACACGGAGGATGCCTTGGTACATGGAGGCGATGAAGGACGTGGTAAGCTGCGATAAGCTTCGGGGAGGTGCACACAACTGTTAATCCGGAGATTTCCGAATGGGGCAACCCGTTTTGAGTTATATCAAAACACTTTTATCTGAATATATAGGATAAAAAGAGCGAACGAGGTGAACTGATACATCTAAGTAACCTTAGGAATAGAAAACAAAAGTGATTCCCCTAGTAGTGGCGAACGAAAAGGGAAAAGCCCAAACTAATACTGTGTCAAGTCTGCAAATATTGCAGTATTAGGGTTGTGGGGTTATTATTAATCCAATTGCAGTTGGATTGACAAGTCAAAAAATAAAATGTTAACAAAATAATTTGGAAAGATTAACCATAGAAGGTGACAGTCCTGTATGTGAAAACATTTTATCTTGTCTTAATAATTCCCGAGTAGGACGGGACACGTGAAATCCTGTTTGAATCTACCAAGACCACTTGGTAAGGCTAAATACTTCCATGTAACCGATAGTGAACTAGTACCGTGAGGGAAAGGTGAAAAGTAATCCGAGAGGATAGTGAAATAGAACCTGAAACTGTGTGTTTACAAGCGGTCAGAGTTCAGCTTGCTGAACGATGGCGTGCCTTTTGCATAATGAGCCAGCGAGTTAGTCGTATGCTGCTAGGTTAAGTATTGTTAAATACGGAGCCGAAGGGAAACCGAGTCTGAACAGGGCGAATCAGTATCATGCGCTAGACCCGAAACCGGGTGATCTATCCATGGACAGGTTGAAATTTCAGTAACATGAAATGGAGGACCGAACCCACTAAAGTTGAAAATTTAGGGGATGATCTGTGGATCGGAGTGAAAGGCTAATCAAACTCGGAGATATCTGGTTCTCGTCGAAATGTCTTTAGGGACAGCGTTAAAGTAGTGTACCGGGGGTAGAGCACTGGATGGACTAGGGGGCCTACAAGCTTACCAAACCCAACTAAACTCCGAATACCGGATACATGATCTTTAGCAGTGAGGCTAGGGGGGATAAGCTTCTTAGCCGAGAGGGAAACAACCCAGACCAACATCTAAGGTCCCAAAATCTATACTAAGTGATTTAAGGATGTCAAATCGCCCAGACAGCTAGGAGGTTGGCTTAGA